>JAZSBA010000044.1:0-7660 GCA_045602125.1 Christensenellaceae bacterium | reverse complement strand
ACAAATGTTCGTAAATATTAAATAATAAATCTAAAAAATCAATAAGTCAATGGGTTATGACTGTAAAAATGAATATTTTGAACAAAAATAAATTATTTTGAACAAAAATGTCATATTCAGTTGAAAAAGAGCAGTTTTCTACCTATAATTTTGGTGAGGCCGAACAATTGAGCAACTTTTAAGGAGTAGATTATGGAACAATTCGGAAAGACGATATTATCAGCGTATCCTATGTTAAATGGCTACGTAACTCAAATTGAAGAAGTGATAAAGAAAAGGGCGAGAAATTCTTTTTATGCTCGATGTGACGTTGTTAGTTTATCAGAGCAACTTTTATCGCTCGGCGAGATTAGAAAAGACTTAATTGAACTTAAACTTTTAGTTGAAGAAGTTTTAAGTATAATTAAGCCTTACGATAGGGTGTTATTAAGTTATAAATACTTTGGAATTACGCCCGAAGACGATAACTTCGACCTTACTTCAAGGAACTATTTTAGAAGACAGATAAGGGCGTTAAAAAACTTTTCAGACGCACTCGTATCTAAGGGTTACGATAGAGAGTGGTTTGAGAAAAAGTACTTAAAAATTGCGTTTATATCGGGGATTTATCAAAAAACGCTTTTAGAACAAGGAAAGAAACACGTTAGGTTTGATTAACTAGTTTCTTAGTCGCTTGAAAATTCGTTTTGCTCGTCGTTAACTTTATTTTTAGAGGGTTTAAACAAAAAGTAAACCACCGATATAGAAATTATTGAAATTCCAACGATTATTACTATTTGCAAGTTTTCTCCAATAGCATTTGACGGCGTTTGCGACAGGTTTTCGCCTTCGCCGTCATTTGCACCTCCTTCTTCTTGAATTTTAATTTCGTCGGGATGAAGTGGAACGGAAAACGGATTTAGTGAACTTTTATCAATATAGCCAAGTTTTTTTAAGTAGTAAACGTAGCATAAAGTTTTATCTTGATTTTTGATTTCGCCGTAGTAAAACAAAACTTCGTTCATAGCAACGTTAAAGTAGGGGTTTTTTTGTTCGAAATCATTAAATAACACGTCGCTAACGTCGGTTGAAACTTTAATTTGTGGATAAGGGCTTATTGGAACGTAATCGACGATAGTTAGTTTATCTAAACTCACGTAGCCTACGATTTGCGGATAAGAGCCGTCGCTATTTCCAAAAGATATTCTAACAAAATTTTGGTTTTGCGATTCTATTTTAACGTAATAAGAGTAAGGTAAAACGAAAATCGGCTCTGATAGATTTGCGTCTTGATAAACGATTGCGTCGTTACAAAGTATTCTGGCGTAGCTTTCGCTCGACGCGTTGACTTTTACAATCGGCATTGAAGATAAAAGTATATAAAGCGGTACTGAAACCGCAACTAATAATTTTTTAAGGGTAAGCATAAAGGCATTATAAAACGAAAAAAGTAAAATAAAGCGTCGAAAATTGTAGTATTAAGGTGTATTTAGTCAAATGGATAATAGCGTTATAGTAAAAATCAAGAAAATTGAAAGCGAACAGCAAAAAAGATATAAAAACAACTTAATACTTCGCTACAATACCGGCAAGAAAAAACACAAGAAACAAATAGCCTTTCACAAGTGCAAAAAGAGAAACCGCTGGGTATTCGGGGGAAATAGAAGTGGTAAAACGGAGTGCGGTGCAGTTGAAACTATTTATATGGCGCGCGGAATTCATCCGTATAGAAAAAATAGAGAGAGCACGTTTGGTTGGGTGGTTTCACTTTCGCAACAAGTTCAAAGGGACGTTGCGCAGGAAAAAATACTAAAATACCTAAATCCAGACTGGATAGTAGACGTAACTATGATTTCAGGCAAAAAAGACAGTTTAAGTTCTGGAATAATCGATCAGATAAAAATTAAAAACGTGTTTGGCAAAACGTCGATTATAGGATTTAAAAGTTGTGACCAAGGTCGTGAAAAGTTCCAAGGCGCTTCGCTTGACTACGTTTGGTTTGATGAAGAACCGCCCAAAGATATTTACGACGAGTGCCGTATGCGTGTTCTCGATAAAAAGGGTGATATTTTCGGAACGATGACTCCGCTTAAAGGCTTAACCTTTATATACGAAGAAATCTTCCTTAATAAATACAATCAACAAAACGTTTGGTACGAGTTTATTGAGTGGGCGGACAACCCGTATTTAAGTAAGGCGGAAATTAAATTATTAACCCAGTCGTTATCTGAAAGTGAGTTAAATTCAAGAAGATACGGTTTGTTTCAAAGCGACACGGGTCCTGTTTATTCTGAGTTTGACGAGAACGTGCACGTTATTGAGCCGTTTGACGTTCCTTATGACTGGCAGGACTTAATGTCGATAGACCCGGGGTTAAAAAATCCGTTATCTTGCCATTTTTACGCAGTCGATTACGACGGAAATATCTACGTTATAGCCGAGCATTACGCAAGCGGATTATCGGTTGAAGAGCACGCAAAACAAATAAAGCAAATTGCAGTAAAAATAGGTTGGCGTGTGGGGAGTGACGGAAGATATCAAGCGCTTATTGACTCCGCCGCTAATCAAAAGACGCTTGCGAGTTCTAAAAGCGTTTCCGAACTGTTTTACGAAAACGGCATAAACGTCAATTCCAACGTGAATAAAGACTTATTTACCGGGATAAACAGGGTAAAATCTCGCTTTAAAAACAACGGACTTTTTATCTTTAAAAATTGCGTAAATTTAATAAGAGAAATTAAAGGTTATCGTTGGGGAAAGGAAGACTTGCCTATAAAAAAGGACGACCACTCGCTGGACGAACTTAGATATTACGTTATGACCAAACCGAAAAACGATCCAATAGCTCCTAATAAAAACTACGTTGCGCGTAACAAAGAACGGCTTATAAGACGGTTATCGCAAAATAAAAAAAGGGGTGGATATGGATAATAAAAAAAGTATTAAAAGAGCGCTAAAAAAACGTGCGCTTGGATACGATTCTACCGAAGTTACCGAAGAGTACACGGACGACGGTGACGGCGGTGTAAAACTAATAAAGAGAAAAGTCGTTAAAAAGAACGTTCCACCTGACGTTTCAGCGGTAAAACTACTCATAGAAATCGAAGGGGAAGATAGCGACCTTTCCACTTTAACAGACGCCGAGTTAGAACTTGAAAAACAACGTTTGTTAAAACTACTTGACAAGGAGAAGAAATGATAATAACTGAAGTTAACGTGCCTATAGTTTGCGATATAGGCGGATGCAAAAATACTGCTAAGTATTTTATAAAAAAGCAAGTTGATAGCACAAATTTTTACAGTTTAAAACTATGCGAAAACTGCGCTAGAGAATTAAGCCGATTATTAAACGATAAAATTTCTGAAAAGGGGAAGAAAAGTGAAGGAAAAAAACAAAGATAAAGAGCGCTTTATCGAAGAAATAGTAAATGAAGTTACCGAAGACTTTCAAAAGAGAAGGGAAGAGCGAAAAAGTTTAGAGTGGCAATGGAAACTCAATATGAACTTTTTATCAGGTAATCAATACTGCGAGATTTTGCCAAGCGGAGAAATTTCCGAAGAAGAAAAGTATTACGGTTGGCAATCCAGAAGTGTTTTTAACCATATATCTCCCATCGTTGAAACTAGGCTTGCTAAACTTTCAAGAGTGCGCCCGTCTATGAGCGTTAGAGCAAGTTCCGGAGAAGAAAACGACTTGAAAACGGCTATCGTTTCATCTGAAATTTTAAAGTCAACGTCTTCTAGAATTGGGCTTGATAAAGTTATTAACACCGCAACCGAGTGGTCTGAAGTAACGGGCACGGCGTTTTACAAAGTAATGTGGAACGAAAAAGGCGGTAAATTTATGGGTGAAAAAGACGGCGAGAGAGTATACGAAGGCGACGTTGTAGTTCAAGCGGTTAGCCCGTTTGAAATTTTCCCGGATAGCCTTTTTAAAAGCGACGTTTCCGACCTATCGAGTATTATCCACGCAAGAGCGGTTGACGTTAACGACATAAACAAGCGCTATAACGTTGATATTGAAGGTGGGGAACTCGACGTGTTCTCGTTAAATAGCGATAGCTTAACTTCAAACGGTGGCTATAAGGCGAAAAAGACTTCTGAAAAACTTAAAAACCACGTTGTCTTAATAGAAAAATATGAGCGCCCAAGCATTGATTATCCAAACGGAAGATATATTGCCGTTGCCGGCGATAAACTTCTTGAGTACGGCGAACTTCCCTATATCAACGGAGTTGACGGGGAAAGAGATTTACCTTTTATTAAGCAAGTGAGCGTCAACCAAGTCGGAGCGTTCTTTGGGGTAAGTTTAGTTGAAAGGCTTATTCCACTTCAAAGGGCGTATAACGCCGTAAAAAATAGAAAATACGAGTTTATGAATAGGGTTAGTATGGGCGTAGTTAACGTTGAAGACGGCTCTGTCGATACTGACGAACTCATTGACGAAGGTTTATCACCGGGTAAAGTTATCGTTTACCGTCAAGGTAGTAGACCACCGCAAATGATGAGCACGGGATCCGTTCCGCTTGACTTTACATACGAAGAAGAAAGACTTATTAACGAATTCGTTACGGTTTCCGGAACGAGTGAAATTTCAAGGACTTCGTCGGTTAGTAAGTCAACTATGTCGGGCGTGGCGTTAGAACTTCTTATCGAGCAAGACGAAACTAGATTATCTTCAACGGCTGAATCAATTCGCTCGGCTATTAAAAACGTTGGAAAGCATATTATAAGGCTTTACCGCCAATTTGCAACGAGCACTAGAATTATGCGTAGTTTAGGGGACGGAAAGCAAGTGAAGATTCTTTATTTTAATTCGAGTGATTTATCTTCGGACGATATTATATTCGATACTGAAAACGAACTCACTCAAACGCCCGCGCAAAAAAAGACGGCGGTACTTGAAATGCTTTCAAGCGGACTTTTATACGACGAAAAGGGAACGTTATCTCCAAGGACGAAGGTTAAGGTTTTAGAAATTTTAGGCTACGGTTCGCTCGGCAACGCGCAAGATATAATAACTCTTCACGCGTCGAAAGCGGAAAAGGAAAATATTGAACTTGAAAATAACGATTTAGAAATAGACTCTCTTGACGAACACAGCGTTCATATAGAAGAGCACGTTAAAAAACTGTTGTCGCTCGACAACGAGAACTTGCAAGATAGCGAATATAAAAAGCGTATAAGAGCGCACGTTATTTTGCATAAAAACGCAAGCGCTTCGAGCGTTTTATCGGCGCTTGCAAGTAAAGGGGAATAAAATATGACTAATATAGCGGGAGAAAAAGAGCAAGAAGTTATTGAAACGGGCGTTGGCGTTACATCGCAAACCGCAGGGGCGGAAGACGTTTTAGGCGAGAAGGAAAGCGCGCCGTACGGAAAGTTTTCAAGCGCTAAAGACTTGCTCGACGCATACAATTCTTTGCAATCTGAATTTACCAGACGCTGTCAGAAAGTTAAAGAGTTGGAAAGGGAAATAGGCGGTTTGAAAAAAGTTGAAAAACCTATTTTAGATTCACTTTCATCAAACGGCCAAGTGGGAAAGCCTGCGTTTAAAGATACTTATCCCGAAGCGCAAGGCATAATAAAGTCTCTCTACGATTTAGCCGCTAGTAGCGGAGACGATGCCGAAGGCTTTTTGGAAAGAGCGTACGTTAAATATCTTAAAGATAAAGCCGAAAAACAGAGCGAGTATTTCTCGTCAAAAGAATATATTCGCTCTAAAATTAACGACGACGAAGATATTAAAAACGAGATAATTCGCGAGTATCTCGGAAACGTGAACGCATCAAAACCGAAAGTTTGGCAGTATATGGGAAACGGCAATGGAGTAATTTCAGCGCCGTCAAAACCCAAAACGTTGCAGGACGCAACTAAAATTGCCCTGCAGATTTTTGAAAAAGCAAAGGAGATTAATTAAACATTATGACGGTTACTATGAAAACTGCAGACAAGGTGTTAAAGACGGCGTATCTTGACGTGGTGTCTGAATACCTTGATTATAACGCAAACGCGTTCTTAGCAAAAATTAAAAAGACCACCGACAACGTTTGGGGTAAAGAAATTAAAAAACTCGTAAAAACGGGTGTTAACGGTGGCATTAGCGCAGGAACTGAAGACGGTGAACTTCCCGAGTCTTACGCAAACATTTATCAAGAATTCGTAATTGGGCTTAAAAACCTTTACGGAACTATTGAAATTTCAGATAAAGCAATAAGAGCAAGTGAAAATAAATCTGGCGCGTTTACCAACTTATTAAACGAAGAAATCAACTCTTTAATGCACTCTGCAAACATTAATTTTAGCAGAATGATATTTGGTGACGGCACGGGTTATTTAGGCACGGTTGAAAACGGCTCGGTAAACTCTTTCACTACCGATAGACCTCAAAACTTCATTGAAGGCATGCCTATTCAATTAAGAGATATAAACGGAAGTTTATTACTCGATGGTAAAGTTATGAGAGTTCAAGCGGTTGATATTCCAAATAACAAGGTGTACGTTTATAGCGTTCAACCGTGGTCGAATATTGAAGACGTGGCATACGCTTACGCCAACAATTCGTTTAATAGCGAACTTACCGGTTTAATGGCGCTTTTTGATAGCAACGTTTATCAAGTTTACGGCGTTAATAAAGAAACTTTTAAAAATCTTTTCCCAATAATTAAAAAGGAAGCCGGCGAAATTACCGAAAATATGATTCAAGCGCAAATCGACGAAGTTGAAGAAAGAAGCGGTGGCAAAATTAACTTTATTTTATGTTCTTCAGGCGTAAAGAGAGCGCTCATTGAACATTTATCAACTTATAAGAGAAACGTTGAAACTATGGAAATTGCCGGTGGTCACAAAACGGTATCGTTTAACGGTATTCCCGTAGTTTCAGATAGATTCTGTCCGAAGGGTTGGATGTTCCTTTTAAACACCGACGATTTTGCTATGCATCAACTCTGTGATTGGGAGTGGATTGAAGGGGAAGACGGTAGAATTTTACGTCAACTTGAAAACAAGCCCGTATATAGAGCAACGCTCGTAAAATACGCAGAACTCTTATGTTCTCGCCCGTGGGCTCAAAGCGCAATTTCAGGAATTACTGAAGCGTAATACAAACTTACTAATACCAAACAAACTAACTCTCCGCTTTTAGCGGAGAGTTTAATTAAGGAGCAAATATGAAAGTTTTAGACGTAATTTTAACGGCGGTAAAAATTCTTGGAGATGAAAATTTGTATTCATATATTAGCGACGATACTTCCGAGCTTTCAGAATATGAAAACGACCGTGAACTTTTACTTATTGCCTATAATCAAGCAATAACTTCCGCGTGCGCATATTTTCCCTTTTCACATAAAGAGAGTTTTTCGCCCGAAAACGGTAGGGTAAGCTATGAAAAGTTTACTTTTAATCCGTATAAAATATTGAACGTTACACCTAAAAACACCTGCTCGAACTTTAAAATTTTGCCAACTGAAATTTTAACGGATAGCGATATTATGGTTGAGTATAATTACTTTTTAGATAGGCAAGATTATAGCGATAATTTTGCTTATGAAAAATCCGTTTTAAGCGCTCTTACTATAAGTTACGGGGTGCTTTCAGAGTATTTATTGTATAAAGGTAGATATGATGAAAGCGTAACCTTTAACGATAAGTTTATAAACGCTTTAAAAAACTCGATAAATTT
>JAZSBA010000043.1:0-2067 GCA_045602125.1 Christensenellaceae bacterium | reverse complement strand
TAGGCGGAATATTATATCCCATTTCCTTTCTAAAATACTCTTTTATCTCGGTGATAACCGTTGGGTCCATACCGTCAAACGTACCGCGGAGCGAAGCGTATTCCATAACCATCGCCTCCAAGGGAATATTACCCGTTCTTTCGCCAATACCTAAAAGTGAACAGTTAACCGCGCTTGCGCCGTAAAGCCACGCAGCGGTTGCGTTTGATACCGCCTTATAAAAGTCGTTATGACCGTGCCACTCGATTTGTTCGCTAGGAATATTTGCGTACTTTTTAATACCATATATAATACCCGGAACGCTTCTTGGAAGAGAAGTTTCAGAGAACGGTATACCGTAACCCATAGTATCGCACGCTCTAATTTTAACTGGAATTCCCGCTTCTACTGAAAGATCGTGAAGAGCGTGAATAAACGGAATAACGAAACCGTAGAAGTCCGCTCTTGTTATATCTTCAAAGTGGCATCTTGGAACAATACCTTCGTCAAATGCCGATTTAACTATTGAAAGATAATGCTCTAACGCTTCTTTTCTACTCATTTTGAGTTTTTTGAATATATGGTAGTCAGAGCAAGAAACGAGTATTCCCGTTTCTCTAATCTTCATTTCCTTAACGAGTTTAAAGTCTTCTTTAGTTGCTCTTATCCAAGAAGTAATTTCAGGGAATTTAAGCCCTAGTTCACGGCATTTATCAAGTGCTTCTCTATCCTTTTTACTGTAAATAAAGAATTCCGTTTGGCGAATAATTCCGTTAGGACCGCCAAGTTTATTCATAAGCTTATAAAGTTCAACTATTTGACTTACCGTGTAAGGCTCAACGGCTTGTTGCCCGTCTCTCATAGTAGTATCGGTTATCCAAATTTTCTCCGGCATATCCATCGGCGAACGACGTTGGTTGAACACTACTTTAGGAACTTCATCATAAGGATAAATTTCACGATATAAATTAGGCTCTCTAACGTCTTGAAGAGAATACCTATAAGTTTCTTGTTCTAAAAGGTTAGTTTTTGATGATAATTTAAGCATGCACGTCTCCTTTTTTTAAGTTTTGGGCGTATTTTAAAACAACCCCGACTGTTATTTGTATATTTGTATACAATTATACATTTATCTTCAATCGTTGTCAACTAATTATACTATATATCTAGAAATATATTAATAAAAACGCTTGAAATAAAGAATTATTTATGCTATAATCACGTTATCAAAACTTAGGGAGATTGTTATGTTTATAGATATTCACTCACATTGTTACAAAAATCCTCTACCTTTCGTAACTCCTTTTGCAAACCCTGAAGAACTTATCGCTCTATACGATGAAATGGGTGTTGATAAAGCAGTTCTTTTACCCGTTGTTAATTCGGAAATTTACTTTCCGCAATCGGTTGACGAAATTTTAGAAATTTGCGAAACTTATCCCGATAGATTCATTCCCTATTGTAATATTGATCCAAGGGCTATGACTAACGCGCCTAACGCTCCGCTTTATAAAGTTTTAGAGTATTACAAGAACAAAGGCTGTAAAGGAATAGGCGAAGTTATGCCGAATATGGAAATAATGGACCCAAGGGTTCAAAACCTTTTTGCATGTGCGGAAATGGTTGATATGCCTATCGTTTTTGACGGCTCGATTGTTAAGACCGGCGATTTTGGCTTGTATGACGATCCTGGTCTTCCCCAATTAGAGCAAACTCTTCAACGCTTCCCCAAATGCAAAATTTTTGGGCACGGTCCTGTTTTTTGGGCGGAACTTTTTAAACTTCGCACCCCTTCGGAACGCGGTTACGTTTTTACTTGGAACGGCGATGGTGACCAAGTTGGAAAGTATGGTAGTGATTTAACTGAAGAAGGCGTAGTTCCCACCCTACTTAGAAGATATGAAAACTTATATCTTGATTTGTCAGACGGATCACCAATTCAAATTTTAAGTAGAGATAAAGAGTTTACTAAGAAATTCTTAAACGAGTTCCAAGATAGGCTTTATTTTGGAACTGACCTTTGCAATAAGTACTACAAATACACTCACGTTGAGTTTTGGAAAAATTTATTAAAAGAAGGAACTGTTT
>JAZSBA010000042.1:0-15742 GCA_045602125.1 Christensenellaceae bacterium | reverse complement strand
TTGCGCTCGCTGTATGCCTTGCGCTATGTTTATTTACCGCGTGCGGTGGCGGAGGTAATTCTAGCGGTGGCGGTGGGGAAGATAACACTCCTACCGAGAATTTACGTTATAGGTTAATTAATAACGACACGGCTTACGAAGTTACCGGTTGCAAAGATGAAGATATTGAAAGGCTGGTTATTCCTGAAACTTACGAAGGCAAAAACGTAGTTAAAGTTTACGATAAAGCTTTTCGAAACTTTGAAAACCTTAAAAGCGCAGTAATTCCGAGCACGGTTAAAAATATCGGCAAGCAAGCGTTTGAAGGTTGCACGGCGCTCACTAAAATTGAACTTCCAGATAGTATGACGATTATTGATAATAAGGCGTTTTACCATTGTGAAAAATTAGTAGACGTTAAAATTCCCAGCAGTTTAACTACTCTTGGAGAATATTCTTTTGCTTATTCTTCAATTAAAAACGCAGTCGTTCCCAAAAACGTAAATAACGTTGAAAAGGTTTTTGCTGGTTGCGGTGCGTTAGAGAGCATTTCAGTTGCGGAAGGAAACACGAAGTATAAAGCGGTTGACGGCAATTTGTATAGTAAAGACGGTAAAATTTTCTATCAATACGCATGCGGAAAAGCCGATAAGAGTTATTCAATTTTAAGTGGAGTTACAACTATTTATAGATGCGCGTTTGAAAACTGCAAGGCAATTGAAACTGTAAATATTCCAAACACCGTAACTTTAATTCACGCTTCTGCTTTTTCCGACTGCTTATCATTAAAAAACGTAACTATACCGTCTAGCGTAACTGAAATTGGTCAATATGCTTTCCACACTTGCCCGTCACTTGAAACGATTGAAATTCCAAGTAGCGTATCTTGGATTCAAATGGGAACGTTTGGTTACTGCTCGTCGCTTAAAACTTTAATTATTCCAAAGAGCGTAACTAGAATCGGCTCTTTTGTTTTCAGTAGTTGCACCTCGCTTGAAACTATAATTTATAATGGAACGGTTTACGAGTGGAACTCAGTTACTAAAGACGCTTCTTGGAACTATGAGTTTGAATCATCCGTTCAATGCACGAACGGCAAAGTAACTATTTAATAATAAAAAAGGTAGGCGAGCTCCTACCTTTTTTGCTTGCGAGATTTCACTCGTCGGCAATATTGAATATAACTTTGTTTAACGATTTAGCATATTTATACGCTTGATACGCTCCGCCCCATTGATGAGTTATATATACGATAATAGCGTCTGAATTTTTAACCATATATCTATTTCTATAATATATTGCAAATTTATATGGCTTGTCTTCAATGTCTGGATAGATAATATTATCATATTTTTTTTCTGATAATCAAGATGATTTTTTTGATAGTTAATTGTAAAATAGGGCGAAACAAACGATAAACTGGAATTGCCGTTGGTGTTTTTATATTCTTTCGAGCAAGTAAAAGCAAATGAATCAAACGCACCATAGCCACCTAAATAAAATTCAACGTAATTATTTTTAGCAATTTTATTAATAATATTTAAAACGCGTTTTTTATAAAGCTCGTTTGCAACAAAATTTGCGTGACCAAAAAAAGTTATTATCATTTTAACCTCATTTTATATAATGTTGGTATACCTACATAGTATAAAACAAGTTGATAAAAAAATCAAGAAAGTAAGTAGATTTATCTTCGTATAATATACAGTCCTAAAGTTTACAATGAATATGTAGGCAAGCCTACGTTAATTGTAAAATTTAGGGGTGGGAAATTGACTGTTAACGACGCAGTTGCAAAGCGCATAATAAAATTGCTTAAAGAAAAGAATATGACTCAATATCGTTTAGAAAAGTTATCGGGTATACAGCACGGAAGTATGCAATGCATAATGAACGGCAGGAATAAAACGGTAACTTTAAGTACCGTGTTTATGATTGCAAAGGGTTTTGGTATGAGTTACGACGAATTTTTGGATGACGACTTATTTAGGAGCGAAGAGCTTGAAATAGAATAAAAAAAGGTAGGCGAGCGCCTACCTTTTTTATTATCTTGATTTTCCGTAGCCGAATATTGCTAAAGTGTCCGGCCCGCTGTGAATTGCAATAACGGGGTCGATATAGTTAAAGATAATTTCTTTTACCTTTACTTTTTTGCAAACGGTTTCGGCAAGGAGTTGAGCGTCTTCCAAGCAATCTCCGTGCCCGATAAAAATAGTTTGTTCTTCGGGGTCTTCAACCGTTTTTATAAAGTTTTCGGCAATAGTGAGAATTGAACGCTTTCTTCCAATTACCTTTTTCTCGGCGATGAGTTTTCCCTTTTCGTTAACGAACATTATAGGCTTAACGTCTGCAACCGTTCCTATTGCCATTGAAAGTTTGCTAATTCTTCCGCCCTTTGCTAAATACGATAACGTTTTAACCGTGAATAAACTATTTGCGTTAAGGCAAGTGGATAAAAGATGCTCGTAAACTTCTTGTATTAAATAGCCTTGTTCGCGCTTTTCACAAGCGGTGAAAACGAGTAAGCCTTCGCCAAGGCAGGCGTTGAGCGAGTCAACTATAAAAACGTTTCTATCGGGGAATTCCTTTTTCAAGGTTTCGCTTGCCTTATTAGCGTTATCAATCGTTGCTGAAAGACCGGAAGATAAACCTATATAGATAAGGTCGTTTCCCTTTTCAAGTTCCGCTTTAAAATAATCGTAGAAAGTTTGCTCGTTGATGCAAGCGGTCATCATATCGACTTTATCTCTTAAACGCGTGTAAAAATTCTTTAAAAACTCTTCATCGTCACAATGAATTTCCGTTTCTTCGCCGTCTATTATGCAAGTTAAGGGGATAATGTTAATCTCAAACTTTGAAGTAACTTTAAGTGGAAGACCAGACGATGAATCGGTAAATATTTTAAAACTCATAAAACTCTCCTTAAATTTACGAATTGAATTTAACGTGATACCTTTCACACTAAAAGTATAATTTAATTTTTAAAAAGTAGCACCCTACTTAAACTTAAAGTTAAGATAAAGTAATTTTACGCGCAGTAGAGTTTAAAAAATTAACTCTACCGTGAGTAGAGCCCGGTTTTTTGCACGAAAAAAGTCCGTTTTTTTCAAACGGACTTTTTAATTGCAATAATAAAAATTATAAATCGTCGGCATCTTGAACGGGTTTACTTCCGTCGCTTGACGTTCCGGTATAACTACCGTTAATGTCAAAATTAGATGCAAATTTATTCTTTTTCTTTTTCATTACTTGCAATCTTTCGTAGACTTAGTTGCGCTTTTCGTTGAATTTCTAGTGGAATTCTTAGTTGCGCTAGAAGTCTTGGAGTTTTTAGTATTTTTAACGTTCTTCATAACCTACCTCCCGAAAATAAGTGTGAGTAACCTAAAAAAATTTATGCAAGTTTCGTTCTAAAATCAAAACTTTTTTAATACCTTATAACAAACGGAAAAAAGGAGAGTTTTTATGAACAGTTCAGAATACGCAAAAATGCTCGAAGTTCCGGTTAGTTCTTCAAGCGTGGAATTTAAACCAACAAAAAGAAAAAAGGCGGACGTTAAAAAACAAATTATAAATAAAGTTAACGGCGAAAACAATCAAGCGGAAAATCCTAAAAGCAAACCCGACAAAAAATCGGCTCTTGATTTTTTCAAAAATATCCGCTTTAAAAAGCCTAAAATTAAAAAGGTAAAACCGCAAGAAGATAGTTCGGTTGAAATTCAAAAGGGTGGCTTTGATATAATTTCAATGCAAGTGGTTGCAATTTTCGTACTAGTCGTTGGAATTATTTTAACTAACATCTTCTTTGAAAATAGCGGTATGAACAATTTAATGCGCGCGGTATTTTCTAAACAGGAAACTGAGATAAATAAGCATTACACCGAGTTTACGGCGCTCTCTCCTTCAAAGAGTGGGGAAGTAACTTTGCAAGACGGCGTTATGACGGTGTCAGCCGGCAGTATCTATTCTCCGTGCGACGGCGTTGTTGAAAGCGTTGTTAAAGACGGCGAATTTTACGTTGTAATCGTTTCTCATAGCGATTCTTTCACAAGCGTTATAAGTGGGCTTGAAAGTATTTATTTAAGCGTGGGCGAAACGGTTTACTCTAACGTTCCCTTGGGATATTCTAGTGGAATAACTACCGTTAGTATGTTTAGCGACGACGCAATCCTTACCGGTTATGAAATCACCGATAATCAAATCGTATGGTTAAGTTGAGATTTAAAATTCATCCGTTATTTATAGTTTTTGGAATATACTTTGCTTTTACCGGCAAAGTATTTTCTTTTTTAATTTTTACCTTTACCGCAGTTATTCACGAAATGGGGCATTTTATAGCGTCTGAAAAATACGGCTACGCTTTAAATAGAATAACTCTTATGCCGTACGGCGCTATCATCGAAGGGAACGCCTTAGATATTTCCTTTAAAGACGAGATTTTTATAGCGATAGCAGGACCTTTACTAAACTTTATGGTGGCGGTTTTCTTTATTGCTATATGGTGGGTTTTCCCTATAACTTACGCATACACCGATTTAGCGGTTTTTGCAAACCTATCTATATGCTTTATTAATTTGCTCCCTTGCTATCCGCTCGACGGGGGAAGAGTTCTCCTTTCAATATTAAGCTTAAAGTTACAAAGGAAAAAAGCATTGAAAATAGTTAAGTTTTTAGGCGTTTTAATTTCAGTTGTAGGGATTATATTATTTATATATTCGATATTTTCTGAAGTGAATTTTAGCTTGCTGTTTTTCTCGTTGTTTATATTAGTTGGGGCGCTATCGAAAAGTAAAGACGGTGAATATTTAAGAATTTTTGAAAATTTTACCTATAAAGAATTAAAAAAGCCACGAGAAATTAAAAATATAGCGATTAAAGGGGAGTTAGAACTTAAAAAACTTTATCCCCTTATAAACGGCGAATATTACTACGTTATAACCGTTTTAGAAAATGATAGAAAAACTATTTTAGAAGGGCGGAAACTCTATCAAGTTTTAAGCGGTCAAAGCGGATATATAAAAATAAAAGACGCAATAAAAAAAGTTCACGAAAATTCGTGAACTTTTAATTTTTAATTATCGTTTTCAACCGTTGCGGATAAGAGAGAATATTTTAAATATCCAACGTTTCCAAACGGAGTGAAAGTTTCAATTAATCTATGGCGGTGAGTATCTCTATCTTGAGCGTAGTAGCACTCGATGGGAGAACCCGAGAAAGTATCTTTTATAGCAACTTCAACGTGATTGCACGAAACACCGTCCCCTCCGACTTGCTCTCCGTTTAAAGTGTAACCGGATAAAAGCTTAACGTCAACGTTTTGATTTATAATGTAAGCGTAATATTGCATATCGTGGTTTTTATTAGATAAAACGTCAATAGTTTTAAAATTTTGAACGAAAGAACTGCTTACGTTATAAAGCCTTGGAATTAAAAGCACTATATCGTTATCAATAAACGCGCCCTTGGTGTACTTATCAAAAGTAAACGTGTTTTCGCGAGAGTTTTTTTCGGCTATATCGTATTCTTTTAAAACTGCGGTAGCGGTTTTATCTCCGTAAGTAATCTCGTAATTATACTTATAGTCTGAAAATTCGCTATAATACTCTTTAACCGTGCTAACGGGTTTTAAGTTTTCAGTAAAGTGAACTACGGCTTTAAAACTATCTATAAATTC
Source organism: Christensenellaceae bacterium (assembly GCA_045602125.1). Lineage (GTDB taxonomy): Bacteria > Bacillota > Clostridia > Christensenellales > Borkfalkiaceae > HGM11412. The sequence goes on along the minus strand of JAZSBA010000042.1, from coordinate 10,089 downwards.
TTTAGTTTGATTTGGCGTTACGTACGTTGCTTTAAGGTTAAATTCGGTAGTGTAAACGTAATAGTTGCCGTTTTTATCCGTCTTTGCTTCTAAAGTGGTAACGTAAGAGCCGTCTTCAATATCAAGACTATATCCGTCTATTTTAACAGCGTCGCTATTTGCGTTGGTTGCGTTAACGAAAGAAATGCCGTAATTCAAAGTTTCCTTAAAATTACTCTTGAAGGCGGATTGGTTTTTGAACCACAAGTAGTTACTTGTGCCTAAACTAGCGTTTGAGCACGCCGTTAAAGAAAGAACTACTATTATTAATGTTAATACAGTTAAAATTTTACTAATTTTCTTCATAGTAAATCAATTATACCATAACTTTTCAAAAATGCAAAAACAAATAACAAAAATATCTTTAAAATTTAAGTGAAATATGATAAAATGTTATCACGTGACAAGCGTATGGCAAATAGTTATACTATAATAGCATAAAAACGGCATATTTTATTTTAGTTAAGGAGCAAATTTTGAAGATTTATCTTGGCGATACCACTCAAAAAATAACTTCGGTTACTGGCGAAGTGGTAAAAAACTTAATAGATAGCGGTAAAAAATGCGTAGTTTTTTCCGAAGATAAAATAACCTTATCTTTAGAGCTTGAAATCGCTTCACGCCTAGGCGGTGGTTTTTTCGACGTTGACGTTATAACTTTTAAAAGATACATTTCTTCTAAAAATTCAACTTCTCGCGTTATATCTAAAGAAAGTTCGGTTATGCTCATTAGAAAAATTATAACCGAAGTTAAAAACTCTCTTGGCTCATTTAAGCACGCTGTCACCACGCCTAATATGGCGCTTGTTTTATACGAACTTATCTCTCAACTTGAAAGTGCGAAGATAACCCCCGAAGAACTGCAAGGTTTATTAGATAGGGGAGAAGGGCTTCAACCCGCGCTTATAAGTAAGATTAAAGACGTCATCACCGTTTATAGAGAATACGACGAAAGAATTAAACAAATGGGGCTTTACGACAGTAACGACTATCTTTCTTTAATGCCCGATTTAGTTAAAAACGACGAAAGCCTTAAAAACTCCGCCGTTATAATCGTAGGTTTCCAATCGGTAACGAAACAGCGTTTTGACGTTTTCAACGCTCTCTATCAAACTGCCGAGAGTTTTCACGCGGTTATTCCTTACGATAAGGACTGCGAACTTTTCACGGGGGAAACTTTTGATAGGCTTCAAAAAATTTGCAAAAACCCCACGGTTATCAATAAGTGCGGTAATCTTCCTATCGAAGCGGAATTTATCAAGAAAAACTTATTTAACCCCCTAGCGCTAGATAAAGATTTTAAACCGCTTAAAACTAATAACGTAACTATCAATCAAGCGGTGGATAGTAACGCCGAAGCCGAGTGGCTTGCAAAAGACTTACTTTTAGAAGTAAGAGATAATAATTTAAGGTTTAACGATATAACCGTTGCGGTGGGCAGTTTAGCCGATTCTTTGCCGTCTATTGAAAAGGCGTTTAAAGATTACGATATTCCGTATTTCGTTGAAAAGTCGGCGTCGTTATCCGAACACCCCGTTTGCGATTTTATAATAGCCCTTTTAGATTTTCAAAGAAAGGGTCTTTTAGCGAGCGATTTCGTTAAAATTATAGGTTCGAGCCTTTTTGTAAAAGAAAAAAAGGTTGCGGACAAGTTTATAAATTACGTTTACGCAAATTCAATAAACAGGCGCGCGTATAAAAATCCGTTTACGGTAGAGCACGAATACTTAAACGAGTTTGAGAATATGCGTCAAAAAGTTATGGCGGTCGTTGAAAGGCTTTCAAAAGCAAAGACCGTTTTAGATTTCGTTGAAAGTTTAAAATTCGCCCTTTCATCTTTTAACGTTTACGAAAATTTAAACGCTTTATCTTTAGCGCTCAAAAATTCCAGCAACGAAGTATTAGCCGATTATAACGATAAAATCGAGGCTAAATTAAACGTGCTGTTTGACGAGATGAATTTTATTTTAGCGTCTTCTTTAATTTCCGCGCTCGACTTTAAAAACTTATTTTTAAGCGGTGCGGTTGGAACGTCAATAAGCGCTATTCCCATTTTAGCCGACGCAGTTTATATCGGCGAGTGTAAAGACGTAAAGGTAAAGAGCGCTAAAATTTTATACGCCGTAGGTCTTAACGGCGACGTTCCGTTTACGCAAAGTGACACCGCGCTTTTATCAGACGGCGATTTAAGTGTTTTAGACGACTTTAACGTTATAGTCGAGCCAAAGATAAGATCTGTTAATTTAAGGGAAAAGGAAAACGTTTTAACAACGCTTATCTCCTTTACTCAAAAACTTAAACTCTCGTATTCTAACGAAAAATTCGACGGTGGCGAGAACTTTAAGTCAGACGCTATAAAATCCCTTGAAAAACTCTTTGACGTAAAGCCTATTTCAAGCGTAGTTAAAAATTACGTTGAAGAATTAAGCGAAGAAGACTTAATTAGAGATATTTCAAGCGCGTTCGTCAACGATAACGTTTCCTTAATGGAAATTGCAAATAGTTATTCGGGATATAAAAATAGCGATAAAGGGGTTTTAAGCAAAGTTGCGTCGTTTTATAAAGCGTTAGAATTGCTTGAAAAAGCCGACCTTAAACAAAAGGCGGACGCTCTTTTATCAGAAAATAGCAAAAAGAAAGTTTTAAATACTGAAAATTTAAGTATCAAGGGCGGAGAGATAAGCGCGAGCGTTTTAGAATCTTATTTTAGTTGCCCTTATAAAAATTACGCGTCTTATTCGTTAAGGCTTAAAGAATCCCCCGTTTTAGAAGTTAAAGTCAATGAAACGGGAACGTTCCTTCACGAAATTAACGAAAATTTCGCTAAAGATATAGATAAAGTTTCGGATAAAATAAGTTCGGATAAATTAGTTACTGAAATTTTCGAAAGAGTAAGCGAGCAAGAAAAATATAAAAAATACTTCTCTTCAAGTAAAATGAAGTTTACTTTCGATAATTTGTTAAAAGAGAGCAAAAGAGTATGTTTTAGCATATACTCTTCCGTTAAAAATTCTTCTTTTAAACCGAGCGGTTTTGAAGTTAGGTTTGGAAGAGGTTGTGATATTTTGCCAATCTCTCTTGAATCAAACGATAAAAAAATAAACGTAAAAGGCGTGGTTGATAGGCTTGATAGATACGATGATTACGTTAGGGTAATCGATTATAAATCAGGAAGCATTTCTAGTGGCGAAGAATATTTTTACACGGGCAATAAAATTCAACTTTACCTTTATTTAAACGCGTTTATAAGTGATAAAATAAAACCTGCCGGCGCTTACTATTATCCCGTTCAAAATAGATATTCAAAGGAAGAGTTTAACTATTCGATGATGGGAAAAACGGTGGGAACGGATGCTATCGTTTCGGCAACCGATAACACGCTTTCAGCGGGCGAAAAGTCAAAGGTAGTAAAAATTGACCTTAAAAAAGACGGAACGCCGTCGAAAAACTCCGCCGTTTTAACGCAAAGCGAGATGGATAAGTTCGTAAAATACGCTAAACTCGTGGCAACGAACGCCACCAATGAAATTCAAAGCGGTTACGTTGAGCCGTCGCCGTACGAAGGCGCGTGCAAGTACTGTCAGTACGGCGGTATGTGCGGGTTCTCGTCGGAAGAAGGTGGAAAATTTAGAAAGATTGAAGGAGCGCACGTTCAAACGATTGTCGACGCAGTTGACGGGGTAGCGGAAGGAGATAACGATGAGTAAAACCGAAAACTTAACCGAAATGCAGTTAAAAGCGGTAAGGCATTTACACGGAAACGCATTAGTTTCGGCTTCCGCAGGCTCTGGGAAAACGCGCGTCGTTATCGATAGAATTATTCGCCTTATCACCGAAGAAGGAGTTAAAGTTAACGAAATTTTAGCCGTTACCTTTACTAAACTTGCCGCTGAAGAGATGAAAGATAAACTCAAAACGGCGCTCACTAAAAAATATCTTGAAACTAAAGATAGGCAATACAAAGAACAACTTGAATTAGTTTCATCGTCAGACATTTGCACGATAGACTCCTTTTGTTCAAAGCTCATTAAAAAATACTTTTATATTTTAGGAATAGACGCAAACTTGCAAGTTTTAGAAGAGAGCAAGCAAAAGCGTTTAGTTGAAACTGCTATGAACGAAGTTTTCGAAAGACTTTACGATGAAGGGGACGAAAACTTTAAAAAGATTATTCCGATGTTTGATAATTATCGCGGAGATAACGGGCTTAAAGAAGCCGTTAAGTCAGTTTACAAGCATTTAGATAGCGAAGGCAGTTTTGAAAATTTATTGCGTAAGAGCGAAGATTTATACGCTAATGCGTATAAGTATTTAACGAGCGAGTATAAAGAACAGATAGTAGAAATTGCAACGGAATATAAGCAGGAATTTTTAGAGTTAAAAAATGCTTTTTCCGAAGATTTAGCAAGAAAAGAATATTGTTCTCGTTTAGTTAGTTTACTTGATAATTTATTAAATGCAGAAGATTATTTTGATTATTTTTACGAGTATAATAAGTTAAACCTTAATCTTCCGCTTGGAAAGAGTAAGCAAGGCGAGTTGCAACAAGCGCTCAAAGATTTAGCGGACGCTTTTAAAAAGAAAATTGCTCCTATCGTCAAAGTTTTCGCCATTGATAAAACTAAGGAGAGCGAAAATCTTAATTCTAGCCTTGAAATTGCTAAAATTTTAATTAACCTAGCTAGCGAGTACTCAAAAGAATATCAAAAGTTAAAAGAAGAAGAAAACGCGGTAGACTTTTCAGATATCGAGCGTTACGCAAGTATTTTACTTAAAAACCAAGAGATTTTAAGCGAAGTCAAGAATTTATATTCTTATATTTTCGTTGACGAGTACCAAGACGTAAACGATATTCAAGAAGAAATAATAACCTTATTATCTAACGATAACGCTTTCTTCGTCGGCGATAGCAAGCAAAGTATTTATGCGTTCAGGGGGTGCAATCCCGAGTTTTTCAATAAAAAATTCAAAAGTTATAACGAAGGTTTAGGAACGCCTATATCTCTTGATTATAACTTTAGAAGCGCACCCAAAGTCGTAGACGGAGTTAACGAAATTTTTAGCGCCGTTATGACTGAAAATTACGGCGGAACGAATTATAAAGATAATTCTATGATTTACGGCGGGCTATACGGCGACTATCAAGGCGTTTGCCAAATCCACTTAATTAAAAAGCCTGAAAAAAAGGAAAAACAACTTGTTAAACGCGGTGTTTATTCCGTTGTTAACGCCAACGAGTTTTTAGAGACGGAAGACGTAAAAGACGAAGTTAAGTTTATTATAAACTTAATAGGCGAAAGGCTTGGAAAACCTTATTACGATTTAAAGAGCAAAGAGTATAAGACCATAGGATTAGGCGATATTTGCATACTTCTTCGTTCTATGGGCTCAAAAAATAAATTAAGCGAAGAACTCGTCCACACGTTAGTTTCTATGGGAATTCCCGTATCGTCTTCGGTAAAAAAGAGTATTTCTGACTATCCTGAAATTAAAGTTTTACTAAACCTTGTTTCTTTGCTCGTTTGCGCCGAGCGTGATATTCCGCTTGCGAGCGTTATGCTCTCGATGGGTAATTTTTCAGAAGACGAACTTTCGCTCGTTGCGTTAGCAGGGTGGAAAGCGTACACGAAGAGTTTTTCTCAAAGCGTTGAAATAGCGTGTAAAAAAGACGACGAACTTGGTAAAAAATGCCGTGAATTTTTATCATGGCTTGATAAAAAACGCCTTATTGCCGAGTTTTTACCCGCACAAGACGTTCTTAACTCAATTATTAAAGAAACGGGCTATCTAGCAAAAGTTACTTCTTCGCCGTTCGGGCATGCAAGAGTTAAAAGGATAGAGAGATTTTTAGCCGAAACTATCGTTAGCGGAAAGAAGATGAGAGTGGTTGAGTTTGAAGGGCATATAAACGAAGTTTTAAAAGACCTTTCAATCTCCGAATCTTTTGGCGAAGACACAGTAAAGGTTATGACCATGCACGCGTCAAAGGGGCTTGAATTTCCAGTCGTTATAGTTGCAGGCGTTTCAAAGCAGTTTAACTATCAAGATTTATACGGAAGCGTTCTCTACGAGAAAAATAGCGGGCTAGCCGTAAGAAGTTATAACGACGAGAATATGACGTTTAGCGAAAACGTCGCCCGTAGCGTTATAGTTGCTAGGAGTAAAAAATCTACTGCGGTTGAAGAGTTAAGGCTTTTTTACGTAGCGATAACGCGCGCAAAATGCGAGCTTTATCTCACTATGACGTTAGATAGTTTAAACTCGGAATTTTTACCCGCGCAAGTAAATAAAATGAGCGACTTTATAACCTTGGGAAACACTCCCGTATTTTATCACGATGAAGAGTTTGAGCTCAACTTCCCCGATAAAAACGGAACTGTGGTTGCAGGTAGAGAAATAGAGCAAAAACTCACACAAAAGATAGTTGATAACCTTTCTTACGAGTATCCTTATAAAAACGAGATAACGCTCCCCGTTAAAAGTTCGGTGTCAGACGTTAATAAAAACGAAGACGAGTATTTTAGTAGAACGGATAAATTCGGCGAGTCAAGTAGTGAAAAGGGTACTGCTTATCACAGGCTTTTTGAACTTATTGACTTTTACTCGTTTGAAGGGGATAGCGATATTGAAAAGTTTATAAGCGAAGGGCTTATGACTAAAGAACAGGCAAGTTTTATCGACGTTTCCAAGGTGAGAGCCATTTTAAAACTTCCTATCTTTGAAGAAATTAAAAGTCATAAACTTTTAAAAGAACAAAAGTTCTGCCATTTAGTTTCGGCAAGCGAACTTTTCGGTGGAAACGAGCAAAGGAAAATTTTAATTCAAGGTATATGCGACCTTATTGCAATTAGCGAAGATAAATGCTATCTTATCGACTATAAAATTTCAACGATCGAAAAAGACGAAGATATAATCAAAGCGTATAAAACGCAAATGAAGTTATATAAAAACGCAATCGAGAGCGTTATGAAAAAAAAGGTCGAAAAAGTTTACGTAATAAACGTTTTGCAAGAAAAGGTAATAGAAGTATAAAACTTAATAAGGGTGGGGATAATTTAGGTATGTTAAACTATATTAAACCCACCCTTGATTTTTTGTGTTACGATTTTGATAAATACGCTTGGCTTATCTCGGTATGCGTTTTAGCGGTTGAAGTTTTGCTATTTTTAGTTAATTTAATAGTTGCTGTTATCAAGTAAAAAAGTAGGGACGCTAGTTATTTTCTATGCTCGTCTTTTGTATTGCTTATAGTAAGCCTATATTTCAGTTTAGAAGATTATATGTTGGAAAAAACGCTATTTGAAACTTTTAAAAGCGTTTACGTTTACTCTATGATATTTGCTCTACTTTCAACGATTTTTTATATGATAATAAAGGGAGTTTCCACTAAAAAGGAAGCAAAACCCGTTGAAAGCGAGAAGACCGAAGTTGTAAAAAAGCTTCCTATCTCTAACGTAGTTAGATATTTTAGTAAAGAAGAATTAAATTGCAGTTATATCGACGTAAGTTATATAAAATCTTTAATTTTTAACCTTAAACAAAAAGATTTAACCGACGAAGATTTTTCTATGATTGAAGATTTAGAAATATATCTTTTAAGGTTTATTTCACGCCAGCCAAACGGGGAAGAAAGAGCGATACTATCAGAGTATTTATCTATGCTAATTAAAAAGTTATCTTTATACGCAAGTTAACTCTTGACTTTTTTGTTATTCGTGTTATGATATAAAAAAACTAAAATAGGTAATTTATGAGTTTTTTATATTGTAAGCCGACCGTTTTCGTAGTAGGTAGCGATTATGAAATTTTAATAAATCTTAATTCTTTCGGTCTTTGCTATATAAAAGTGGGGAACGATTTTTATTACGAACCAAACGCCGGCGTTTTGCCGAGCGAGAGAAAAGTTTTAAAGGTTAAAGTTCCGCAATCTGTTTTAGATAGTGTCGAGAGTTATTCGGTTATTTTTAGAGAGAGAATTGTAAGGGGCAGTTACGTTTCGGAGTTTAAACCCGTTGAAATTGCAACTTTTTCGTTTAAAGCGCTCAAAAAGACTGATAAAATCAATATCTATCACCTTGCCGACGTTCACGGCAATTATGATTTAGCGTTAAAAACGTCTTCTTACTTTCAAGATGACGTAGATTTATTCGTGGTAAACGGAGATATTGCGGAGTTTCAAGCGGTTGAAGGTTATTTGGAACTTTCCAAGTTTTTAAGCGATATTGCAGGTGGGAAAATCCCAGTAATTTTAGCGCGTGGTAATCACGACGTTAAAGGGGCGCTTCCCGAACTTTACCCAACTTATTTCCCCTGCCCGAATTTTAATGCTTTTTACGATTTTAGCATAGGTAATTTAACTGGCGTAGTTCTCGATTTAGGTGAAGATAAGGTCGATACTGACGTTGAGTACGATAGATCGCAAGATACTCCTATCGGGTATTTAGGCAAAAATCGTTTTCACGTATATAGGGAAAAAGAACTGGAATTTTTAAAGGGGATTGACAAAAAAGAGGGTAAAATTCCTTTTGTAATATCTCATATCAATCCGTTTATGACAACGAAAGTTGCAGGTAATAAATGGGATATAGAGCGTGAACTTTACGGTAAGTGGTGCAAAGAACTTGAAAGAATAGGCGTTAAGTTTATGTTAACTGCGCACTATCACGTTGCGTTTATTATAGAAAGTGGAGATGAAAGAAGTTTGCATTATCACTCCTACCCGGCAATCGTAGGTAGCGCGAGAATTCCCGATGAAAAAACCCCCGATAGTTTTTTAGGGACGGCTTTAACTTTATATAAAGACGGCAAAGCAGTAGTTAAATTTACCGACCAAAATCACGGAGTATCAAATATTTACGAGTTTAAATTATAAAAAACGCCCGAGCGGGCGTTTTTTGTTGCATAAAACACGTAAATTTTGCAATTTATTAATATATATTGCTTAAAAAGTTGAAATTTTTGTCGAATTGTAGTATTATTAATGCATATTTTATTTCTCACTAAAGAAGAGAGGGTACTATGGCAATTTTTTCAAGTTTTTTAAACCAAATATTGTTTACCGTAGGCGTAATATTCGTTTTCGGTTTACTCATTGCGTTAGGTAGAAGAGCATTTTGCAATCTTTTAGGTAGCGCGGGTTACAAGTTTATTTTAGCAACCGGCATTATCGGAACTCCTATTCACGAGTTAAGCCACGCTTTAATGTGTTTAGTGTTCGGGCATAAGATTACTGAAATTAAGCTTTTCCAACTTCACTCTGACGATGGCACTTTAGGTTACGTTAACCACTCGTATAACCCTAAAAATATCTATCATCAAATAGGTAATTTCTTTATTGGAATTGCTCCTATCGTAGTTGGTAGCGCGTTCTTATTCTTATTTATGTTCTTATTAACTCCCGCAACTTTCTCCGGCGTTATGGCGGAAATCGGAGCGTTCAACGCGTCTAACGGAACTTTTGAAATTTCTAGCATTTTAGAATTATTCGTAGGTATTTTAGGCGCAATTTTCGGTGGTAACAGTATTGGTAATTTCCTTTGGTGGATATTCTTCGTTTTAGCAATTATGATTTCAAGCCACATGGAATTAAGCGGGGCTGACATTAAAGGTAGCGTAGTAGGCGTATTAGTATTTGCCGGCATCTTACTTGTAGTAGACGTTATCTTAGGTTTAATTGGAACTCCGGTTCTTGCTGGTTTTACAGGTGTTATTGCATCTGCCGGTTTAACGGTTGCAAGTTTCTTACTTATCTCGCTCGTTTTCACGGCTATTATGCTTGCAGTTGCCTTAATCATTAAAATCATTGGCAAAATTTTAGGAAGATAATTAAAAAATAAAAACGCCCTATGGGCGTTTTTTATTTGCTATAAAACCGAATAGATAAATCACGCCGATTTGATACACGCTATTGCGTGATTACATACGCCTACGGCGATTACATACTCACCTTCGGTGAGATTACATACCAAGCCTAAATCGGCTTGGATAAAAAAAGAACGACTATCAAGTCGTTCTTTTTTTGGTGCGGATAACAGGGAATTCCCCTGCTAG
>JAZSBA010000041.1:0-2695 GCA_045602125.1 Christensenellaceae bacterium | reverse complement strand
TTACAGTTATTGAAATTTTAGATGATAGCGTTAATATCATAACGGATGCATTTTAATGAAGATTACCGTTTCGGCGCCGTCGGGTTTAGAAGGCGTAGTTAAAAAAGAACTTTATAATTTAACGGGTCAAGATAGCCAAGCGTTAAACGGTAGGCTTACTATTGACGGCGATATAATAACCGTTGCTAAGTTAAATTTGCATATGAGAACGGCAAGCAGAGTTTATATTTTGCTCGGCAGTTTTAAAGCGACGACGTTTGACGAATTGTTTGACGGCGTTTATAATTTAGATTTAGGTTGTTATTTTGATAAAATTTCAAAAATAACCGTGCTTTCGAATATTTTTGAGTCAAAACTCAATTCCGTTCAAGCGGTAAAATCGGTTGCCAAAAAGGCTATTTGTAAGAAATTAGAAAATTTTTATAAATGCAGTCTTAACGAAACCGGTTTTAATCACTTGGTTGAAATCTCTATTCGCCACGATTTTGTTAGCGTTTATTTAAACACTTCCGGCGAACCGCTTCATAAAAGGGGATATAGAACTTCGGTTGGAGACGCTCCTATTAAAGAAAACGTCGCGGCGTGCATGCTATATCTTTCCGTTTGGAATAAGGATAAAATATTAGTTGATCCATTTTGCGGTAGTGGAACTATCGTGATTGAAGCAGGTATGATTGCAAAGAATGTAGCGCCGGGGCTTAATCGCGATTTTGACTTTTTGCACTTTGAAAAGTTTGACGTTTCTTTTTATGAAGATATGCTAAACGATGCAAAGAACGCCGTAAGAAAGGTTGATAAAATTAAAATATTCGGCTACGATATTGAAGAAAGCCAAATCAAACTTTCTCGCGCTCACGCTAAAAAAGCAGGTGTTTCAGACGCCGTGTTTTTTGACGTTAAAGACGTTGCCGATTTTAGTTCAAAAGATAGTTATGGAGTAATCGTAACAAATCCGCCGTACGGAGAGAGAATATTAACTAGAAATATGGTTGTATCGCTTTATAAAACCTTTGGAAGAGTTTATAAAACTTTAGATAATTGGTCGGTATACGCTATAACTCCCGTTACTGATTTTGAAAGATTGTTCGGTAAAAAAGCCGATAAAAAGCGTAAAATTTACAACGGGCAACTTGAATGCATCTATTATTCCGTGCTAGGTGCTAAACCGCCAAAAAAACAATAAAAAAATTTGTAAAAACTGCATAAAATTGCTTGCAATAATAGTATTTTTATGCTAAAATATGAAAAGACTTCGGGTGGTCCTCTTAAAAATAGTAATGAACACCGCGTAATTATGGAGGTATAAGTCATGAATATAATTGATCAAATTAACAATGAAAACATTAAAAAAGAAGTTCCTTCGTTTAACGTTGGTGATACTGTTAGGGTATCTGTAAAGGTTATTGAAGGTACTAGAGAAAGAATCCAAGCATACGAAGGCGTAGTTATCGCTAAACGTGGCGGTAGCATTAGCGAAACTTTCACAGTTAGAAGAATTAGTTTCGGCGTAGGCGTTGAAAGAACGTTCCCCCTTCACTCACCAAAGATTGCAGACATTAAAGTAGTTAAGAAAGGTGCTGTTAGACGTGCTAAACTTTACTATCTTAGAAACCTTACTGGTAAGGCTGCAAAAGTTAAAGAAGTTATTCGTTAATTTTAAAAGCGCGTTAAAAACGCGCTTTTTTTATAGGTTTTATATGAAAGTTTATAATTCGATTTTAGACCTTGTTGGAAAAACTCCGCTCGTAAGACTTTCAAGACTTGAAAAAGAGTTGGGTTTAAGTGTTAATTTGTACGCTAAGGTTGAAAGTTTTAATCCTGCGGGCAGTATTAAAGACAGGGTAGCAAAAAATATAATAGAAGATGCGGAAAGTAGTGGTTTATTAAAACCAAATTCAACTATTATTGAACCTACTAGTGGTAACACGGGTATAGGTTTAGCGCTCGTTTGCTTGCTTAAAGGATATAAAGTAATTTTAACTATGCCTGAAACTATGAGTGTAGAGCGTCGCAAACTCTTATCGCAATACGGCGCGGAAATAGTTTTAACTGACGGCAAACTCGGTATGAAAGGCGCAATAGAAAAGGCAACGGAACTTTCAAAAACTATTGAAAATTCCTTTATTGCAGGTCAGTTTGAAAACCCTTCTAATCCTCAAGCGCATTATAAAACTACCGCCGTTGAAATTTACGATGATTTAGACGGAAAGGTTGACGCCGTAGTTGCGGGTGTCGGAACTGGTGGAACAATCTCTGGTATTGGTAAGTTTTTAAAGGAAAAAAACGAGAAGGTGTTTATAGTTGGCGTTGAGCCGTTTGATAGCGCGGTTTTATCTGGAGAAAAGAGTGGTGGCCATAATCTTCAAGGTATAGGCGCTGGATTTATTCCTAAAACTTATAACGGAGAAGTTGTTGATAAAATTATTAAAGCAAAAGAAGAAGACGCGTATTATTTTGCTAAATTACTTGCAAAAACTGAAGGAATACTCGTTGGCATATCTTCGGGCGCATCGCTATATTCTGCGGTTGAACTTATTAAAAACGGCGATTATAGTGGAAAAAACGTCGTTGTAATATTGCCTGACGGTGGAGAGAAGTATTTATCAACTGAATTATTTAATTAAAATTGTTTAGCCGATTTCTAAAAACAAAGAAATCGGCTTATTTTTTAAGTTTAGTATTGATTTTTATTGAT
>JAZSBA010000040.1:0-2851 GCA_045602125.1 Christensenellaceae bacterium | reverse complement strand
CTCTATAAAGAACGCTAATTTCAAGCACGATAAAGGCGATATTTTTAAGGCGACGATGGAAGGCGTTGCTTTTGAGATAAAGCAAATTATTAATATTTACAAGCGTAGCGGTTTTGAAATCGGAAATATTATCGTTACGGGTGGCGCTACGAGAAGTGACGTTTGGATGGGAATTCTCTCCGATGTTTTAGGTCAAGAATTATACCTTTCAGAGCAAGCGGATGGTTGTTGTTTCGGCGCGTTCTCGGTTGCTAAAAAGGGCGTAAGCGGAGATTTTACAACTTTTGAATTTAGTGGTAAAATCGTTGAACCAAACGCTCAAAACGTATCAAAATATATCGAAAAATTTGATTTATATAATAAAAATTTATAAGGAGTTTAACATAATGGGACTTTACGATGAATTCAAATTTAAACCTGCCTCTTGGCTTCCTCACAGCGAATTACCGCTTGAAGAACTCGAAAGGGTAAGAAATATTCCACGTAGTGAAATGGAATACACGAACGAAAACGGGTATCAAGTAAAAGTAGTTATGAGCCCTACTTTACTTATGGTTGCAGATATGTTCTATCGCTTAGTTAAAAGTGATAAAGAAGATAAACCGTTTACTATGATTTGTCCAAACCAATGGCCTGACGCTTACGGCTCGGTTGCTGAAATGGTTAATAGAAACAATATAAATTTAAGAAACGTTCACGCGTTTGCTATGGACGAGTGGGCTGACCAAGACGGTAACGTTGCTCCGCTTACTTATGGCGCAGGTCTTGGCGCGTCGTTTATGGAACACTTCTATTATAAAATCCGTGAAGATTTACGTCCTGACGTTTCTCATTGGCACACTTTCAATAACGACAATAAGGCTCGTGGCGTATATTCTCAAATGATCCAAGACGTTGGTGGGGCAGACGTTGTTTATTCTGCAACCGGTTGGCCAGGTCACACCGCGTTTATCGATCCAAGAACTGAAGAATTTAAAGCGGATAGTATAGAAGAGTTTATAAAAATTAAGTCAGGCTTAGTAACTCAAAATCCGTTAACTATTTGTGAAAACTCACTCTTTGGACCTATGGGCGCATCGGGTGACGTTTGGGCAGTTCCTCCAATGGCTGCAACTATCGGACCTTACGATATCGTTAACGCAAGAGAAAGTTTTGAAGTTCACAACATTTTAAACAATCCTACTGGCGATACTTGGCAACGTATGGCGTCACGCCTTCAACTTTACGGACCAATTTCAATGGAATGCCCAGCATCTATCATGAGATTAAAACCGGGTATTTGCTACGTTTCAGAAGCAATTGCCGCTCCGTTTAGATCTTGGTCTTTCGACGACATCCGTCACGACAATGGTGAATCTAAAGTAAAGGTGTTCTAATTTATGAAAGTTATAATTAACACTAACGTTATCCTTCCAGACGGAATACTCTTTGACGGTATAGTGGCGTTTGAAGGGGATAAAATCGTTGCTGTTTCAAAACAATCGGAATATAAAATTCCAGATATTGCCGAGATAATTGACGCTGGCGGATTATACGTATCTCCAGGTCTTATCGATATTCACAATCACGGTAGCGCAGATAATTTCTTCGTGGATAATCCTAAGGCGTGCGTAGAGCACTTCTTATCCCACGGGGAAACGACCGTTCTTCCCACCTTCTATCAAACGATGGGGCTTGAAGAGATGATTGACGGCGCTAACAAGTTAAAAGAGTTTTCAAAATCGGGCATTGGTAAGGTTATAAAGGGTCTTTATATGGAAGGTCCTTTTATGCGCGCGTCTGGTAGCAATAGTCAACTCTTTAAGTGGTCGGGCGAGATTTCTAAAGAGCAGTACACCGCATTAGTTGACGGTATTGGCGATTTCGTTAAAGTTTGGGCGATTGATCCAGATAGATCTAATATCGTTGAAATTATGGATTACGTAAGGGGTAAAGACGATAAAACCGTTTTTGCTCTCGGTCACTCGGGCGCAACGAGTGAACAATGCGAAAAGGTTTATAACCCTAACTTAAAACTTCAAACTCACCACGGCGATTCCGGTCAAGCGCCGAGAATTAACCAAGCAAAGTTTGGAGCGGGGGTTGACGAATACGCCCTTTGCAATCAAGATATGTTCATCGAGCTTATTTGCGACGAGTCGGGTATTCACTTATCTCCATATTCAGTTCGCGCTGCGATAAAAGCCAAAGGCGTTGAAAAGGTAATACTCATAACCGATAGTTTCCCAAAAACCGGCGATTATAAAAACGACGAGTCTAAGGGAATTAAATTCGGCGCAGACCTTAATTACGATGCAAACGGCTTGCTTGCCGGCTCTCACTTAACGCTTGATAACGCTGTTAGAAACGTTATGAGTTACACGGGCTACGGTCTTTCTCACGCAGTAAGATTTGCAAGCTTAAACCCTGCAAAATTATTGGGAATTTCCGATAAATACGGCTCGATAGAAGTAGGCAAGATTGCAGATATTTTATTGGTTGACGATAAGTTCACCGTAAAACAAGTTTACTTAGAAGGCGAAAAAATATAACGTAATTAAAAAAAGACGGCAATCGCCGTCTTTTTTTTAATCTTCAATTCCCAATAAATAATCTGCGCTTACTTGAAAAAGCTTGCAAAGTTTAATAATTGTTTCAATATCCGGTTGACTTCTTCCACGTTCCCAATCACAAACGCTACTGTTATTCGTGCCTATAATACTTGCGAGTTGTTGTTGACTAAGGTTTAAATCTTTCCTTAACTCTTTCAATCTTTCACAAAATTTACCCATACTTATATTATAGGGTAAATCCCTAAAATTACTTGACATTAGGGAAAATCCCTAATATAATTATAGCATTAAAGAAAATT
>JAZSBA010000039.1:0-3604 GCA_045602125.1 Christensenellaceae bacterium | reverse complement strand
GCAGCGTCAACGTGGCAAACGGACGCGCCTGCTTTTAAGCAAGCAACCGTCGCTCCGCCAGTATAAGCAAAGAGATTAAGAACGTTTATCGGGCGGTTGGCGTTTTTAATAAGCGCCATCATCTTTTCCCAATTTCCCGCTTGTTCAGGGAATAAACCCGTGTGTTTAAAACCCATAGGTTTTATCTTGAACTTTAATTCTCCGTAACTAACTATCCACTCGTCCGGCATAGACTTTAATCTTTCCCATCTGCCACCGCCAGTTTCGCTACGGATATATTTAGCGTTTAACCCTTGATAGTTAAACATATCAACGTCAGTCTTCCAAATTACCTGCGGGTCTGGGCGAAGTAAAGTAACGTTTTTCCAACGCTCTAACTTATACCCGTCACCCGTTGCGATAATTTCATAGTCCGACCACTTGTCTGCAACAACCATTTACGCTTTTTCAACTCCAATAATTACTTTAGCGCCTGCAATATCCCACTCTTTTACAAAGCCTTTAACGCTATCCGTTTGAGTTACGGTTACCGCAAGTACGCTATCGCCAAGTTCTTTAGCGTTTGCGCTAAATACTTTAAGAGCGTCGCCTTCGGCTTGATAATAAACGTTAATTCTATCGGTTACTTCAAAACCTGCTTCTTTTCTCATCGTTTGAATCTTAGAAACGATTTCTCTTTCAATACCTTCGAATAAAAGTTCTTGAGTAATAGTAGTGTCAAGTACTACCGTTACGCCGTTTTCACTAGCGGAAACGTAGCCTTCTTTACTTTCGGAAGAGATGAGAAGATCGTCGATAGTAAACTCAACTTCAGAGCCACCGAGTTCAACTTTATAACTACCGCTTGATTTTACCGCTTCAACAACGGCGTTAGCGTCGCAAGTTTCAAGGAAGTTTCTAATAAGTCCAAGTTTAGCGCCGTATTTTGGTCCTAAAGTTTTAAGTTGCGGTTTTAACTTGTAAGAAATAAATCCTTTAGCGTCGGTTAAAACTTCTAAATCTTTAACGTTGAGTTCTTCTTTTGCAATCGTTATTAAATCTTCAGTTAACGCTTTAGCCCTTTCGGTCGCTACGAAAATTTTAGAGAGCGGTTGACGGTTTTTAATGTTAGACGTATTTCTAGTTGCTCTACCTAAAACAACCACGTCAAGAACTACCGCCATGCCTTCTTCAAGTTTCTTATCAACCATTTTTTCATCGTACTCGGGGAAAGAACAAAGGTGAACTGAAATAGGCTCGTCTTTATAGAAAGACGGAACTAAGTTAAGATAAATGCTTTCCGCCATAAACGGAACGTAAGGAGCGGAGAGTTTTGCAAGCGTAACGAGAACGGTATAAAGCGTAACGTACGCTGCAATCTTATCTTCGGTCATTTCCTTACCCCAATATCTTTCTCTACCACGGCGAATATACCAGTTAGAAAGATCGTCGGCGTAATCTTGAAGCATTCTTGAAGTTTCGAAAATTTGATATTTATCTAAGCCTTCGTCAACGTTTTTGATAAGCGTGTTGAGTTTTGAAAGTATCCACTTATCCATAACGGAGAGTTTAGCGTCTTTTAAACTATATTTGCTTGGATCGAAACCGTCGATATCCGCGTATAACACGAAGAAAGCGTAAGCGTTCCATAAAGTACCCATAAACTTTCTTTGCGCTTCGGATACCGCTTCCGGATAGAACCTTGACGGAAGCCACGGAGCAGAGCCCGTGTAGAAATACCATCTAACGGCGTCAGCGCCTTGCTTATTAAGAACCGTCCACGGATCGACTACGTTTCCGATGTGCTTACTCATTTTAAGACCGTTTTTATCGTTAACGTGACCGAGAACTATACAGTTTTTAAACGGCGCTTTATCAAAGAGAAGAGTCGAGATAACGAGTAAAGTGTAGAACCAACCGCGAGTTTGGTCAACCGCTTCGCTTATAAAGACTGCCGGGAATTGCTT
Source organism: Christensenellaceae bacterium (assembly GCA_045602125.1). GTDB lineage: Bacteria > Bacillota > Clostridia > Christensenellales > Borkfalkiaceae > HGM11412. The sequence continues at coordinate 1,658 of JAZSBA010000039.1, read as the reverse complement.
TTCAAAGAGTTCTTTGTTTTCAAACGGATAGTGAAGTTGAGCAAAAGGCATCGAGCCAGAGTCAAACCAACAGTCGATAACGTCTTTTACCCTACTCATAGTGCCACCGCATGAACACTTGAAAGTAGGCTCGTCGATATACGGACGGTGAAGTTCAATATCTCCGTCAATACCGCAGAGTTCTTTGAGTTCTTGCTTGGAGCCGATTACGTGAACTTTGCCACACTCTGAACAAGTCCAAACGGGAAGCGGTGTTCCCCAATATCTTTCACGAGATAAGCCCCAGTCGATAATATTTTCAAGGAAGTTACCCATTCTACCAGTCTTGATAGTTTCGGGCATCCAGTTAACCGAGTTGTTAGACGCGATAATTTTATCTTTAACCGCAGTAGTCTTAATAAACCAGCTTGATCTTGCATAGTAGATAAGCGGTGTGTTACAACGCCAGCAGAAAGGATAACTGTGCGTAAAGTCCGCCGCCTTAAAGAGTAGACCGCGCTTTGATAAATCTTCAATAATAAGTTTGTCCGCATCCTTTACGAACACGCCTGCGATAAAACCGCACTCTTCGGTCATCTTACCGCGAGTGTCAACTAAATTAACGAAGGAAACGTCGTACTTTTGGCAAACCCTAGAGTCGTCTTCACCGAACGCAGGAGCGTTGTGAACGATACCAGTACCGTCTTCCATAGTAACGTAATCGTCGGTTACGCAAATATACGCTTTCTTATTCTTTTCTAAAGTAGCGAAGTTATAAAGCGGTTCGTATTCTGCAAATTCGTAGAAACTACCCTTATTAGTCGAGATAACTTCGTATTCTTCAAAGAGTTTAGACGCAAGTTTTTCAGCGAGAATAAAGTATTCTTCGCCCACCTTTATCTTAACGTAATCTTCGTTTGCGTTAAAGCAAAGAGCAACGTTAGAAGGTAAAGTCCAAGGCGTAGTCGTCCACGCAAGGAAATACTCGTTTTGAGTTCCTTTTACCTTAAACTTAACGTAAACTGATTTTTCAGTAACGTCTTTATAACCTTGAGCAACTTCGTGAGAAGAAAGCGCAGTTCCGCAACGCGGGCAGTAAGGAACGATTTTATAGCCTTTGTATAAAAGACCTTTTTCCCAAATCTTTTTGAGCGCCCACCACTCCGATTCAATATAATCGTCGTGATAAGTAACGTAAGGGTTATCCATATCGCACCAGTATCCTAAACGGTCGCTCATTTCCTTCCACTCGCTAGTGTACTTAAACACGGAGTTTTTGCACTCTTTAATGAAAGGTTCGATACCGTATTTTTCAATATCTTGCTTTCCGTCTAAGTTGAGTTTCTTTTCAACTTCAAGTTCAACGGGAAGGCCGTGCGTATCCCAACCCGCTTTTCTCAAAACGTGTTTGCCTTTCATCGTTTGATATCTTGGAATAATATCTTTCATAACGCGCGTTAAAACGTGGCCGATGTGCGGTTTACCGTTAGCCGTCGGCGGACCGTCGTAAAAACAGAACTCGTCTGCCCCTTCACGCGTTTCAATACTCTTTTTGAAAACTTCGTTTTCTTCCCAGAATTTAATAATTTCTTTTTCTCTTTCTAAAAAGTTAAGGTTAGTTTCTACCTTTTTGTACATGAAAATACCTCGCATAATATTTAGTAAATATATATACCTTT
>JAZSBA010000038.1:0-2657 GCA_045602125.1 Christensenellaceae bacterium | reverse complement strand
AGATTTTCTTCAAACAATTTTTTAGCCGCTTTAGCCATTGCCCAAACGGTTGGTTCAAGTGATTCACGAAGCATCATAGGTCCGCGACGACCGTCAATACACGGTCTAATACCGATTACCGGATAATCTCCTACGTATCTATTTTTTGCCATAAGTTTTATCTCCTTTTATAAGAAAAATTTTTAGAAATTTTCTTTCTTAATTATATTATATAATTATTATTCATACGATTAAAGCAACAATAATGCCTTTTTATATCAAAATAATGCCATTTTAATTGACAAAGGCATTATTTTATCTTACAATTTAACTATGTTTAACCTAACCGAGTTTAGAGAATTTAATATTCAAAATAATTTAGGGATTCGCCTTGCTTACGTTGCTTATCTTGAACTTATTAAAAACGCTCGGCAAGATTTCGTTTCTCACAACATTACTGAAATTATGGTAGTTGCGAGCGGAAAGGGGGCTTTTAACGTTAACGGAGAGCAATTTAGAGTAAAGAAAGGGGATATTTATATAGTAAACGCTCACGCCGTTCACAACGAAGAAAGTTTATCCGATGATTTTGGCGTTTATATTATCGGGCTTGAAAATTATTTGCTTGGGGATAGTGACGTTAACAATATCTATCAAGGTGGAGAAAGGGTTTGTTATTACGCTGAGCAAATCGTTAAAGATTTTCAAAGTAAGAGTAAGTTTTTTATAGACAACGGCAACCTTTTGTTTTCACTTATTATAAACGAAGTTTTGTTTTTAACGAGTATTACCCCCGTTCCCAATGCTAAAAGGGGGAGTAACGAGCTTATAAACGTTATAACTAGGTATTTGGACGGGCATTTTTTAGAAGATATATCAATAAATAAAATTGCCGAACGGTTTTTCATAAATAAAACGACGCTTATGCATAATTTCAAAAGGCACGTTGGCGTTGGGGTTATGGACTACGTTTTGTCTTTAAGGCTTAAAGAGAGTAAAAACTGGCTCAAAATTTCAGAACTTACCGTTTCGGAAATTTCCGAAAGGTGTAACTTTTCAAACCCGTCGTATTTTATTAAGTATTTTAAAAAGAGATACGGTTTAACTCCTATCGAATATAGAAAATTGAACAGATAAAAAGGATAGACATTAGTCTATCCTTAATTTTTTATTTGAGTTCGTCGAGTAATTTATGCGCCTCTTCAATAAGCCTTTCGCCAACGCCTGCCTTAAACGAAGAAGTTTTCGATTCGTAACCGCCTTCGTCGTAACTATCTTGCATCGGGAAATATCCCGCGCACTCGTTAGTTAAGCAGAAGGGGATAACCATATCAAACGCTTGGTGTTTTTTAGTTTCAATACCAATCTTGCAAAACGGCTCGCCGGGGAAACCAACGATAGCAACTTTACCAATTTTCAATCCGCTAAGTAAAAGATTGAAGTTTTCAGGTCCGTGTTCAAGCCTAATTTTTCTTGCGGAATCCGCAACCATAGTCGTTAGCATCATTCCTTTATAGGGAAGTTCGCTATCTTTTCCTTCCTTGTGCATTTTTTGTATGTAATAGGCTTCTTCCATTTCTTCAGGGAGTGGCATATTAGACTTAACTTCGATAGTTTTTTGAATACATTTAATTTCGTCAACGTCGATAAAATTAACTTTTTCAAATGCGTTCATCATACCGCTAGCTATTACGTTTGCAATGTGTTTAGCGTGAGAGTAACCTCTTGAAACGTTGTCAAAATCAATGAACATGCCGTTCATGTCACCCTTTTCAGGGAAAACGTTGACGTGGTTAAGGTCGCCTTGCGGTCCGTTAAAGAAGATACATTTAGAATTTTCAATCGCCCTTTCAAACACCGAGCGGGTAAGAGTAGGCCAGTCGCCTGAAATTTTATTACCGCCAACAACGTCTGGGTGGTTACCGAATTCGCCTAAAACGTAACTTTTGCCGTCTTCACGCAAAAATCTTAAAACGCTAACTTCTTCGTCAACTACGCCGATGGGTTTATCAATATTCGGATTGTTTACGCCGGGGTTAGTTTGAGTAGTTCCGTCTTTCATAAGATAACGGCGGTTAAAGGCAACTCTTTCAGCTTTTCCCTTGCCGTAACCGAGTTTAGCAGGGGCTAAATCGTCGATTGCAAGTTTTGCAGCGTCTGTAATTTTGCAAATAAGCACCTGTTCGTAAAGTTCTTCTTGGCTAGTAAGGTAATTTTTATCGGAATCCATTTTGCTAGCAACTTTCGGCCCGGTATGAGTATGCGTTGCGTGAATATAGACGTTATTTTCATTAACACTCGTTGCAAGTTTAATTCTTGACTTACACTCGTCCATAAAATATTTTGCCGGGCAACCGTTGTCTATCGTTATTAATAAAGTCGTTACTCCGTTTTTTGAAAGAGCAAGAGCGTTAACTTCAAGGTTATCAAGCACGCCGTCTGCTAAACGCCTGTGATAATATCCTAAAAGGTCTATTCCAAGCGGTGGCGTTATATCAAGTCGTGAAAATCCTGCCTTTAAATCGTAATTCATAGTATTCTCCTAAATTTATATTGATTTTATAATATAAGAAGTTGGAAGTTTGCTTGCAAAGACTTACAACTTCGTAATATTTCAAACTTGAAGTATAAAAACGCAAGTTTTTAGAGCAAAACCTTAGTTTTGCAAAGATTTTGCG
>JAZSBA010000037.1:0-2296 GCA_045602125.1 Christensenellaceae bacterium | reverse complement strand
TCATAAAATACTCCTTATAATGCTTTAATTATACACTATTAAAAATTAAAATTCCACCCTAAATTGAAAAAAATCCCGATTTTTTCGGGATTTTTTTTAAAGTTTTTTAATGAAGGAGCGACGGCGTTTGTGATGAACCGCCTTAAAATATTTCCATTGAGCTTGAACTTGCCAGTTAGACTCTAAATTAAGATTGGTTTCGCAATACTTAATGCCGTCTTGTTCGAGCATTTGATAAAGCCCGTAAAGAGCAACTGCGTTTATTCCCTTGTTTTGATATTCGGGTAAAACGCCAATGAGCGCCATGTCGATAATCTCAGGGTTTTTGATAGATTTTAAAAGCCTAATTAAGGCGCAAGGAGTAATTTTGCCACCGCTTGGTTGAAGGGCTTTTGAAAGCGACGGTAACGCGAGCGCGAACGCAACGACGTTTTCTTTTTCGTCTAAAACGACTATTAAGAGTTTTTTATTAACTACGAGTTTAAAACTGTCTACTATTTGCGCTTTAGATTTTTCATCAAAAGGAACCGTGCCGTATAAGTGCTTATAGCACTCGTCAATACAATGGAAAATACCGTCTTTATACCTATCAACTATTTGTGAAACGGATAGTTTTGAAAAATCCGCAATATGTAAATTGGAAAGTTTTAAAGCGTGCTCCGCAACCCTTTTAATCTTGGGATTTTTTTCGTCTGGAAGATAGAGTTTATATTCGAGCCAGTCAACTTCCTTTTCATAACCCATATCTTCAATGAGCGATTGGTAATATGAATAATTGTACTGCTCTTCATACGTTGAAAGTTCGGAAAATCCTTCGATAAGAAGACCTTCCCTTTCTAAATCGCTATATCCGAGCGGACCGCAAACGGTATCAAAACCGTTATCTTTTGCGTAATTTTCAAGGGCGGTAAAAAGCGCTCTTGAAACTTCTTTATCGTCGATTGCGTCAAAGCGAGAAAATCTAACTCTTTTTTCACCGGTTAAAGCGTTATGCGCCTTTTGAACGATTGCTTGAATACGCCCAACTATCTCACCGTCTTTTTCGGCAAGGAAAAAGGCTTGATCGCACGTTGATAAATATGCGTTTTTATCGGTAAAAATAGCCATTTCGTCCATATAAATCGGCGGAACGAAATATTCGTTATTTTTATATAATTTAAGCGGAAAATCAACGAAATCACGCCTATCTTTTTTAGTTTTAACTTCTCTAATTTTAATCATAATTTTCCTTAACGTTAAAAAGTTAATACGCCCGAAATAACGGCTTAGAGTTCTTCAGTATCTTTTCTAATAAAAGAAAGCCCATAACCAGCAAGCCACGGACCGTTAGACGTTCCCGGACCTGGAGTCATAATAACTTGCTCGTGGTTAACTTTGATGCCGTATTCTTTTTCAATTTCTTTTAAGTCGTTTAAAGTTTCTTCGCCGGTATAGATGTGATATAAGATATAGTCTTCAGGCTTTCTATCGCCAATTTTAACTAAAATCTCTTTGCAAAGTTCGTGCAATGCTTTTTTTGGAGTTCTAACAGTTCTAATAGAACCTAAAACGCCGTCTCTATCAAAACCAACGAGCGGGCAAACGTTGAGCATTTTTCCCATAAACGCTTTAGCGCCTTTAAGTCTTCCGTTATAGATAAGATAATCAAGTTTAGCGTCAACGCCTAAGAATTCTTGGTGATTTCTAACCCACTCAAGTTCTTTAACGATAGTTTCAGTATCTACGCCGTCATTAATCATTTTATGCGCTAAAACGGCAAGATATCCTTCTGGGAAAGAACAAATTTTAGAGTCGAAAACGGTAATTTTAAGTTTATCTTCATACTCTTTTGCTAAAGTTTGAATTCTACTATACGAGCCTGATAAATACGAACTTAACGATATAACGATAACTTCATCGTAACCGTTAGCTATCGCGTAATCGTAACAACCCCTAACGTCAGATTCGGTTACCATTGAAGATCTTGGAAGATTTTCTTTGGGGTTTTTAAGCGTTTCAAGATACTTATAAAATTCAACGGGATCAACGGCGTTTTCCTTTTTCTCTTCGCCGTTAACGATAATTCCTAACGGAATAATATAAGTGCCTAAATTTTTATATCTATCTGGCGCAAAATCAAGTGAACCACTTGAAGTGCATGCAACAAGTCTTTTACTCATAATAATATCTCCCTTTGGTTACTTTGTAACCAGTTATATTTTTTCACTTTGTGAAAAAGTGAAATTCGCTTTTTGGCGAGTGAAATTTGCAAACATAATTTGCAAGTGAAATTTTTTTGCTATGCAAAAAAGTTATG
>JAZSBA010000036.1:0-9446 GCA_045602125.1 Christensenellaceae bacterium | reverse complement strand
CAACTCTGCTAAGACCTCTTATTCCTTCTTTAGCCGCAGCGTACGCGGACTGACCGAAGTTTCCGAACAAGCCTGCGCCCGAGGCAAAGTTGATAAGTCGGAGGCCAAGCGGTCTTAGGAAGACAAGTTAAGGTGACAACTCCTTGGCTCACAGAACGACATGGCTACGATCCGACTTCAACTCTGCTAAGACCTCTTATTCCTTCTTTAGCCGCAGCGTACGCGGACTGACCGAAGTTTCCGAACAAGCCTGCGCCCGAGGCAAAGTTGATAACCGTGCCTTTGGTTTCTTTTAAATATGGATAGCACGCCTTCATATAGAAGAACGCAGAGTAAAGCCCAGAGTAAATTGCTAAATTGAATTGTTCAACCGTATGGTTAGCAAGCGTTACGCCTGATGCCGACGCTTGAGCGTTGTTAATTAAAACGTCAATTCTGCCAAACTCTTCAATAGTTTTTTCAACTACTTTTTTAGCAACTTCTTCGCCGTTTTCTTCGGCGTTTATATCCGCTTGCATAATTAAAACTTTAATTCCGTATAATCTTTCAAGTTCTTCTTTTGCAAGTTCAAGTTTAGAAACGTTTCTTCCAGTTAAGACTAAGTTAGCCCCTTCTTTAGCGTACGCTATTGCGATACCGTAACCGATAGAGCCGGCAGACCCGTCTTTGAGTGGTTCAGCTTTACCACCACCGGTTATAATTGCAGTTTTACCTTTTAAAAAACTCATAAAAATCTCCTTAATAGTTTATACGTTAATTGTAACACTATAAAATGTGAAAATCAATTGAGAATTTGAAATTTAGCATTAAAATAGTTGTATTTTATTATAAAAAGTGTTACGATTTAAAAAAATAAGGAGAATTTTTTATGGATTGGAAAGCAATAATTAACACTATTGTAAACTGGGCAACAAATACCGGTGTTAAAGTATTGATTGCTTTAATAATTTTAGTGGTTTCTTTTAAAATTATAAATGCAATCGCAAGAAAATGGACAAAGCGTAGTGAAAAGAAAGGTCTTGATAAAACTATTTCGAGAACGCTTATCTACATTTTTAAGATTGGTATGAAAATCGTTATCGCCATTTGCTTGGTTGGTTACGTTGGAATTGATACTAGCGGGCTTACCGCTTTAGTTGCGTCTTTGGGCGTTTGCGTTGGCTTGGCAGTTAACGGCGCTCTTTCTAATCTTGCAGGCGGGGTTATGATAATATTAACTCGCCCGTTTAAGATTGACGATTATATAGACGCTTGCGGTCATAGTGGAACGGTTGAAGAGATTAGAATAACTCAAACTAAACTTCGCACAACAGATAATAAGGTAGTTTATATTCCTAACGGAACTCTTTCAACTTCTGAAATCGTTAATTATTCAGAAAAAGACACTCGTAGGGTTGACCATACTTTCTCAATTGCTTACGATGCAGATTTTGAAAAAGCAAAGGAAATAATATTGGATATTTGCAATAAAAACGAACTTGTAATGCAAGATCCGGCTCCATTTGTAAAGATGTCTAAACACGGCAGTAGCAGTATTGATATCGTTACGAGAGTTTGGACTAAAAGCGACGATTATTGGACGGTGCATTTTGACCTTTTAGAAAAAGTCAAGGCGGCTTTTGATGAAAACGGCATTGAAATTCCGTTCGAACAATTAGACGTTCACGTTAAAAATAAATAATTACTTTAAACGCCGACTGGTAGGTTGGCGTTTTTACTTGAAAATTTGAAAGACTCAACCAACGGTTTGTTGTATTTTACAAATTTTAAGGATATAATAGTTTTGAAAGGAGGCTAAAATGAATCAAGAAAAAATTGGCAAATTTATCGCCGAGCGAAGAAAGGCTGAAAACTTAACCCAACTTGAACTTGCCGAGAAGTTATGCGTTTCCGATAGGGCGGTTTCAAAATGGGAAAGGGGAAAGTCTATGCCGGACTCTTCTATAATGCTAGACCTTTGCAAAATTTTAAAAATAGGCGTAAACGAATTATTAAGTGGGGAGAAGATAGATATGGATGATTTTAAGGTAAAATACGAGCAAACCGCTCTTGAAATGGTTAAACAAAAAGAAGATGCAGATAGAAGATTGCTTAATATAGAAATCGTAATGGGAATATGTTGCGTAATTCCGCTTATCGTCGCAATAATAATCGTAAACGTTATTAGTTTAGAAGAATGGTTAAAAGTCGTAATCGTTGTATCTGCGCTTATTCCGTTACTTATTGCAACCCCGTTTGCTTTAAAAATAGAGCAAAAAGCGGGATACTATGAGTGTAAAATTTGTGGGCACAGATACGTTCCTAAATACGGTAGCGTTTTTGGGGCGATGCACGTAAATAGAACGAGATATTTAAAATGCCCAAAATGTGGTAAAAGATCTTGGCAAAAAAAGGTTATTTCAAAAGACTAAACATACTTCCGCGAAAATACGTTTATTTTCGCGGATTTTTTATTAAACGCATATTGACAGTAGTTACGGCATATGATATAATACGTTTGTTGTAATTACAACAAGGTGGCGATTATGGAAGAAAGATTTAAAACTTTTACCGTTCTCGTTTCAAATATTCATAGATCTATTCACAAGATAAAAACGGAAGAAATGGCGGAATTTAGTTTAAAGTGCTCGCACGTTTCTTGCCTTTATTATATATACAAATCAAATTCCTTAACCGCAAAAGAACTTTGCGAAATTTGCGGGGAAGACAAAGCGAATATTTCAAGAACCATTAAATATTTGGAAGATAACGGCTATATAGTTAGTAGTGATAAAAAAAGTAAAAAGTATCAAACTCCTTTGCAACTTACCGATAAAGGTAGAGAAGTTGGCAAAAGCGTTGCTAATAAGGTAAGCAAAGTTCTAGATTTCACGGATAAAGTTATAAGTGATGAAGATAGAAAGATAATGTATCAAAGCTTAAACGTTATAAGCGAAACTTTAATGTCGGTTTGTTCTAAATATGAAGATAAATAAATAAAACCCATGTTATTAAGGGTGGTTATATATGAGTGGGGCGTGGCTACAAGCTACGCCTTTAAATTTTAGTAAATTTGACGATTTTGTCTTGCAATATCACCGCCTAGTTGTTATAATATATTTAATTTATTAAAGGAGCATATTATGTTTGAAAAAATTACTCCCGAACAAGCGGGTATTAGCTCAAAAGTAGTTACTAAATTTATAAATAAACTTTTAAAACGCGGTACTTGTACTCACGGATTTTTATTTATGCGTGGGGATAAAATTTTTGCCGAAGGATATTATAAACCCTTTCATAAAGATTACAATCATAGGATGTATTCCCAAACAAAGAGTTTCGTTGCGGTTGCAATCGGGCTTTTAATTGAAGAAGGCAAGCTTTCTTTGGACGACGTTGTTGCCGATTATTTCCCTGAAAAAATCGACGATAAAGCGCCTAAGTATATAGACAAGCAAACTTTAAGAGAAATGCTCACTATGGTAACTGGCGGTTGGCCAACGTATTGGTTTTTAGTTGACGACCCGGATAGAACGCACTTGTATTTTAGCGAACAGAGAAAAACTCATCCGTCGGGCACTATTTGGGAGTACGATAGCGCAGGCTCTCAAGTTTTATGCGCGCTCGTTGAAAAAGTTGCTAATAAATCCCTTCTTAGTTATCTTAAAGAAAAACTCTTTGACAAGATGGGAACTTTCAAAAACGCCGAAGTTTTAAAATGCCCTAACGGAGATAGCTGGGGTGATTCCGCTATGATTTGTACTCTTCGCGATATGGCAAGTTTCGGTAGGCTCGTTATGAATTACGGTACGTATAACGGCGAGCGTTTAGTAAGCGAAGAATATTTAAAAGAAGCAACTAGCAAACTCGTTGACAATAGGGGTAGCGGTCATTACTGCTCGTATTATCAAGGTTACGGCTATCAAATTTGGAGGATTTCAGGCAACGGCTTTGCCTTTATCGGCATGGGTAACCAACTTACCTTTATGTATCCGGATAAGGACCTTATGTTCGTTTGCATGTCTGACGATCAAGGCGATGAACCGCGCGTTCGTGAAATGTTAGTTACAACCGTTGAAGAAATGTTCGTTGACGAGATTAAAGATTACGCTCTTCCTGAAGATAAAGACTCTGAAAAGGAACTTGAAGAACTTATTAATTCGTTAGAACTCGTAAGTTTAAAAGGTCCAACAAACGTTCCTTTTGAAAAGGAAATTAACGGGGTAAAATACGTTTGCGAAGAAAATCCGATGGGAATTACCGAATTTACCTTTAACTTTAACGGAGATAAGGGCGAATTTTTATACGTTAACAAGCAAGGCAGAAAAGTTATTCCGTTTGGAATAAACCATAATGAATTTTCTCAGTTCCCAGAGTTTGGCTACGCTAACGAATACGGCAACGTAAAAACCACCGACGGTTTTACTTATAAATGCGCAACGTCTTTTGCTTGGAGAGAAGATAAAAAGTTTACAATATTTACTCAAATTATCGATAAATACCTTGCGAATATGACGGCAACTTTTGCTTTTAAAGGCGATGAAGTTCACGCAAAATTCGTAAGCGCCGCAGAGTGTTTCTTAAACGAATACAGGGGATATTTAAACGGCAAAAAAGCATAAGATAAAACACGCAAACTATCGTTTGCGTGTTTTTTAGTTAAGGAGTATTATTGCAAAGTTTAAATATCCTGCAAAAGTTACCCATAAAATATACGGAATTTGTAAAATTGAAGCAACTTTATTAATTTTAAAGTATTTTATAACCGTTAAAATTATAGTAAAAAGAAGGGCTAAAAGTATAATGAACGAGAAGATAAAATTCCTTAAATTAAAGAAGAATATGCTCCAAAAAAAGTTGAGAACTAAACTTGTGGCGTAAATAAATAGCGCGTCTTCTTTTTTATTAGAGTTCGAGTTATAAATTATTGCCGAACTTACGCCCATTAAAATATATAAAACGCTCCAAACGATAGGGAATAATACGCCTGGGGGAGAGAGCGGTGGAGAAACGATTTCAGAATAGATATTCATATTCTTCATTGTGAGTAGCGCTGAAAGTCCGCCAACGCCTAGTGGAATAAGTATTAAAATTAAATAGGATAAAAACTTTTTCATAATCATAGTATATGATAGATTTTTTAAAATATGATAAAAGCGACGGAGTGTCCGTCGCTTAATCAAAATATCCTATATATTTAACTTTTAAGTTGGAAGACGGGAATAAGTGGTCGAATAAATCGATAAAATAATCATCCGTCATACTAGCGATATAATCAACTACTATTTGGTTAAACTCCGTTTCTAAATAAGGCGTTTCTCTCTTATAATAAGGCTTGTTGATATAATCTATATGATGAGTAAATATCGGGGAAGAAAGGTTACTATTTCTAAGGTCAAGATAGAGTTTATCGTATAACTTATAAAGCATTTGTTTTATAGTTTTATCACTTTCTTTATTGACTTTATCGTTATAAATTTTATCGTAATTATCCTTTTTTGCTTGTTTTAACGCCTCAAAATGTGTTTTATCAAGTTTAATATACGGCTTGTTGTAACTGTTTTCAATAATATTTACGATTAAATTATTTATAATTTCAGAGTTAATAACGCCAATGCCGTAGTCTGAAAAAGCGGATAGGTTTAAGGGATTACTTTTAGTAGCGTCTTGCCTATCTTTGCCTAAATACGCAATTATATCTGAAATTCTAACCACGCAACCTTCAAGCGTTGAAGGAATCATATTAAAAACGTTGTTACCGTCTATATAGCAACTTTCAATAACGCTATCAAACGTTGAAAAACTATCAAGAGAAATAGGCTGGTATCTTTCAAGCTCTAATTCCCCGTTATGCGACGCAACACCGTCAAGCGTTTGAAGGGTAATATTTAGCGGAAAGATTTTATCTAACACTCTAATTGAGTGGATATTATGGAAAAATCTTCTTGCGGTTTTTTCACGATAAACTTCGTCTAAAAAACTCTCGCCGGTATGCCCAAACGGAGTGTGCCCAAGGTCGTGACCTAAAGCTATTGCCTCAATCAAATCAAGGTTTAAATTAAGCGCTTTGCCGATAGTTCGAGCCGTTCTCGAAACGAGTTGAACGTGCAAACTCCTTTTTGTGATATCGTCGTTTTTGTGAAGGTAATAAACTTGAGTTTTGTCGGCGTATCTACTATAAAAAGGGCAGTTTAAGATTTTATCAACGTCGCGAATAAAAGGGGTGCGCCAAACGTTTGCATCGTCGTGCGTCTTTAGGTTTCTTCTAACGGCGTTTTCATCGGGAAAGAAAAATCGAGGCTTTGAATTATTCTTTTCGTCTAGTTTAATTTTATTTTCAATCTCTTTAGATAAGGTGTTATACATATTTTAATTATATATCAATAAAACGAATAACGCAAGGTCAATTTGACCTTGCGTTTATTTTTAAAGTGAGTTTTTGATTGCATCAAAAAGATCGTCGTAACTTTCTAATGCTAAAAGCTCTGGATAATCTTTCTTAATCTTTTCAGTAGAGCGGAATAAGAAACCTTTTTTACTATTTAAAATCATCTCTAAATCGTTATAGCTATCGCCTGCGCAAATAGTTTCAAACCCAACTGATTGAAGGGCTTTAACCGTTGAGAGTTTAGAGTGAGCGCAACGCATTTTAAATCCTGTGATTTCACCGTTATCGCTAACCTCTAAGGTGTTGCACATAATGGTTGGAAGCCCGAGCTTTTTCATAAGCGGAGTCGCAAATTGATAGAAAGTATCGCTGAGTATTACTACTTGTGTAATCTCTCTAAGCTTATCTAAAAATTCCTTCGCTCCTTCAAGCGGATCGATTTTAGAGATGGTTTCTTGAATTTCTTTAAGACCAAGCCCGTGTTCTTTTAAAATTCTAATACGATATTTCATAAGTTTATCGTAATCTGGTTCTTCACGGGTTGTGATTTCAAGTTCGGGGATATTCGTTTCTTTTGCAAATGCTATCCATATTTCAGGAACTAACACGCCTTCTAAATCAAGGCAAACAATATTCATGTCGTTACTCATAGTTTAATTATATCTAAATTAATTTAAAATGTCAAACGTTACTAAGTTAATAAAGATGACAAGATTTACATATTTTTTGCGTGATTTTACATTGAAATTATTGTTTTTATATGTTACTATTAAAATGATAAATAATAGGAGATTTTTTTATGAAAGAGAGAAAACTTCAACTTTATTCAATAATGAAATTTAACGACGCTTATATAGACGAGATTTGCAAAGACATAATCGAGCAATATAGAACGGGAGTATGTTCTCTTCCTATGTTTAATATGACGCTTGTTCCAGAGGGCAATCCCCTTGTTGATAAAGCGGAAAAACTTTGCAATAGTTATAAAAAGTATAAAGAAATTTTAGATAAAGAGGGCGTTCCTAGCGGTGTTTTAGTTCAAGCAACGATAGGGCATGGTTGGACGCTTGGCAATCCTTTTTCTATTCAAGCGTACACAAAGTTAACGGACGGTAAAACGGATAACGTTGCATGTCCTGCGGACGAAAGATTTAACGAATATATCTATAACGCAATTAAAAAAATTGCGCTATGCCACCCCAAGGCGATTATGATCGACGATGATTTTAGGCTTTTAACAAGGCCGGGTAAAGGTTGCGCTTGTCCTATTCATATGAAGATGTTTAACGATAAAGCGGGAACAAATCTTACTCGAGAAGAACTTTGGGAAAAAGTTCAACGTGGCGACGAAGAAGGAAAACGCTTATATGAAATTTTTAAAGAAGTAAATCAAGACTCTCTTTTAAAAACCGCAAAAATAATAAGAAAAGCGATTGATGAAGTAGATCCGTCAATTCAAGGCTCTGATTGTTGTGGTGGTTATAGCGTTCAATATGATTTAGACGTTGCAACTATTTTATCGGGCAGCAAAAATCCAGTAACGCTCCGCATAAACAACGGTTATTATACTCCTGCTGGAAATAGATATTATTCTTACGTATCGTTTAGAGCGGCTCGCCATACTGTAAGGCTTAAAGGAAAGGCTGACGTTATCATGGCGGAAACGGACACTTGCCCGCAAAATAGATATTCAACTTCCGCTCAAAGTTTACACACTCACTTTATTTGCTCTTTACTTGAAGGTTGCAACGGCGCTAAACAATGGCTTACACGTTCTCCTTACGAGCCTAATAGCGGAAAAGCGTATAGAAAAATTCTTTCTAAAAACCGTGATTTATACGAAGAGCTTGCTCGAATTTACCCCACTTTAAAGTGGCGTGGCTTTAACACTTTTATCTCTAAAAATCTAAATAATTATATTCCAGACGAACATAACGACGGTTTTACCACCAATTTCCTTGACCAAATGGGGCTTCCCTTATCTTTTGAGTCGAGCATTGATGGAATAAACTGCTTTGCAGGAAAAGTTATAAATATTATGACTGACGAAGAGATAAAGTACGTTCTCAGCGGTAAAGCGGTATTTTCAAGCGATAGCGCAAAACTCTTAATCGATAGGGGTTTTGGAAAATATCTCGGCGTTGACGTTCGCGACTGGACGGGTAAAATGCCGAAGCAAGAAATTATTTTCGACGAACCCGGTAAACATGCAGGCGTTCAACAAGACGGCAAAGAGTTAGTTATAACCGATGAAAAAACGGAAGTTTTAACTAAGGTTATGAACGTAACGACGGGTTTAGAGCCTGAATATTTATACCCCGGCTCAACTAAGTTCAAAAACGAACTTGGGGGCACGATTTACGTATTTTCCGGAACTCCCGTTGCGCCTCGCTCGATATTCGGTGGAGCGTTCTCTTTCCTTAACGAAACGAGAAAGCGTCAATTTATCGATATTTTAAAAGAGCACGGCGAAGCGCTAGTTTACTTCCCGGGCGACGAAGAAGTTTACTTAAAAGTTGCAAATATGGATGGCGGCGGATATTTCGTTTCTTTTATCAACGAGTGCGCAGACCCGATTGAAAATATTGAACTTGTAGTTGATAAAAAGGTTGAAAAGGTTTATAAGCTTAACGAAAAAGGCGAGAAAGTAGAAGTTAAGTTTACTCAAAACGGAGAATTATTAACGCTTGATTGTTCTTCCGTAGTATTAGAGCCCGTATTGCTATTAATTTATTAAAATTTTTCAGTTACTATTGACAATTTTAGGTTTTTAACATAAAATTTATATAGGAGGAATTAATTATGAAGAGTTATATTAAATTTTTTGACGGTCTTTCACTTTTAGGTAAATTATTATTCTGTATTCCAGTACTTAATATTTTCTGGGCTATATATAGAATTTGTAAAGGTATAGCAAACAGCAATATGTTGCTTTTAATCGTTGGTATTTTATGGATATTCCCAGGCGCTGCTTGTTTATGGCTCGTTGACCTTGTAACGATTATTCTTTTTGGAAAACCAATTTTATCTTAAATAATTAAAAACCACCGGTCCGTCTGGGGTGGGGTTTTCTTTTTTT
>JAZSBA010000035.1:0-2938 GCA_045602125.1 Christensenellaceae bacterium | reverse complement strand
TTGAGTCCACTGCGTCTACCGATTTCACCACTCGGGCATTTGCACGATATATTATATATTTGTTTTTTTTAAATATGATAAAAGCCAACCGATATCGGTTGGCTTTATTAATTAAATTTCTAATGCAATTATAGCAAGCCTTTTTGCGCACTCGAAGATAGAACTGATATAAGTAAATTCATTTAAAGAGTGCATGTTTTTACCTTTAACGCCAATGCTATCGAGCGTTGGGATACCATAAGTTGACATATCCGCCGCATCCGATCCGCCTGCTCCACATCTTGCAGTTAAAGTAGGCATATCGTTTTTAGCAAAAATTTGATTTACGGCGTTTAAAAGGTCTTCGTTTTTACTAGTTTTCTCCATTGACGTTCTAAAACTAACTTCTTTAACCGTTGAAGAAGTTCCCTTAACGGTAATTTCATCGTTGATTTGTTGAACGAAGTTTTTTATTTCAGTTAGTTGCTCGCGCGTTTTAAAACGGATATCGGCAACGAAAGTGCAAGTGTCGGGAACGGTATTTGCAACAGTTCCGCCGTTTATCAATCCGCAGTTAACGGTAATACCGTCGGCGTCTTTAAACTTTTCAAGTTTAATTATTTTATGCGACGCTTCAGTTATGGCGTTTGCGCCGTCAAAGCATTTTGCCGAGTGAGCGGCAACGCCTACAATTTTAAACTCGTAGCGTATAATTCCCTTTCTTTCCGTTGAAATAAAACCTTCAACGTAAGGCTCGGCATTAAAAAAACCAATAGCGTCTTTTGAAACTTTAGCCATATATTCAATCGTTTTTTTGTTGGAAAAAATACTGCTATTTTCTTCATCGCTTTGAAGGACTAATTTAACGGGTCTTTTGGTGAAGTTAACGTTTTTGAGCGCTTCAATAGCGAGTAGGGAAGCGATTATCCCACCCTTGCAGTCGTAAACGCCCGGCCCGTATAGCATATCGCCGTCAACTCTAACGGGGTTTAATTTAATCGTGCCGAGTGGATGCACGGTATCCATGTGCCCTGAAAAAACGATAGGTTTAAGTTTAGAAGTAGGGTTAAGTGTAACCGTGCCAACGTCACCGGAAATTTCTTGTTTGCATCTTTCCGTTTCGAGCGAAAGTTCCTTTGCGCTTTCAAAAATACGGTCTAAAACCATATCTACACCATTTTTATGGTTGGTAGGGCTTTCAATTTCCGTTACTTCTTTTAATAATTGAAGATATTTTTCTGAAAGTTTATCAATTTCAGAAAACAAAGCAATTTTATCCATAGCATAAGTTTAAACCTTAATCAAATTAAAGTCAATAGTAAAAGGTGGAAAACAAAATATTATAATTTAATAAACAAAAAAAGCGTTGGCACAAATCTCGTGCCAACGCTTTTATCATTATTTACAAAGTTCAATTAACTTTAAGAAGATTTTTACCATTGCGTAGGTGTCTAGTTCGCAATATTTGAGTAAATTTTTTCTTGCTACGGCTTGCTCATCAAGGGGCAAGTCTTTTATTTTTGGGAATAAAGTCATCGCTTCAGAGCCGTTATGTACGCCTTCTAAATTATGATAATCAAGTTCGGGGTCATTAGGGAACATTGCAGGGAGAATGCTTTTTATAGAGAAAGAATTTCCGATTGCTTTATTATAGTAATATCCATTGTGGAACGGCTCTATTAAATCTTTAACGTTGCCCCTTATCTTCATAAGACTATCAGCTAAATCGGGGAAAAGTTCAGCAAGCTCTTTTATTCTACCTTTTTCAAAGCCCATATAATATGCTAAAACGCAAGCATCGGTCGGAATATCTTTAACAAGTTGTTCTGCGAGTGCACGCCTTGGATCTAAACCACTTTCGCCCAAAAACTCTTTGTGTTTAACTTCGCCACCTTCACTTTCAATATAGTGGAGTGAGTATTGGAAGGTTATTTGTTGATAAGGTTTACTGTTAGGATATTCGGGGATAACAAGTTGCATTGTTTCAAAATCCAAAAAGTAAAGGGGATAAGAAAGGGTGTCTAAAAATGATTTAATTCCTTCTTTATCAATATGTTCGTCTATTCCTTTAAGAACAAAATCAAGTTGGCGTTTTTGTATCTGGTTTAATTTTAAGGCGCTTCTAACGTCGTTAAACTCAAAAAAACCATCGCGATAAGCTTCAATTTTTTTACCAAAACTTAATTTATATACGTCAAAAACGTTAGGGTGCGGTAAGTGGCGAGAACAATATTCCCAATATCCGCAAACGTAAGGTTCACGGCAACTAATTGAAAGGTTAAAATCGGGCTCGGTTTCACAGTCGCAAATTTTTGTCGCTTCTATTAAGTCGGCTTCAATATCGTGTTTTTTAGACTCTTCTTCAACGAGAGAAGACACGTCTTTAATAGTAAAGAATTTTTGAATATCAAGCGTGCCGTCAAAAACGTAGTCGCTATTTATATGAACGATATAAGTGCCTGTAACGTTAATTCCGCATTTTTCTAAAACGTATTTTTGATAGGTAATATCGGTTATATAAACGGCTGAAACGTGAGAGGAACTTTTAACTTCATAGATAGCGTAGCCACCGTTTTCTTTACGTAAAATATCGCAAGAACAAAATAAACCGCCACTTGAAAAAGACGCTTCGCAAATATTTTCCGTGCCGTTTTTTAAACACTCGTTGGTGTTTTCTATCATTTTAGAAAGGTCAAGTTTGCCGTCTTTATCATAAGATGTAACTTCGGTAAAATCACCGAATAATTGCATAGCAAGGTCGCCAACGATATTACCTTTTTCAAAGCGTTCTTCGGCGGAAGAATCTTGCTTTAATTCTTCTGGTTTATATTTATTTAACCACAAAATTTTAGGGCATTGGCAATATAAACAATATTTAGATTTAGAAAAGTTCATTTTTTTATTTTCCTTTGTAAGAATAAATATATTATATAACATTTAGCGTAAAAAATAAAGCAAA
>JAZSBA010000034.1:0-3878 GCA_045602125.1 Christensenellaceae bacterium | reverse complement strand
CAATGACCAAAAAGGTCTATTGTATCCGTCCCCACTTGTCGAGCCTTGAAATACTTGTTTCTAACGGCTTAAAATACGCGTTCAACTCAGCTTTGAGTTCGCTTAACTTGCAACTAACGGCTTAAAATGAGAGCGTTGAATAGACTTTGAGTTTCGACTTCAATGACCAAAAAGGTCTATTGTATCCGTCCCCACTTGTCGAGCCTTGAAATACTTGTTTCTAACGGCTTAAAATACGCGTTCAACTCAGCTTTGAGTTCGCCTAGCTTGTTTCTAACGGCTTAAAATATCGTTTTCAACTAGACTTTGAGTTTTTAAAATTCATTAAGTTCCATTTTGATTATGAAAGTAATTTATTTTGACAATGCGTCAACCACTCCGCTTAATAGTAAAGTGTTAGACGCTATGACGCCTTATTTAACCAATATCTACGGCAACGCAAATTCTACCCACAAAGTGGGTAGAGAAGCCGTGCGCGGTCTTGACGATGCGCGCGCCACCGTTGCCGATATTTTAGGCACGTCTTTTAACGAAATATATTTTACCTCTGGCGGTAGTGAAAGTAATAACTTTGCTATGCGCGGTAGTTTTTTATCTAGAAAACAGGGTAAAGATAAACTTTTAGTTTCTTCTATCGAGCATCACTCGGTGCTAGTTACCGCTAGCGAACTTGAAAAACAAGGCGCTACCATCCAATATATATCTCCAGATAAAACTGGAACGGTATCCGTTAAAGATTATATAGACGCAGGGCTATCCGATTGCTTTTTAGCAGGGCTAATGATGGCAAATAACGAAATCGGCTCAATTCAGCCTATAAAAGAGTTTGCAACCGCTTGTAAAAACCACGGAGTGTTATCGTTTACCGACGCCGTTCAAGCAATGGGCGTTTTAGATATTAACGTTAAAGATTTAGGCGTTGATATGCTTTCTTTTTCGGCTCACAAGTTCGGTGGACCTAAAGGCGTTGGCGTTTTATACATAAAAAACGGAACTCCCGTATCTCCGCTAATTGCCGGTGGTTCTCAAGAAAGGGGAAAACGCGGTGGAACGAGCAACGTTGCCGGCGCCGTAGGTTTAGCAACCGCCCTTAAACTTTCAAGGGAAAATTTAAATAATAAAATAGAGCATATCCGTTCTTTAAGAGATAGGCTCAAAAATAGAATTTTAACTGAAATTTCTAATTCTACTATAAACGGTAGTGAAAACTGCGTTTCGGGAATACTCAACGTTACGTTTAACGGAGTAAACGGAGAAACGCTCCTTTATAATCTTGACATAAACGGCGTGTGCGCGTCAATGGGTTCTGCTTGCACGGCGGGAACGATAGAGCCGTCGCACGTGCTTAAAGAAATAGGGTTATCGAGCGAGCAAGCAAAATCATCAATAAGATTTTCACTTTCTTCAAATAACACTATAGAAGAAGTTGACAAAGTAGTTGAAATTATCAAAAAATCAATCTAAAAAGGCAATGTCGCAACTTATGGTTGATTTTTTAAGAGAGTGTATCAAACGCAAGTAAGACACAGAAAGCCCGAAGATAATACTTTTTGTATTTTCAAGTGGCTTTAACGATGTATTACGCCGTGTTTCATACGCTCGACAAGCAATCATAGGTTGCGACGTAGCCCATAAAAAAGGCAAGCAAATTAATGCTTGCCCTCGGTAAGATAAACTTACCTTTGCTGAATAAGATGAAGATATGCATCTTCTTTAAGGAGATTAGGAGTTATTTTCTCCTTTGTCTTCGCATCCGCAATCACAGCAGTTGCAATTTTTCAATTCTTCTGCCTTTTTGCGGATTTGTTCTTGGCTATCCTTTATCACTTTTCTTGCCTTATACGAGTTGGCAACGAGTACCGCGCCACCCAGCATACCGAGTGATAATCCCAAGATAAAAAATTTACCGTCCATAATTCCCCCTGACCTTTCGGTCAAAGTAAGTATGAGCGGTAAAATACAATTTATACGGAAAAAATAAAAAAATTATGAAATGTATTGCGTTTGATATTGGAGATAAGAGAATAGGCATAGCCGTTTCCGATCCGTTTGGAACGATGGCTTTACCGCTTGAAACTTATTTCCGCAAAAATTTTATTAAAGATATAGCGTATTTATGCGAAATCGCTAAGAAAAATTACGCTGAAGTTATAGTTTGCGGTCTTCCCCTTAACTTTGACGGGTCTAAATCCGAGCAAACTTTAAAAACGGAAAGTTTCGTTGAAGAACTTAAAAAACACACGGAAATCCCAATAGTGTTTGAAGACGAGCGCTTTACCACAATGGAAGCAAGGCGAATACTAATTGAAGGAAACGTTAGGCGTGAAGATAGAAAATCGGTTATCGATAAAGTTGCCGCGTCCTACATATTAGACGGATATTTACAAAAATTAAAAAACAAGGAGAACAAATAATGGATAAAGAAAAAGAATTACTTGAAGAACTTGACGAGCCTATTGAACTTATCGACGACGACGGTAATAAGTTGCAATTTTTACACATAGGAACTATGGACTTTGAGGGAAAGAACTACGCGTTCTTCCAACCGTGCGAAAGCGTTGAAGGGGCAGATCCCGACGAAGTTGTTATTTTTGAAATTGACGTTGAAAATAAAACTTTAATTCCCATTGAAGACGAAGAATATCTTGAAAAGATATTTAATCAATTTGAAATAGAGTATTACGCTCAATTTGCAGGCGAAGACGATGCCGACCTTATAAACTAAAAAAATAAAACCTACCGAGCGGTAGGTTTTTTTCATATAATAAGCATATTGTATGGGTTTGTTATATCTTCGGTTAAAAGAGAGTAAAATTGATTTACAAAAACGTCTTTTTCATACACTTTTTTAGACGCTTTAGTAAGATTATTTACATCGCTCTTTCTAGTAATTAAAGGATATTTAGCATTTGATAAAACTGATAAAATTTCAGGATTTTTCTTGCTTACAGCAAGAACTTTTAAATAAAGTTTGCTTTTAAGCGCCGAAGTTATAAGTTTTTTATCAATTTTTAAGGCGTTAGATAGGAGTATTCTTCTAATTCTAGCAGTCGTGTATCTCTTAGTTGAAACTTTTGATAAAAGTTCAGTTAAAGTAAGTGATTTTTCTGCGTACTCTTTAATTCTATTTTCAAGACCTTCCGTGCAACCTTCGATGTTTTTAAGTTCCGTTTTAGTTGAAGAAAGTAGCGAATATAAAATAACCTTGTCAAAATCGGGAAGGTTAGAGGGTAAATCGTTTAAAACGAAGTCTGGCGTAAAGCCTTTTAAACTTTCAATATTATTATCAACGATTGCTTTCCTTATTGCCGTTGCCGACGGATTTTCTTTTGATGAAAGTTCCGTTTGATTATAATCTCCCTCGCGCTTAATAACTATCGGCTCGATATCGTAGCCGTTTTTTATTATCGCCTTTAAATACTCAACGCCTAAAACGTTGTTCGGCTTAGATAGAATATCACTATCTAACCCCGTAGTTTTTAAAAGAGCAATCTCTCTTGCTTTAAGTAAAGAAGTTCCTTTTTTAAGTTCAGTTTTTATAATTTCACGTTGCTCGTCGCTTTCAAAAACCAAATTTTTAGCAAGGGTTATAAGCGCGTTTATATCGCCACACTCCGCTCCAAAGCAAACTGACTTTTCAAAGGGAAGTGAATTTATAAGTTTTATTGCTCCGCTTGCAAAAAACTCGGCGCTCTGCGTTGCAAAAACGGTGGGAAGTTCAATAACGGCGTCCGCCCCCGCTTTTATCGCGTGGGAAGCCCTTTTATACTTGTTAATTACTGCGTTTTCTCCGCGTTGCGTAAAGTTTCCGCTCATAATAACTATCGTGTAATCGGGCTTAATTACGTTTTTAACGTAATCTATTTGTTTAATATGCC
>JAZSBA010000033.1:0-6667 GCA_045602125.1 Christensenellaceae bacterium | reverse complement strand
TGAAAGACCGTAGCCGTTTTGCCTTTCGGGAATAACCGTGTAAGCGTCTATTCCAAAGACTTTTAAAGCTCTATACAAAACGGTGGTGGCGCAAATACCGTCAACGTCGTAGTCGCCGTAGATAACTACCGTTTCGCCATTGTCTTTTGCTTGAATAATTCTATCTACCGCATCGCTCATACCACTCATAGTAAAGGGCGAAATAGGTTCCCAAACGTCGGGAGATAAAAAATCTTTGATTTTTTCTACGGTGTCAAAACCCCTGCCGTATAAAATCTCCGCGGTAGAATAAAGTATTCCCACTTTGTCAGCAAGTTCTTTTATTAAGTTTTTTTGAGCGTTATCATACGTTTTTTTAATTATTCTCATAAAAACTCACTTATAAATGCAAACGGACGGGAATCCCCCGTCCGTTTAATATTTTATGCTGTTTTCTTTCTGTTTTTAATCTTCTTTGCAATCTTACGGAAATATACCCACATAGGTGCTGACAGGAACACGGAAGAATAAGTTCCCGCAATAAGACCGAAGATTATCGGAAGAGCGAATTCCGCCATCGTGGATACGCCGAGCACAGCGCATACGATTGCAAGAACTACTATAACTGATAAAGTCGTAATCGTTGTTAAAATAGTTCTCTTTAAAGTATCAACGATTGACTTGTTAGCAATTTCCGCATCCGTTGCTTCTTTCATAGAATCAAGCTTAGAAACTTCTCTAATTCTATCGAAGATAACGATTGTTGCGTTGATTGAGTAACCTACGATCGTTATAACCGCCGCTATAAACGTGGTGTTTACTTGAACGCGGAAAATAGTTACTAATGCAATCATCATAAGAACGTCGTGCGTAAGAGCTACAATTGCCGCTAAACCACTTGTTAAAGTGAATCTAATTGCAATGTAGATAAGCATTACGATTATCGCAACAACCGTTGCAATGATTGCGTTCTTTAAAAGCTTTCTAGAAGTCTCAGCGCCAACGATGTTACTATTGATCGTATCTTCTTTTATAACGTCAAATTCGTCGTTATAATTGTTGATAAGTTCAACGATTTTATCGTTAAGCCCGTTTTCTTCTTCTAAAAGTGCACGGAATTCATTTTGCGCTTCTTCGCTAGCAGCGTCAATTTTTTTGCCGTTAAGAGAATATTTAAGACCGATTTCATAAATGTTTTGATCGTCACCAGACCATCTAGTCGAGCCGATTTCAAAACCTTCTTTCTTAACGAGATCGTTAATTTGATCAACTAAGTCTTCTTTGATTTCTTCATGGTTTGCAACGTAATCGCCAAATTCAACGTTAACGGTTGCACCACCGGCAAAGTCGATACCAATATTCATGCCTGCAAATATCATTACGATAAAGCCTGCTAAAATAATTGCAACTGATATGGGAGCAAAGTATTTGAACTTTTCAAAGAACTTAAAAGTTATATCCTTAATCTTCTTCATCGAAAAGCACCTCCTTTTTAAGACCTAAGAAGGAAGCCTTTCCCCCTGAAAGATTATACATAATGTTAACGAGAAGTCTTGAAACTACGATTGCAGTAAACATTGAAAGAACGATACCTAAAAGCAACGTAATTGCAAAGCCTTTGATTGAACCTGGACATAAAATCCAAAGAACGATTGATGCAAGAACAGTAGTAATATTCGAGTCGAAAATCGTTACAAACGCTCTCTTGAAACCAGTTTTGATTGCAGAAGTTGCAGTCTTACCTGATGCATATTCTTCTTTAATTCTTTCGTAAATAATAACGTTAGCGTCAACCGCCATACCAATTGAAAGAATAATACCTGCAATACCCGGAAGAGTAAGTTCTACCCAAGGAACGAGCGCTAATAAAAGAATAAAGAGCACGGTGTAAAGAGAAAGTGCGATAGACGCTGCAATACCCATACCACGATAGAACACGATCATAAGCGCAAAGATAATAAGCAAGCCGATACCGCCTGCCACTACGCTTGCCGGAAGAGCGTTTTCACCAAGCGTTGCGCTTATCTTGTTTGAAGAGCCGATTTCAAATTCAAAGTCAAGTCTACCCGCTTTGATAACCGCAGCGATAGTTTCAGCTTGTTCGTAAGATTCGATACCTTCGATTTGAGCGCTTGCGCTGGTAATTTGTTCGTTAACCGTGGGAGAAGAAATAACTTCGTCACCAAGCTTAATATACATCGTTTGACCTGCAAGTTGTTGAGTTGCTTGAGAGAACTTTTTAGTACCTTCAGCAGTAAACTCTAAAACTACTATGGGTTGACCGTTTTGATCGTAACCAGCATAACAGTTGTCAATATGCTCGCCTTCAAGGTATACAACGTCAGCCGAGTCAACGAAAGAAAGCCTACCGGAAGAACCGATGATGCTTAAAATTTCGTCAGCATCTTCCACTTCAGGGATTTCAATTCTGATTTCTCTATCGTTACCAACACCTTGAATAGTGATGATTGCTTCTGTGTAACCCTTATTATCAAGACGGGTTCTTAAAATATCAACGGCACCATCAAATAACTCGTCAATGTCGTCAATTTGATCTTCGTTGTATTTAGGTGTTAAAACTGCGGCGTAACCGCCCTTAAGGTCAATACCAAGACCGATAGTGCTACCAATAGAATTGTAATCCTTAATTCCGTTTTTGTAACCGGGAATAGGAAAGGACGCAAATTCAAGTACCGCTAAAATAACGGTGAAAAGCACTATAATTCCAAGTATGATACCTGATTTTACCTTACTCATTGAATCCTCCACGTAAGTTTAGCAAAATAAAAGAAAACTTTTAATTACATATATACTTTTATATTATAAATGCAAACTGTCTTTAAGTCAATAAGATTTTTGACTTTTACTATAAATTTTATTAAATTTATATAAAAAACTTGAAAGAAAAAACAAAACACGCCCAATTTAGCGTGTTTTGATTGTTGCGATTAATCAAGTTCAACGGCTCCGGTATATAATGAATAATAACTACCCTTCTTCTCTAACAACTCTTCATGCGTGCCACGTTCGATAATTCTGCCGTGATCGAGAACCATAATAACGTTAGCGTCACGCACGGTTGATAAGCGGTGAGCAATCATAAACACCGTTCTTCCTTCCATGAGTTTGTTAGTTCCGCGTTGAACTAAAAGTTCGGTACGAGTATCGATTGAAGACGTTGCTTCGTCCATTATCATAACGGGAGCGTCGGCAACCGCTGCTCTAGCGATTGAAAGAAGTTGCCTTTGACCTTGAGAAAGGTTGCCACCGTCGGCGGTGAGCATTGTATTATAACCGCTTGGAAGTCTAGTTATAAAATCGTGAGCGTTTGCAAGTTTTGCAGCGTCTATACACTCTTCGTCAGTAGCGTCAAGCCTACCGTAACGGATATTTTCCATAACCGTTCCGGTAAATAAGCAAGTGTCTTGAAGTACTATGCCGAGAGATTTTCTAAGGTCGGCTTTTTTAATTTTATTAATATTAATGCCGTCGTAACGAATTTTACCGTCGGCTATATCGTAGAAACGGTTGATAAGGTTTGTTTTCGTAGTTTTACCAGCGCCAGTTGCACCAACAAAGGCTATCTTTTGACCGGGTTCGGCGTATAACGTAACGTTATGAAGAACGATGTTTTCCGGAACGTAGCCAAAGTCAACGTCAAACATGCGGATATCGCCTGCTAAACGAGTGTAAGTTACCGTGCCGTCTGCTTTATGCGGATGACGCCAAGCCCACTTACCCGTTCTCTCTTCAGTTTCAATAAGTTCACCGTCTATGTCTTTAACTCTAACGAGAGTAACGTAACCGTCGTCGTCTTCTTCTTTTTGATCGAGAAGATCGAACATTCTACTAGCGCCCGCCATAGCCATAATAACGGAGTTTATTTGGTTAGAAATTTGCCCGGTAACGTTAGCAAATTGCCTTGCCATACCAAGAAACGCTACGACTACGCTTATTTGAAGCGGAGATAAAAAACTACCCGTGCTAAACAACGCGCTAAAACTGATATTTAAGCCCGTTCCGTTTGATAAAATATAGATACCACCGCCGATAAACGCAACTAAAACGTAGAGAACGTTACCTATGTTGTGAATAATAGGCATAAGCATATTTGAAAAGGCGTTTGCTTTGTTTGAAACTTCGAAAAGTTCTCCGTTAAGCTCGTCGAATTTATCGATTGCCTTTTCTTCGTGATTGAATACTTTTACTACTTTTTGACCGTTCATCATCTCTTCAACGTAGCCTTCAACTTTACCAACGGAACGCTGTTGAGCGATGAAATACTTAGCGCTATTTTTGCCTATTACTTTAGTTACAAAAGTTATAAACAACAAGCCAACGACTACCACTACGAACAGGATTACGCTTAAATAAAGCATAACTAAAATAAGCGTTGTCATCGTAATTATCGTCGAACAGAACTGCGGTAAGGACTGGGAAACTAACTGGCGGATAGCATCAACGTCGTTAGTGTAAGTACTCATTATATCGCCGTGCGTGTTCGTGTCGAAATACTTGATGGGAAGACGTTGCATTTTAGTGAACATCTTAACTCTCATATCTCTTAAAAATCTTTGAGTGAGTATAGCGCCCAGTTGTTGGAAAATAAAGTTAGCTAATATACCTAAAAGATAAATGCAACCTAAAATAACTAAAGTCGTAACTATTTTTGACCAAGCCTCGCCGATAGAGATAGTTTTTTCTATCGCTTGACCTAAAGCATCGTAGACTTGTTGTAAGAATAAGCCTGCCACAGAACCTGTTATCGCGCTTATTACAAGGCATATTGCAATAATTATTAAAAGTGGCTTATAATTTTTGAAAAGTGTTCCCATAAGGCGTTTAAGCACGCCTTTTTTCATTACACCTACGGGTGGAACGGCACCACGACCGCGCATTCTCATACCAGCCATTACTCGTTACCCCCTTCGGTAGATTTATTTTGTGAATTGTAAACTTCTTTGTAGATTTCGTTGTCTTTAATAAGCGTTTCGTGCGTGCCTACGGCGTTGATTTTACCACCGTCTAAAACAACGATTTTATCCGCGTCTTGAACGGACGCTATACGTTGAGCGATAATAATTTTAGTAGTGTTTGGAAGATCTTCTCTAAACGCTTTTCTAAGTAAAGCGTCAGTCTTCATATCTACTGCGGAAGTCGAGTCGTCAAGAATTAAAATTTCAGGTTTTTTAAGTATTGCCCTTGCTATGCAAAGCCTTTGCTTTTGACCACCAGAAACGTTAGCGCCACCTTGTTCGATAAACGTGTCGTAACCGTCTGGAAAACTCATAATAAAGTCGTGCGCCTGAGCAATTTTACAAGCCTTAATTAACTCGTCGTCAGTTGCGTGCTCGTTACCCCAACGAAGATTTTCTTTAATCGTGCCTGAGAATAAAACGTTCTTTTGAAGAACTACCGAAACTTTATCACGGAGCACTTTCATATCGTAATCTCTAACGTCAACTCCGCCAACTTTTACGCTACCTTCAACAACGTCGTATAGGCGTGAAATCAACGATATTAGCGTTGATTTTGAAGAGCCCGTTCCACCGATTACACCTACTGTTTCACCAGATTTAATAGATAAATTAATATTATCTAAAACGTAACGCTCGGCAGTTTTTGAGTATTTAAAACATACGTTAGAAAATTCAACAGAACCGTCTTTTACGGTAGTTACGGGGTTGCTTGGATTAGTTAAATTACTCTTTTCGTCAATAATCTCTTCAATACGTCTAGCAGATTCAGCAGAGAGCGTAAGCATAACGAAAATCATTGAAAGCATTTGAAGAGACATAAGAATTTGGAGGGAATACGTAAGCATACTTTGAAGGCTAAACACGTTAAGACCCGGTGTTGCTTTAAGTATTAAGTGAGAGCCTAAAAAGGCAATCGCTATAAGACCTCCTTGTAAGCAGAAAGACATAAGCGGACCGTTAATTGCAAGTATTCTTTCAGCTTTAGTAAAGTCTTTGCAAAGTTCGTTTGAAACACCGCTAAACTTTTTAGTTTCGTAATCTTCTCTAACGTACGCTTTAACAACGCGCATACCTTTGACGTTTTCTTGAATAGATTCGTTAAGGTTATCGTAACGTTTGAACACCCTTTTAAAAATAGGCATTGCCTTTTTAGTTATCATAATGATACCAAAGGCTAAAATGGGGATAGTTACGCAGAAAATTGCCGGCATTACGCTATTTATTGAAAAACTCATAACGATTGAGAAAATGAACATAAGCGGGCTTCTGATTGCAGTTCTTATAAGCATCATAAAAGACATTTGAACGTTAGTAACGTCCGTTGTAAGTCTAGTAACTAAGGAAGAAGAACTAAATTTATCTATATTTGAAAAGGAAAAGCCTTGAATATTAACGTACATATCTCTTCTCAAATTTTTAGCAAAACCAGTTGACGCTTCAGCGCAATACTTACCGCCGAGCATACCTGCAATAAGAGAAATTACGGCAGTACCAATCATAAGTAAGCCGTACTTTATCATACCGTTAACATCCTTTGCTTCAATACAACCGCCAAACCAAGCAATAATTAACGGGAGCATAACCTCCATAGCAACTTCAATTATCATTAAAATTGGCGTTATTATCGCAGGTTTTTTATATTCTCTTAAACTTTTTAACAACCTAAAAATCGACATTTAATTTACCACTTAATCCATCTTTTTATTCTA
>JAZSBA010000032.1:0-2973 GCA_045602125.1 Christensenellaceae bacterium | reverse complement strand
TAGATTAAAATATTATAAAGTTAAGGGAATTTATGATTATTACGTTTTTTGGACATTCAAATTATTCAGGTAACGCAAGTGATGAAGAGCGGTTACTTAATTTATTAGAAGATATTATTAAGGACAGTCAAGTTGATTTTTATCTTGGCGGGTATGGTAATTTTGATAGTTTTGCGCTCAGGTGCGTGAAAAAATATAAAGAAAGACACAAAAATACTAATATAATTTTCGTAACGCCGTATATGGATAAATGGTTAGAAGATAGAAGAGATATCATAAATCAAAATTACGATTCTATGATTTATCCCGAACTTGAATTAGCACCTAAAAAATTTGCAATACTTAAAAGAAACGAGTGGATGGTGGATAAGGCGGATTGTGTTATTGCATACGTAAAAATGCATTTTGGTGGAGCGTATAAAAGTTTACTTTATGCTCATAAAAATAAAAAATCTTATATAAATTTATATCAAGGAGATTACGAGTTGTATTAAAAAAGAACGCAAAATTTTGCGTTCTTTTTTTGTGTGTTAAATTAAAACTTTTGATAAGAATTCTTTAAGGCGTTCGTCTTTGGGACTTGCAAAGAATTCTTTTGGGGTATTTTCTTCCTTTATAATACCTTCGTCAATAAAGATAACTCTCGTTGCAACTTCTTTTGCAAAGCCCATTTCGTGAGTTACGACTACCATCGTCATACCGTCATCCGCTAAATCTTTCATAAGCTCTAAAACT
Source organism: Christensenellaceae bacterium (assembly GCA_045602125.1). GTDB lineage: Bacteria > Bacillota > Clostridia > Christensenellales > Borkfalkiaceae > HGM11412. The sequence goes on along the minus strand of JAZSBA010000032.1, from coordinate 2,238 downwards.
TCGCCGACCATTTCGGGATCGAGCGCCGACGTTGGCTCGTCAAAGAGTAAAACCTTAGGGTTCATATTAAGCGCTCTAGCAATCGCTATACGTTGCTTTTGACCGCCTGAAAGGGTAGAAGGGTAAACGTCTTTTTTATCAAGAAGACCAATTCTCTCTAAAAGCGCTTCCGCGTCTTTTACCGCTTGTTCTTTGCTTTTGAGTTTAAGTTCAACTGGGGCAAGAGTCATATTATCAATAACGCTAAGGTTATTAAAAAGGTTAAAGTGTTGGAACACCATGCCCATTTCGGCTCTACCTTGGTTTATGTTGATTGAGTTTTGCTTGTAATATTCTTTAAGTTCCTTTACTGAAAGGTCGGGGTGTAAATCCTTGTCCGGCTTAGTTAAAAGTTTACCGTCAAGCCAAACTTCGCCCATCGTTGGAACTTCTAAAAGGTTCATACAGCGAAGAAGGGTTGATTTACCCGAGCCAGACGGCCCGATAATAACTACCTTTTCGCCCTTTTGAATATCGAGTGAAACGCCTTTTAATACTTCGAGTTTTGAAAAACTCTTGTGAACGTTTTTAATTTGAATAATGGGTTTAACGTCTGTCACCTGCTCTCAACCTCCTTTCTATAAGTTTGATAATGAAAGTTAAAGTGTAAACTATTGCAAGATAGAAAAGAGCCGCAACGAACATAGGCGCTAAGAAGTTAGCGAGTTCGTTACCACCGCCGATAATCTTTGCAACGAGCGTCAAATCGTAAAGACCGCCCACCATTGAAACGATAGAAGTTTCTTTGATAAGGGCGATAATTTCGTTACCGATTGACGGAATAACGTTCTTTATCGCTTGCGGAATAACTATCTTCATCATAGTTTTAGAGTATGGAAGACCAAGCGCTCTACCTGCTTCCGTTTGACCGATATCAACCGAGAGTATTCCCGCTCTAATGCTTTCGGAAACGTAAGCGCCAGAGTTTATACCAAAGGCGAGTATTGCAGTTATTTCCATAGGGAATCCGCGTATTGCAAAAATAACGAACGCCATAATGAAAAGTTGCAACGCCATAGGTGTTCCACGGAAAATCGTAGTGTAGATATCGCAAATAACGTTGAGCGCTTTAACGAACGGGTTCTTAAAGGGGAGTATTTTAACTATTGCAACGAGCGTTCCAAGAACGATACCTACCGCGGACGCGCCTATTGAAATTATCAAAGTACATTTAAGCCCTTCAAGGAGCATACCCATATACTCAGAACTTGTAAATATGGTTGCAAGGTTTTGAAAAAAACTTGCGTTTAAATTTAATAACATGATATACCTTTTAAGAAAAAGAAACCGCATAAGGCGGTTTCTTTCAAACTTTAATATTAGTCGTCAAGACCGAGGTGTTTTTTAACGAGAGCGTTAATGCCTTCTTCACCGAGTTCAGCTAAAACTTCGTTGATAGCGTTTAAAAGTTCGGTGTTGCCCTTAGTAACGCAGATTGCATATTGTTCTTCAGTAGGAGCGTCTTCAGTTTCGCCGTCGTAGTAAAGAGGTTTGCAAGAGTAACCTGCGTTCTTAGAAACGATTGCCTTAGCAGGAAGTTCGTCAACGATAACTACGTCGATTTGGTTAGCCGTGATTGCGTCAACTGCAAGTTGAGCGTTATCGTATGGATTAAGTTCGCCTGTAGTACCAGCAAGTTCACCTGGGTAATCAGGACCGTCACCGTTAATTTCAATATCAGCGTAAATGTTACCAGTAGTATCACGTTGAACGCCGATGTCCATATTCATAAGGTCGTTCCAGAATACGCAAGAAACACCGTCAGATGCCGTGCTTACCGTAACGTTTTCGTTATTAGTTTTGAAGATAACGTATTGAACTGAAGTGTAGTATGGGTTAGAGAAGTCAACTCTTTCCTTTCTAGCATCGGTAATAGTGATACCAGCCGCGCCACAGTCGTATCTTTCGCCACTTGCTACGTTATCGATAATAACGTCGAAGTCTGTGTTTTCAAAAACGACTTTTTTGCCAAGCTTTTCGCCAACTTTGTTCATAATGTCAACGTCAACGCCTTTAATTTCAGTACCTTCGTAATATTCAAAGGGAGGGAAGAAAGCGTTTGTGTCAACGTAGATAGAATCTTGAGCGCCGTTACAAGCGGTAAAGCAAGAAAGAGTACATACTGCTAAAACGCCTGCAAGTAAAACTTTTAAGAATTTTTTCATAATGTTTCTCCTTAATTATAAAAATATTTAATTT
>JAZSBA010000031.1:0-7568 GCA_045602125.1 Christensenellaceae bacterium | reverse complement strand
TTTGAAAAAGTAAAAGAAATGTTAGTTGATAAACTCGGTATATCCGAAGATAAAGTTACTTTAGATAGTGAAATCATTAAAGATTTAGGAGCTGACTCTCTTGACCTTGTTGAAATGATTCTTTCTTTAGAAGAAAATTTTGGCGTTACGGTTACTGACGAGCAAACTGAAACTATCAAAACTGTAAAAGATATCGTTGATATTATCGACAATAAGTAATTAAAAATTTTAATAGTTATAAAACGCACCTTGAATCGCTTTTCAAGGTGCGTTTTGTTTTTATAAAATTCTTAAAAATGAGTTTTTTTGTAGTTTAACGGGCTTACTCCTGTATGCTTTTTGAAAGCCCTTGAAAAGTAATTGTAATCTAAAAAACCTACTGCATAAGCAACGTCTTGAAGGGTTAACTGTTCGCCAATAAGCAATGATTTAGCGGTGTTTATACGTTTTTTTATTACGTAGTCCATAATAGATTCGCCGGTTGCTTTTTTGAAGATCATTTCACAATGCGCAACTGAATAATTAACGTGGTTGCTAATGTCGCTCAAAGTAATTTTATTTGGCAAATTTATACGTACGTAATTTTTTATCTGCAACACTAACGGATGTTCGTTTTCAGATGCAATCTGCTTTTCAAGTTGAACTAAAAAACAAGAAAGAATTAAAGTAAATCTTTCATCGCTAAGATTGTTTGTGTAACCGTAAATATCATCAAAAACACTAATTAAGTTTCGGATAGTGTGACTTAATCCGTCTTCTATTTTAACGGGGAGGTTAACGATTTTATCTGACTTAAAGTTTATGCTTACGTAATTTGTTTGAAAGCAAGGCTCGCGATAGCGAGTGTTTCCTTGACCTATAAAAATCACGTCGCCTTTATTAAGGGTTATGGGTTTGCCGTTAACTTTGTAATATAAAATTCCGTCTAAAACGATAGTAATTTCATTAAAGGTAATTTTATGTGGTTGAATAATTTCGTGGCTATGTTTTAAGTTGTGTCTGTAATAAAGTAGTTTAATCATAAGATAATGCTAAAAATGTGTTATTTTAATTAGTTTGTACTTGTAAATAGTGATATTTTTAAGTATAATCATTATAACAAAACATAAAAAATATGTCAATAAGAGGTTGTGTTATGATTAAATTATGTGCATTTTCCGATGAGGCTGGTAGCAGTATATCTGAACAAATACAAGCGTTAAAAAGAAATGGAATTTCTTATACGGAACTCCGCTCGATAAACGGTAAAAACGTTTTAGATTTTTCTATTGAAGAAGCGATAGCTTATCAAGAAGAATTTCAAAATAACGGCATATCCGTTTGGTCGATCGGTTCTCCGCTTGGTAAAGTTGACGTAGAGGTTGACTTTGATAATTATTGTAAAAAAGTAGAGCATGCTTGTAGGTTAGCAAAAATATTTAAGACGGATAAAATTAGAATTTTTAGTTTTTTTAATGCTTACGATAAGGAAGAAAAAGTATATCGTTATCTTACAAAAATGGTTGAAATTGGTAAGAAACACGGTGTATTAATGTGTCACGAAAATGAAAAGGACGTTTTTGGCGATACTCTTGATAGAGTTCTTAAAATAATTAAAAACGTTGACGGCTTAAAATTTGTTTATGATCCTGCAAACTATATTCAATGCAAGCAGTTAGCCGAAGAAACGTTAGATAAATTGCACGAAACAACTTATTATTTTCATATTAAAGACGTTATTTCTCAAACGGGAGCGCTTGTTCCTGCTGGGTTTGGCGACGGTAAAATATTCGATCTTGTCAACAAAATAACCGATGATAAAGTTTTAACGTTAGAACCGCATTTGGCAATATTTAAGGGGTATTCTAACCTAGATAAAACCCAAATGAAACACAAGTTTGTTTACGCGAGTGCTAACGATGCTTTTGACGCGTCTGTCAGCGCCTTGAAAACTATACTTTTAGATGCTGGCTACGTTGAACAAGATAATTGCTTTGTGAAGGCTTAATAAAAGGAGTGACGAGATGGAAAAAATTAAATACGGAATATTAGGCATGGGAAATCAAGGCTCTTACTACGCCGAACTCTTTCAAAAAGGTAAAATTATTAACGGGCAACTTATTGCCGTTTGCGATAACGATTCATTAAAACTTGAAAAAGCTCAAAATAAATTTGGCGAGATTTTATATTTTGATGATTATAAAGAAATGTTAGACAGTGGGGAAATTGATGCAGTAATTGTAACAACTCCACATTATTCTCACGATGTAATAGTAAACGATAGTTTAAGCCGTGATATTCACGTTATTTGTGATAAGCCTGCCGGTGTTTATACTAAGCAAGTTCGCATTATGAACGAGAAGTCTAAAAACAGTAAAGCAAGATTTACGATGATGTTTAATCAGCGTACAAATTGCGTTTATCGTAAAATGCGCGAAATAGTTTTGGGCGGAGGCATAGGTCAACTTCAAAGAGTGAATTGGATAATTACCGATTGGTTTAGAACACAATCGTATTACAATAGCGGTGGTTGGCGAGCAACTTGGTCTGGCGAAGGCGGAGGTGTTTTAATTAATCAATGCCCACACCAAATAGATCTCGTACAATGGGTAGTTGGTGAAATGCCCGTAAAAGTAAGGGGTTTTTGTCAATATGGAAGATGGCACGATATTGAAGTTGAAGATGAAGTAACGGCCTTTTTTCAATATAAAAACGGTGCCACGGGAGTATTTATAACAACGACGGGAGAAACCCCTGGCACTAATCGTTTTGAAATTTGCGGGACTAAAGGTAAACTTCTTTGCGAGAATAATAAACTTATCTGGTATAAAAATGAAGTTGACAGTTTAGAGTTTTCAAGAACGAGCGAAAATGGTTTTAGCAAGCCAAACTTAGAAATTATAGAAGTAGAAACTGACGGTAAAAACCCTCAACACGCTGGAATTATAAATAATTTCACTAATGCTATTTTAGGATTAGAGGAGCAATTTGTTCAAGGGGTTGAAGGGATAAACGGCGTTGAATTAATGAACGCTATTGAACTTTCAGGTTGGAAAAATGGAGAAGAGGTTTCTTTACCTGTTGATGAAGAAGAGTATATTAAAATGCTAAACAGTAAAAAGTAAGTTTAACAAAAGTGACAATAAAGTGTTAAGGCCTTGCAAAATTTTTGCAAGGTTTTTCATTTTTTGAAAAATTGCTAATCTAAAATTTATCTATTTATTTCGGTTAATTTATAATTAACCGTTGCAAAAAGATTATTAGTGTGGTATACTTTTTATGATAAAATAGAGATAATGTTTTTATCTGAAAAAAATGGAGAATTAATTTTGAGTAACGGAGTAAAAGGAAAACAAAATAAGGACGCGTTCTTTACCGTTGAATTTTTAGGGGTAACCGTGATTATTACGGCGTTCCTTCTTTTAATATGCTTAATTTTCGGGGAAGACGTTTTATTTGAAATAGGCAAGGAAGTTCAAGTATTTTTACTTGGTCTTTTAGGTTGGCTTTCATATCCTTTCTTACTCGTTTCAATTTATCTTGGAATAATGATGCTCGTTGGTAAAAAGCCTTCTAAAAAACGCTCCGTTTCAAAAATTTTTAGTCTGATTTTATTTATAATTTTAGCGATGGGTTTATTGACCGTTATAACTAGTCAAGAAAATCCTGAAACTTTAAATTCCTACCTTTCTTACTCTTTTTGGTTAGCAAGGCAAGGTGGCTCCGTCGCAGGTGGTGCGTTAATATCTCTCATCACGTACTTTTCAGTTAAATATTTAACCTTCGTTGGCAGTATTTTATTGTTTAGCGGTTTACTCATAATTTACTTGTTTGTTGGAGTTTATAGATTGTTCCATAAACCCGCTAAAAAAGTTGAAGAGAACGACGTTGAAGTTGATCAACCCGCTCAGCCCGTACAACCCGTTGTTCAACAACCTATTCAGCCTGAACAACCAGTTCAACCTCAAAGCCCATACGGTTATTACGGGTATCAACAACCGCCTTACGGTCAATTATTCCCGCAAAACAATTCTTTTGTTGGGCAAGTTCCTAACGGTTATCCGCAAGGCAGTCAAAATCAATATTCAACGCCTAATCAAAATGGTTACGGCGCTTCCGACTATTATCAAAATCAAGGTGGAGCTCAAGGTCAAGCCCCAATCTTTAACGATCCCGAACTCCATAATAAAAACATGCAAATTCTTTACGGCACTAACGGTAACGGCAGTTATTCGGGCGCGTATAGAGATGATTTTAGTTCGAATAATTTAAGAGTTGATGAAAATCAATATAAAGATCCGAGAGAAGTTTTATTTGGCAACGGCGTTTCTTCTCCGATAAAGAAAGAAGAAGTGGTCAAGGACTATACCGTTGACGATAGTTTCTCTTTCAGTTATCAAAAGGATGACGTTTCTAAGGAAGAAGTATTTACAAAACCAGAAGAAATAGTGGTTTCCGAAGTTAATAACGAGCCAAGTTTCGATAGTTTTGTCGAGCCTAAATCGGAAGAAAATAATTTCGTTGAGCCAATTGCTCCGTCAAACGAACAACCGTCGAGTGACGTTACCGTTGAGCAAGGCGACGAGTACGCTAAGAAACTCATTGAAAACATGCCTATTAATTATAGGTACAAAAAGCCACCGGTTACTTTATTTAGTACTTCTGACAACTCTCAAAATAATTACGAAGTAGAACTGTTTAAAGCCGAAGTTAAGGCTAAGATTTTAAATACGCTTAAAACTTTTGGTGTTGAAACGGAAATCCCAAGGGTGTTTAAAGGTCCTGCGGTAACTCGTTTTGATATTGCGATTCCATCTAATATTCCTATGAGCAAGGTCGTTAAACTTCAAGGGGACTTAAACCTTAGAATTGCGGCAAAGAGCGCTATAAGAATGATAGCCCCAGTTCCAAACACTTCTTACGTTGGTATTGAAGTTCCAAACAAAGAAGCGGACACCGTTAATATTAAAGATATTATCGTTTCAGACGGTTTTATTAATTCAAAGCCGTTCTCGCTCACGTTTGCTCTTGGTAAAGACGTTATCGGCACGCCTGTATCGTTAGATTTAGCAGACATGCCTCACGTTTTAGTTACTGGAACGACCGGTTCCGGTAAGAGCGTATGCTTAAACACGTTAATTATTAGTTTAATAACAAAGTACGGCCCAGACGAACTCCGTTTCGTTATCGTTGACCCTAAACGCGTTGATTTAGAACCGTTCAAAGATATTCCGCATATGATGTTTGGCGAAATTATTGAAGACGTTCCTATGACTAATTCAATGCTTACTTGGGCGGTTGAAGAAATGGAATCAAGATATAAACTCTTGGCGTCGTCTCGTTCTAAAAACATTAAAGATTACAATACTAAGGCTCGTTCTCTCAATCAAAAGATTATGCCGAGAATTGTAATTATAATGGACGAGTTTGCCGATATTATGCTTCAAGACAAGAAGGGTGTTGCAACAAAAGTTTGCCTTCTTGCTCAAAAAGCGCGTGCGGCGGGTATTCATTTAGTTCTTGCCGCTCAAAGACCGTCGGTTGACGTTGTTGAAGGTCCTATCAAGTCTAACTTACCTGCAAGAATAGTATTTAGAGCGTCTTCGGCGATTGATTCGCAGGTTTCTCTCGGTGAGCCGGGTGCGGAAAAACTTTTAGGTAAAGGCGACTGCTTGTATAAAACAGGCGGTATGCTTAACGTTGAGCGTGTTATGGGCGCTTACGTTTCCGATGATGAAATGTACGCGGTTATAGACTACGTTAGTGAAAACAACGATAAATATTACGACTATAACAACTGGGCTAAAATTAAAGCGAGAGTAACTTCGTCCACTATGAGTGACGACGGCGCTAGTGAAGGCGTTTCTGCAAGTGGCGGTGGCGGAGAGGGCGACGGCTCTATTGATCCGCTTTACATTAAGGCAATGAGAGTTGGATATAGTTTTGGTGGGCTTTCAATGTCTTTCTTACAGAGAAAACTTGCAGTTGGTTTCCCAAAAGCCGGCAAGATTATCGACTGGCTTACGGATAACGGATATATTACGCCCAACGCAGTTGGCGGTAAGCGTCAAATGATAATGACCAAAGAAGATTTTGAAGAAAAATTCGGTGCAGAATAATGTTAAAGGATAAAAAGATAGGTTTAATATCTTTAGGTTGCGATAAAAATAGGGTTGATTCTGAAAAAGCTCTCGCTTTAATAGGTCAAAACGCTAAACTCGTTAACGATATAAATGTAGCAAACGTCGTAGTTATCAATACTTGTGCTTTTTTAGAGAGCGCTAGAAAAGAAGCGATAGAAACTATATTTGAAGTTAACTCTTTGCGTGGTAACGGCAATCTTGAAAAGATTATAGTTACGGGTTGCCTTCCGCAAAAGTTTATTGACGATATCTTTGACGATTTAGTTGAAGTTGACGGCTTTTTAGGATTTAACGATTACGACTTATTGATAGACGTGATAAATGAAGTTTACCAAGATAAAAGGGTGAATTACGTTTCAAAAAATAAAAAAGTTGTAACAAATAAAAGAATACTGACAACCCCTTGTCATTATTCTTACCTTAAAATAGCAGATGGGTGCAACAATAAGTGTACTTACTGTTTAATTCCTAAGATTAGGGGGAGATACGTTTCAACTCCTATTGAAGAATTAATTAACGAAGTAGAAGGTCTCGGCGATATAAAAGAACTTATTTTAGTTGCGCAGGACGTTACGCGTTACGGCGAAGATTTATACGGCGAGAGAAAACTAGTTGACTTAATTCGTGAACTATCAAAACTCAGTTCAATTGAAAGTATAAGGCTTTTGTATTGTTATCCAGACGCCATTTCAAACGAGCTTATCAGCGAGTTAAAAACTAACGATAAACTTATAAAATATCTCGATATTCCACTTCAACACTCTGAAAATTCAGTTTTAAAGCGTATGAATAGAAAGGGTACGAGAGAAGAGTACATAAGTTTAATTGAAAAATTAAGAAGTGAAATTCCTAATATTTCAATACGCTCAACGTTTATAACGGGTTTCCCCGGTGAAACGGAAGAAGATTTTAACGGTTTACTAGATTTTATAAATACCGTTAAACTCAATAACGCAGGGTTCTTTGCATATTCTAGGGAAGAAGATACGCCTGCTTATAAACTTCCTAATCAAATAGACGAGAGTGTTAAGCAAAAACGCCTTAAAAAATTATATAGCGCGCAAAAGAAGATTTCAAAGGAAAACTTAAAGTCGTATATGAATAAAACGATAGAAGTCGTTTGCGACGGTGTGGACTATGAAAATCAATCGTTTTTTGGTCATTTTAGCGCGTTTGCGCCAGAAATTGACGGAAAGGTTTACTTTTCATACGACGGTGTTATAAACCAAGGCGAAACTTATAAAGTTTTAATAACTAAAACGACAGATTACGATTTATATGGGAGAGTGCAAGATGAATTTACCGAATAAACTATCTTTGATGAGAATAATTTTAGTTCCCGTAATGGTTGCAATATTTTATATGGATTTTATTCCTTATAACTACGTTATTTGCGCCGCTATTTTCGCAGTAGCGTCGTTAACCGATTTTTTAGACGGTTACATA
>JAZSBA010000030.1:0-4205 GCA_045602125.1 Christensenellaceae bacterium | reverse complement strand
GTCAACGAAACGAACGGCTATGTACGATACGGAAATAAGCGGAAGCGTTACGATTATTGATACGCCAAACGTTACTATTGCTGCAACTGCCGTTACTACGATGGACATTAATCTCATTGTAAAATACGAGATAAATCTTTCAATCATTACCCTAAATTCAACGCCTTTGAACGCTTGTTTGAACGCCGTCGTTGCAGAACAGCCTTCGCAAACCATTTTAGCGGGAACCATGCCCACTATCATAAGCCTAAACGCATCGGCAAAAAGGATAAAGAATATAACGAAAGTCAACGCAAATAAGCCTATTACGTTAAATAATAAAATGAAAAGCAATAACGAGGTTGCGATTATAAAGGTATTGTATAAAAACAATGAAATTACACAATAAGTTGCGTAACGAATAGCGGGAGAAATATGCTCTGCAAGAGTTGAGAAGAACTTTGCATGATGAAGCGACGACATGTGCGCGTTAACGTTAACGGCTGCAACGTAGTCACAAATCCCGGTGAAGAACTTAGCGAGTTGAATTATCGCTAAAATGCAAAGACCTACGATTAACACCTTGTCATAATCGGTTTTAATAAATTCCCACAAAGCTGTAATATTAGCGGATATTAACGCGCCTGCGTTTGCGTTAGCCTCGTCGTTAATATCGATGAAGTTATCTAAAATCGTTCTGAACGTATCGATCAAATTTTCAAATTGCAAACTTGCCGTAATATCGTCAATTACGATTTTTGCAATTAAAAAACCAATTATTGTGAAGATGGACGAAATAAGCGTCCTTGAAAATAATATTTTATAACACAAAGGCTTGTTAGCCATTGCGATTTTAATTCCGTTAGTAACTTTCATAGAAATACCCTATCAAGTAGATTTCGTTTTTATTATATCTTATTTCCCAAATTTTGGCAAGCATTTGATAAACATAATTTTTCATAGACAAAAACGGCGTAAGATGCGACTTACGCCGTAAAAACGTTTACGCTAACGCCCTTAAGTAGTTTTCAACTAATTTTGCATTATCGCCTAGAAGTTCTAAAATCTCTGCGTCGGCTTCAAAAGCTAAAATTCTTTCTTCTTTAGGAAGAGAACTAAAATAATCAAGCGCCGAATTTATTATTTGGCTTTTTATCTTTGCTTTTTCTTCCTTAGTCGGATAGGAAACTTTATCTTCAAGCGTTGCTTGTTGCTTTTTAATATTGTTGTTATACTTTAAAACTTTTTCAAGTTGGGAGTTTTGTTCGCTTTTAAGTTTTTCAATGGTTTCGCTAATTTCAACCGCCTTTTCAATCTTCAAATTATTAACGGCTTGAACGTACTCTTCTTCTAAACTATTTATTTTATCGGAATTGCTTTTGAGTTCACTAGCCAAAGCATCGTCAATACCAAGAAGGTCGCGAATTTTTTCAACGCCTAAATTTTTAATTTGCTCGGAAACTATTGACGAACGAGCAATCCCCCTTTTTATTGCGTCTGAATTTAAACTTTCTTCAAGTTCTAAATATGCGTCTTCAACGTTTTTCTTTTTATCTTTTACGCTATCTTTAAGTTCTTGATTTTCAATTTCCAGATTTTTAATTTGCAAATCTTTCTTTGATTTAAGCGAATTTTCTTTCGCCTCGTACTTTTTATCAACTTTTTCACTTGCCTTGTTTTCAAGTTCTTTATCGGTAAGCGGTGTAAACTCCATAGTTTCGAGTTTAACGCTTTCCGTTTTGCCGTCTAATTGATCGTTAAGCCCTTTTATAGTTTCAACTAACTGAGCCCTTTTTTCATCGCTTTCCGTCTTAGTTTTTTGCTCGTTTTGTACGGGCGTTTGTTCGTTTTCAAGTTTTTTGATATATTGAATAATTTTTTCACTAATGTTAAACATCTTCTTCCTTTCCCACCGTGAGAACGTCTCTCACCCTTTTTAAATATTTTCCGTCGTTTAGTCTTACCATTTCATCACACGATGAAAGCATAGTTGGTTTTTTGGTAACGCTAGTTACCTCTTGTTCGTAAAGCCTGCCGTCTAACGCGTAGCGCACGATATAACCGCCGTCAGTCTTTATAACGTGATAATTCTCGCCTTTATCTAAAACGTAAGTAGCATAATAATCAACGAGTTTCGTAGGCTTGTAATCTCCGTAAACGACGTAAACTTGATACGTATCTGAATCGCAAGTAACAAGCGCTCCGCGCCTACCCGTTTTTTCGGAGAAAAACGAACCGTTACTTCGATAGTTTGCCATAAGTATATCGCCCGCTTTAGAGTAAATAACCGTAACCCCGTTTTCGTTTAAATAACCGCATACCGAAGATACGTTTTTATCAAGCGCTATGGAACTTTCTCTTTCCCCGTAAACGTCAATGGTTTCAATTTTAAGCTCGTTTACTTTATTAACCACACCAACATAGAGTTTGATTCCGTCAAAACCGAGAAGGCTAACGTCAAAAATCTCACTTAATTCTAACATTTTTGAAAGATTGCCGTCTTCGTAATAAAACAAAGTTGCTAAATTGCCGTTTTGATAGATTATATAATCGCTATAAGTCGTAGTAGATAGCGAAAGTTTTCGTTTTTGCAAATAATACTCTACTTGACCGCCAAGCGTTAATTTTAGATTATCAAATTTGAAATTCGCGCTTGAAGATAGCATTATTTCTAAACTGTTTTCACCGTCTATCGCGCCTACGTCAAACGCTATAACGCTTTCAAGAGTTGACGTCGTTCCACTCTTTATAAGTTTTCCGTTAAGTTTAACTTGATAGTTTAAGTATACTAGCGAGTTAAGAGTTATAAATAATTCCGCTTTAACTACCGAGTCTCCTTTTGATAAAAACTTCAAGTTTTTAATAAACGAGCTTGCACTTTCACCCGCAGTTAAATCAAAAAACAAAGTGGTATAAGCCGATTTTTCAAGTTTTTTTTCAAGTGATGCAAGCCGTTTTTCAAGTTCGCTTAACTTTATATATGCTCTTTTACCGTAATCTATAACCACCTTAATTCCCCCTTGGATAACTTATATAAATGGATAAATCGGATATTTCCGTATTAACGCTTTCAGTAGTTATGCTAACTCTAAATTTATAACCTACTAAACAAGGATAAAACTCGTTTAGTTTATTAGCCTTTAAATCATACGAAAACATTTTAGATTCGCTTTCAATCGATAAAATTGCGTTGTTAGACGAAAATATGGAGATTTTATATAAGTTTTTTAAAACGTCGGGAAGAGAAAAATCGCAAAGTTCCGTAGACCAAGCGGACGTTAAGTTTTTCTCAAAATATTGACAACCGTTATTGATTTTTCCCGTTCTATCTTCGTTCGTAACGCACAATACTTCGTTTACGCTACCTTTAAAAAAGCAAAAATCTTTTATATTAAGACCACGAGCAATATACGAGCTTTTTGATGCCGTGTCGTAAACTAATAAAACGCTTTCAACGGTATAGTTAAATTTCATATCCAGTTTAAGATAAACTTTATTATCGTAATAAACGCCTTTGGCGTTTTGATTATCAACGCCAAATAAAAGTTCGTCGTACTCGCTTAAAATTTTAGTTGCGTTAAGCCCGTTAAAAGAGAAAATTCCAGCGGTAGTTAACATTATAATAAAATCACCGCACTCGGTAACGCTACTACCAAAGATTTTACCGTTACTTCCAAACAAATTGTCCGCGGTAAATTCTTCCTGATCGCCGTAGGCGACTACCCTAGATATTCCGTAATCTCTAAAAACGTAAACTGAATCTAAAAAACTAACTACCCTGTTTAGTTTTCCAAGTTTATCTGAAAAGTTGATAAAACCCGCCTCGTCAAGTGAAATCGCCCAATTTGTAGGGTCGAAATCATCTGAAAACCAAAGCGACTTTCCATCTCCGCCGGAGGTTGCGAATATTCTTTCCTTGTGCAAACATAGCGAAGTTATTTGAGGCGCATCTTCAATCTTAATTAAATTTAAACCGTCGAGATAGTAAAGTCCGTTTGTTGGAGTTGAAATTAATAAAACGTCTTTGTCTAGGTAGTTATAAGGGATAACGCTCGGCTTTGAATCGAAAACGGTATCGCTGATTAGTTCTACGTTTCCACCATTTGCGCTAACCCAATATAAGCGCTTATCGTCAAGATAATAAACGATGATATTTTCATAGTCGCAAATATCGCCGTTATATCTTATATACTCGTATAACCCAAGCATTTTAAGTCCGTTTATAT
>JAZSBA010000029.1:0-2725 GCA_045602125.1 Christensenellaceae bacterium | reverse complement strand
TGCGACTATCAAAGCGGATAAGAATATATTTTCGTTGGGGATAAACGAAGTCGTTCCGTCGTTATTGACTATCTTTTCAGCATTTTTAAGAACTCCAGCGCCTATAAACGGTCCTATAATTCCCGGTATTAACACTTGCGCAACGATTCTTAACCCTTGGAACATCCCCGCTTTTTTAGGCGGAGTGTTATCTCTTATAACCGCTCCGAAAACCGCCATACCCGCAAGGTAACCACACATCATAAGGAGCGAGCCTATAAATACGAGCGCAGTCGCTTTGAAAAAGTATAATAAAATATATCCTAAAATTAAAGTTAAAAGCGCAGGCATTACCGACTTTTCAAATTTAAACTTATCGTAAACTCTACCGTAAAATAAAGTAAACACAGATGCTAAAATTATAGCGGGAGCCATAATTAAAACGTAATTATCCATTTTTAAAGACTCGGTATAATATAAAATCAAGTACGGCATAAATATTTGAATTGAAATTCCAAACACGGCAAAGGCTATTAAACAAAAATAAAGCATTTTATTTTCTTTAATAACTTTAGGTCTAAAACCGTAAAAGATATTTGCAAAATAGTTTGAGTTTTCGCTAACTTTTTCCACCTTTTCTTCTATAAAGAAGAAACCTAAAACGCCAATTACAATAACTAACGCGCCTAAAATAACGAAAATCAAAGTCCAACTAGATTGCATTGATAAGTCAAATGACATAAATCCGCCGAACACCACTAATATTGCAATAAGTGGCATCATCGCGTTAACGCCTTCGGCTTTACCTCTATTTGAACTATCCGTTTCATCAGTTAGCCAAGCGTTAAACGCAGCGTCGTTCGCGGTTGAGCCGAAAAAGGTCATAACAACGTCCATAACAATAACTAGCGTTATGCAAACGGAAGTTACCGTACTACTTAAACTGAAAAGGTTTCCTATAAAATCTTTTCTAATAAGGGCAAAGGCTAAGATAGTTATACCCCAAGCGATATAACCGCCAGCCATAAAAACTTTTCGCTTTCCAATTTTATCTGATAAAGCGCCCATAAATAGCGTGGTTACCGTTGCAGAAACTGCAGATAACGCAACCATTAAAGATATTTGCTCGGCGGAGGCGTTAAACATTTCGTAGATGAACACGTTAAAGTACATATTCTCCACAACCCAAGCAACTTGCCCCACCAAGCTAAAAATTACGAGTACTAGCCAAAAATTCTTTTTCTTCGTCATTTTACTACCTAGATTTCCTTTTTTATTTGCTTTTTAATTTTACCATAATTCTCTAATTTTGTAAATATAGGGCTTTAGTTTATTCATTATTTTTCGTTTGCCTTCATACCTTAATGGTAGGAGAATTGAGTTTTGAATAAGAGAACGTATAATAGGGTAGTACTTGAAGCGGAATACATTATAAAGCATAGCGCCACGGTTAGAAAAACTGCTAGCGTATTTGGAGTGGGAAAGTCCACCGTGCATAAAGATATGGTTTGTCGCTTACCGCTAATATCAACCTATCTATATGAAAAAGTTAAAAAAGTATTGGAGATAAATCTTTTAGAGCGCCACATTAGAGGTGGGCTTGCTACTAAGCAAAAATATATGATAAATAAATGCCGTACTCGTTAAGTACGGCATTGCTTTTTATTTATTTTCTTCTTTAATTTTTTTGCCAAGTTCTTTTAAAATATCAATCGACGGAGCAGGGATTCTTCCCAAGTGGTCAGGGCCTACGTTTACTAAAAGATTAACTCCGTGGCTATTTACTTTTTTCATCATTTTATAAATTTCGTCGGCGCTTTTGTAATCGTTATCATATCCCTTGTAAGCCCAAGTGTGATTTATGGTTATACACGCTTCGCCTAAACCGTCCCAATCACTATCTGGAAGTTGATTATCTCCAAACGATTTAATTTCGCCAACGCCGTTGCCAATTCTTGTGGGAACTAAACAATCGGGTTGAAGTTCTTTAACCAAATTATATAAATCCGTGCTTTGTTTTAAGGTAATTTCACAAGGATCGTCAAACCAAATGCAAAGTAAATCGCCGTATTTAGTGAGAAGTTCTTTAAGTTGCGGTTTAACTTTCTTTTCTAATAAGATGTTTAGATCTTTTTTCTCCTTATCAGGCCAGTCCCAGTTATTTGCCCAATCGCAATTAAGCAAAGGATCAATATAATGAACGCCACCGGAGTGTTCTTCGTGGAAGTCTAATTCTTGAGAATAGTATAAACCAAGTTTCATATCGTATTTTCTGCACGCTTTAGCAAGTTCTTCAACAACGTCTCTTTTAAAAGGAGTTGCGTCAACAACGTTATACGAGTCAACTTCCGACTTAAACATTGCAAAACCTTCTTGGTGTTTGCTCGTAAACACAATGTACTGCATACCTGCTTCTTTTGCAAGTTTAACCCATTCTTCAGCGTCAAAGAAAATAGGGTTAAATGCGTTTGTAAGTTGCTCGTATTCTTTTACAGGTATTTTATAATAAGTCATTATCCACTCTGCTGGGAATTCCGTTCTTTTGCCTTTCCATTCGCCACCGGCAACGCTATATAAACCCCAGTGAATAAACATGCCTAATTTTGCTTGCTTAAAAAACTCTTTATTATTCATAACTATCTCCTATTTTAAATTTAATAATTTTATTGCGTTTTTATGTGTGAGTTTATCGTAAACTTCTTGAGAAACAGTTCCTTCTTTTAATAAATTTTTCCAAAACTCAACG
>JAZSBA010000028.1:0-10342 GCA_045602125.1 Christensenellaceae bacterium | reverse complement strand
TATCATTAGACTTAATAAAATGACCGATAGTGATAGCGCGGAAATCTTAGTTAAGTTCGAAGGGCTTAACGTGGGCGGTTCTATAAAAACTAGAACGGCTTATAATATGATTTGCGACGCGGAGAAAAAAGGAATTATAACAAAAGACACTATAATCGTTGAACCAACGAGTGGTAACCAAGGAATAGGCCTTGCATTAGTTGGCGCGGTTAGGGGATATAAAACAATAATCATTATGCCAGACTCGGTTAGTGAGGAAAGAAGAAAAATCGTTCGCCACTACGGAGCGGAAGTAATACTCGTTCACGACGACGGCAATATCGGCGATTGCATTGATAGATGTTTAAAAATGGCTATGGATATGCAAAAAAACGATAAAAACGTTTTTGTTCCGCAACAGTTTGAAAACCCCGCAAACCCTATGGTTCACCGCCATCACACGGGACTTGAAATTTTAGAGCAAGTTGCAGGCCCGATTCACGGTTTTTGTTCGGGAATTGGCACAGGTGGAACTATAACTGGTATTGGCGAAGTTTTAAAGGCTCAAAACCCCGATATTAAGATTTGGGCAGTTGAACCTGAAAACGCCGCAATTTTAGCAGGTGGAACGATAAGCACCCATATTCAAATGGGTATTGGCGACGGTTTAATTCCACCGGTGCTCAACACTAAAATTTACGAAGATATTTGCATTATCACCGATGAAGAAGCCCTTCAAACGAGTAAAGATTTAGCAAGACTTGAAGGCATTATGTGCGGAATTTCTTCGGGAACTAACGTAGCGGCGGCTAAAAAACTTGCAAAAGTTTTAGGTAAGGGAAAGACGGTCGTAACCGTTCTTCCAGATACCGCTGAAAGATATTTTTCAACCCCGCTTTTCGACGGAGAATAAAATAAAATGCGTAGCATTTGCTACGCATTTTTTATATGTTATCTTGTTGTAATTTGAGTTTTCTTTGTGCCGGTATGTAAAATATAAGGCTTGTGATAATTGAAAGTGTCCAACCGACCGGCCATACGAGATACAAGAACGTGAGTGTTGGGCAAAGTGGGAATAAAACGTAAACCCAAAAAACCTTATTGCGAACTGAAATAAAAATGCAGTTATCGTTGGGATAATTGGTTTTCCAATTCCACGCAAGGAAGCAAACATAACGTCTTGGATGCCGCATATAAAGTAGGTGCTAGAAATTATTATCATTTTTTGTTGCGAAAAAGCAATTACTTCTGGAGTTTGAGAAATGATTGACGATAACTGAGCGGAGAAGATTGCAGATAACGAGCCGAGAGTTGCGCTAAATAAAATGGTAAGTATAGTTCCTTTTTTAATAACTTCGTTTGCTCTTTTAATATTTCCTACGCTGACGTTTTGACTAACGAACGGTAAAACGGCGAAAGACGTGGCAATTGAAACTTGATATAATATACCGTCGAAGTTATTTGCTATTGAAATGCCCGTTGTTGCATGAGGGCCAAACGTATTAACAGTTGCTGAAATTACAACGTTTGCAAATGCGTATAACACGTTTTGAATACCCGTTGGAATACCGATAAATAAAGTTTCTTTAAGTTCTTTCCAGTAAAAATTAAGCCTTGAAAATTTAAACTTAACGATTGATTTACTTTTTAAAAGAACTAAGAAACACAAACCGCCTGCTATTACGAACGAAGAAACAGTTCCTATTGCAACGCCTTCAACGGTTGTGTGAAGAGTGATAGTTATAAGTACGCTTATGCCAATTTTACAAATACCGCCGATACTTAAAAAATACATCGCGCGCCTTGAATCGCCCATTGATCTTAAAATCGACGCCGAGAAATTGTAAAGCATACTAAATGGTGCGCCTAAAAAGTAAATTCTAAAATAGGTAGTTGCCATCTCTAAAAGTGAATCTGGGCAATTCAACCATTTTAAGAAAGTTTCTGCAAAAATAAGCGATATAACCGTTAAAACTAAACCGCCAACTAGCGAAAATAAAATAGAAGATCCAACCGCGCGTTCAACGCCTTCTTGGTCGTTTTTAGCAACGTGCCTTGAAACCACTACGTTTGCTCCGACTGATATTCCTATCATAAGCCCTGTAATTGCCGTAATTAACGTTGAACAAACGCCAACCGCTCCAACTGCTGAATCGTCAACTAGTATTCTAAGCAACGTCATGTCAATAATGGTAAAGAGCGATTGAAGTACGTTCATTAACATTACGGGTAGCGCAATTGCAAGTAAGCCTTTAAAGATAGGGCCTTTAAGCATGTCGACTTCGTGTTTAGTTTTTATCGTGGCAGTCATTTTAACAAACCCCTATGAAATATTCCTATTTATAATACGCTTTAAAACTTTAAAAGTAAAGTAAAAAACTTACCAAATGAAAAAAATTCGGCGTGCGCCGAATTTTTTAATAAACTATTTCAGGAAGATGAATATCGTCGAACATTTGAGTAATTTCTTTATCGGTAACGATATAGTCGATATCACGAGTAGTGCAAGTAAAGTAAGGGGAAATTTTACCAAACTTAGTACTGTCTGATAAAAACACCTTTCTCGTTGCGTTTTTAAGCATGGCAATTCTAGGTGGATTTTCTTCTTCGAAAATATCGTATAACTTTCCGTCGCGAGTGATCGACGCTACTGAGAAAAAGGCAATATCCGCGTGGAACTTTTCAATCATTGAAATTGCGTGCTCTCCACCGAGTACCGAACTGTTATTCTTTATGATATTACCGCCTGTAGAATATGCGTTAATGCCATTTTTAGCAAGAAGTGATAATGTGTCTATTCCATTAGTTATAACTTTAATATCTTTAAATCCAGACAAATATTCGGCTATAAAGAACGCCGAAGTTGAAGCGTCTAAAAATATAACGTCGCCGTTTTTTATAAGTTTAGTTGCCGTCAAGGCAATTTTTTTCTTTTCCAAACTGTTTTGGTGAGTGCGGAAGGAAAAAGACGGCAAGAAATTGCTCGAATCGTTTAGTTTAGCGCCACCGCGAGTTCTAGTTATTAAGCCTTTATCTTGAAGTTTAGTTAGCTTTCTTCTAACGGTTGACGGGCTTATAAATAAGTTTTTAGAAAGGTCTTCAACCGAAGCGTATTGCTTAGATTGAATAAAGGAAAGTATTTCTTTTTCTTGAATATCGCTCATAATCTCTCATTTTGCTCAAATGAGCAGTAAAAATTGACCAATTGACAACTTTTAACGCCAAAATATAGAAATTTCAATAAGAATATTGATTGTTTTGACTGAATATATTATAATTGAACCATAAAAAATTGTCAATAATAAATTTATGGAAATAAAAATCTTTAGTTGTACTAAAGAAGTTAAAAAGGTGAACAAAAATGTTTGACGTAGTAGTTATTGGTAGTGGTGTAATTGGCGCTACGATACTTAGGGAATTAACTAAGTATAATTTAAACGTTGCAGTTTTAGAAAAGGAAAGTGACGTTTGCATGGGGCAGAGCAAGGCAAACTCGGGTATTTCTCACGCGGGTTACGACGCTAAACCGGGTTCTTTAAAGGCAAAGTTCAACGTTTTAGGCAACAAGATGATGCCTTCGTTTGCAAAAGAACTTGGCGTTAAGTTTAGAAACAACGGCTCACTCGTAGTTGCTTATTCTGAAGATGAAATTAAAACTCTTCATGAACTTAAAGCGCGTGGCGAAGAAAACGGCGTAGAACAACTTGAAGTAATAGGAAGAGAAGAGCTTAAAAAACTCGAACCTAATATATCTGATAGGGCAGTTGGCGCTCTTTACGCTAAAACCGGCGGTATAGTTTGCCCGTATGAATTATCTATCGCGTCAATCGGCAACGCTATGGATAACGGCGCTAAACTCTATCTTGAATTTGAAGTTTCTGAAATTGAAAAGAAAGACGGCTATTATATAGTTAAAGCGTTAGACGGTAGAGAAGTTGAATCAAAACTCGTTATAAACGCGTCTGGTATCAATAGTAGCAAGATAGCAAAATTAGTAGGCGATAACTCTTTTGAAGTAAAGGGTAGAAAGGGCGAATATATTCTCCTTGACCGTGAAAGTGGAGATTTTTGCTCGCACACTATATTTAAAACTCCTACTGAAAAGGGCAAGGGAATACTCGTTACTCAAACGGTTGACGGCAATATCTTATTAGGACCTACCGCCGAAAACGTAGAAGATAATCTTACCTACACGACGGAAGTTGGTCTTGATTTCGTTAAACGCACGGCGTCTGAAATGATGAATAACGTTCCCTTTTACAATACGATTACTTCTTTTGCCGGCGTTAGAGCTTTCTCTGATATTCACGACTTTATAATTGAAGAAAGTAAAGTTGCAAAAGGTTTTATAAACGTTGCGGGTATTGAATCTCCCGGTCTTACTTCCGCTCCCGCAATTGCCAAATACGTAGTAGAAGAAATTATTTCTAGTCTTTTACCTTTAACTGAAAATAAGAACTTTAACGGCACTCGCACTCCTGACTATTTCTTTAAGAATTTAACCGTAGAAGAAAAGAACGAGATTATAAAAAAAGATAAAAAATACGGTAAAATCGTTTGCAGATGTGAAGAAATCACCGAAGGTGAAATCGTTAGAGCAATTCACGAAAATCCTCCCGCTACTACCGTTGACGCGGTTAAGCGTAGAGTAAGAGCGGGCATGGGAAGATGTCAAGGTGGTTTCTGCCAACCTCACGTTGCGGAAATTATTTCAAGAGAACTTAATATCCCGATGGAAGAAGTTTTAAAATCGGGTAAAAACTCTAAACTTTTAGTAGGTAAAACGAAATGAGAAAGAATTACGATATTATAATTATTGGCGGTGGCCCGGCGGGCTTAGCGGCGGCGATATCCGCTTACGATAACGGAGTAAAAGACGTTTTAATTTTAGAAAGAGAAAAACATCTTGGCGGAATACTCAATCAATGTATCCACAACGGCTTTGGTTTAGCAAGGTTTAAAGAGAGTTTAACAGGCCCAGAATACGCTGAAAGATTTATTGACGGCGTTTTAGAAAGAAAGATAGAATACTTTACCGAAACCACCGTGCTTTCAGTTTCTGAAGATAAAAAAGTAACGGCTATGAGTAGTGAAGAAGGCGTGTTTACAATTTCTGCAAAAGCGGTAATTTTAACTATGGGTTGCCGTGAAAGAAGCCGTGGCGCGTTAAACGTTGCAGGTACTCGCCCAGCAGGTGTTTATTCAGCGGGAACTGCTCAAAAATACGTTAATATTTTAGGCTATATGCCGGGTAAAAGCGTAGTTATTTTAGGCTCCGGCGATATTGGTCTTATCATGGCTCGCCGTATGACTTTAGAAGGCGCAAAGGTTCACGCAGTTTGCGAGATTATGCCTCACTCGTCAGGTCTTAAAAGAAATATCGTTCAATGTCTTGACGATTTTGATATTCCTTTATACTTAAATCACACGATTACAAATATTGAAGGAAAAGATAGAGTTACCGGCGTAACTATTTCTCAAGTAGATGAAAATAAAAAACCGATTAAAGGGACTGAAAAGCACTTTGATTGCGATACCGTGTTATTCTCGGTTGGACTTATTCCTGAAAACGAACTTTCAAAGACCGCTGGCGTTGAACTTTCGATGAAGACTAAAGGCGCGGTAGTTGACGAAACTAGAGAAACTAGCGTTGAAGGCATCTTTGCTTGCGGTAACGTTTTGCAAGTTCACGATTTAGTTGACTTCGTTTCTGAAGAAGCGGAAATCGCAGGTAAATACGCGGCAGATTACGTTTTAAATGGTAAAAAAGAGAAAAACACTATAAACACTAACTGCGGTAGCAACGTAAGTTACGTTCTTCCGCAAAAGGTAAACGTAACGGCTAAGGAAAACGTTAAACTTTTCTTTAGAGTTCAAAGCGTTATTAAAGACGCGGTTATCACCGTTACTTGTAACGGTCAAACGATTTTATCTAAAAAGAAGAAGATTTGCGTTCCCGGTGAAATGGAAACGGCGTTACTTCTTGCAAATAAAATCGGTGAGTTAAACGGAGATATAACCGTAACCGTGGAGGGTAATTAAAATGAGAGAATTAACTTGTGTTGAATGCCCAATGGGTTGCAAAATTTCAGTAAAGACGGTTGACGGTAAATTTGAGTTTTCAGGTTATTCTTGCCCACGCGGTAAGATGTATGCTGAAAACGAAGTGGTTGATCCTAAAAGGGTGGTAACTTCTACCGTAATATTAAGCGATGGAAGGGTATTGCCTGTAAAGACGGATAGACCGGTTAGTAAAAAAGATATGTTTAAGGTTATGGAAGTTATAAATTCTATAACCGCTAGCGCTCCCGTAAAGACGGGTGACGTTATTAAAAGTGACGTTTTCGGCGCGAATATTATTTCTGCAAGGACTATAAAATAAGAATATGTTTGACAAGTTGTACCAAAGCCTTGGGGATAATCAAGTTGCAATAGTAATTATTTCCTTATCGCTTATACTATTCTTGGGTTTTTTAGCAACGAGAATAACAAAGTTGTTAAAACTCCCAAACGTTACCGCGTACGTTTTCGTAGGTGTTATAATAGGGCCGTTTTGCCTTAATTTAATACCGCAATCGGTAATAAGCGGTTCGGCGTTTTTATCGGATATCGCGCTTGCGTTTATTTCGTTTGGAATAGGCGAGTTCTTCAAGGTGGGAATAGTAAAAAAGAATATCAAAAGTATTACCGTTATAACCTTAATGGGTATAGCGGTAACTTCCGTTTTGATTTTCTCACTATGCTATTTTGTGTTTGGTCTTAACTTAGCAGTATCAATAGTTCTTGCATCAATTTCTTTCGTTGTTTCCCCTGTTTCAACGGCGATGACTATTCGTCAAAAAGATGGTAAGGGCGATTTCGTTGATAACTTGTTATCAGTTATCGCGTGTAACGACATTTTTGGATTAGTTCTTTTCTCAATTGCTATATCGATAGCAAGCGGTTTAACGCTCGGTAGTATTACTCCGTCAAGCGTATTTGCTCCCATTTTATTAAACGCATTTATGGTTGGGCTTGGCGCGCTACTAGGTTTAATACTTAAAGTTTTAATGGCAAAGCGTTCAAACGACAATAGGCTTATCGTATCTATTGCGCTCATCGTTCTTCTTTGCGGTGTGGGCTCGGCGCTCGGTGTTTCGCCACTTCTTGGATGTATGGCGATGGGTATGGTATATATCAACGCAACGGGTGATGAAAGGTTGTTTAAGCAAATTCGCTATTTCAGTCCGCCGATACTTCTTATTTACTTCGTTCGTTCAGGTTTGAACTTTGATATTAACGCCTTGTTCGTAGGTGGAGAAGATTTTAAACTTCCGTTGATTTTATTGTGTATTATATACATAATCGTTCAAACGGCTGGTAAATATTCCGGCTCTTATATAGGCAGTACGCTTATGAAAAAGCCCAAGGAATTTAAAAACTATTTTGGTTTAGCGTTAATTCCGCAAGCGGGCATTGCAATTGGTCTTGCCGACCTTGCGTCTCGTTCGCTCACGGGCGCGGACGGAACGGTAGTAAAAACGATAATTATTTCAGTAGGTTTAATATGTGAAATTTTCGGTCCGTTACTTGCAGACTTTGCTCTTAGAAAGTCAGGTTCTTACGGAGCGGATGAAACTATCGTTGATAACGAAGAATCCAAAAAACTTCGCCACCAAGAGCTTATTAAAAAATTGGAAGAAATTCAAACTGAGATTGGCGACGTTGATTACTATAGAAGCGATTTAGAAGAAGCGTTTATGGACGTTGAAGACGAATACGTAAATTACAATAGAAACAAAAATTTCAAAAATAGGAGATAATAAGTATGGCACAAGATTACATTGTTAAACTTTTAGGCGACTGGTCAGACGGGCTTGGTTTTGGCGCTGTAGCTTTAAAATTATCACTTGCTTTCTTACTCGCTATGGTAACGGGTATTGAAAGAGCAACTAAAAGGCACGCCGCAGGGCTTAGAACGTTCGTTTTAGTTTCGCTCGTATCAACACTTGCATCAATGTGTGATGAATACGTTATGGAGCGTTTTGGCGTTCAGTTTTCTTTTGTGACCGGTGCAACTGTAATAGGTATTGCAATTATTAGTTCAAATACTATCTTATATAGTTCTAAAAGCCAACTTAAAGGCGTAACGACGTCAGTTGCTCTTTGGGGGATAAGTATTATTTCAATATTTATAGGTTTCGGTCACTATACTATTGCGCTTTGCAGTTATATTATCTATATGGTTTCCATTGCGCTTTTCCCAAATTTAGAAACTTATTTCAAAATGCGTTCAAACCACTTTGAAGTTCATCTTGAATTAAAAGGTAAAAACCACCTTACTGAATTTATTGAAACTATTCGTAGGCTCGGTCTTAAAATTGACGATATTGAAATTAACCCAGCGTATGCAAATTCCGGTTTAGCGGTGTACACCGTTGCGATGACTATCATTTCTAAAGAACTAAGAGAGTGCAAAACTCACGATGAGATCGTTAGCGTTTTAAAAGAGCTTGACTACGTTAACCATATAGACGTTATTTTATAATTAAAAGCGGAGAAATTTTCTCCGCTTAAATTTTTTTTTAAAAAAACGTATAAAATAAAAATAACGGTCAATACTATTATCGTAACGAGAAAACCTGAAAGTTTTGCGAGAGTGATTATATTTAAGGTTTAATTTAAATCGTTACTTAAAATAGCGATGTTTTTCAAGTAGGTAATAGTCTTTTCTGTTTCCGAAATATGAAAAACGGAGCAGGAAAGACTGTTTTACAAGTTAAAACGGTCTTTTTTTTGTAAAAAATATTTCACATACTTGCCATATTTTTTACAATGGTATAAAATATAATATAATTAATCATAATAAAAAAGGTATAATATGAAAAAGAAATTATTATCATTAATTGCAGTATTAGTTTTATCCTTGTCGCTTGGTGCGTGCACTATAACGACGGGTGGAAGTGGTTACACGCAAGGTTACAACGTGACCGTTAACGTTACGACTGGTAACGAGCATACTTATACTTCGCTCGTTGAAATGCTTGACGCAGTTAGACCTTCAGTCGTTGAAGTTTATACTCAAAGTAGTATTGCTCAAGGCATGGGCGCTGGTAGTGGTATCGTAATATCTAGAACGGGGCTTGAAACTGAAAACGATTTTAGTGACGACGAATTTATAATTTTAACTTGCCACCACGTAATCGACGCAACGGACTATTATTTAGTTAAAGATATCGACGGTAACGAATACAATGCAAGTTTAATCGGTGGCGATCCCGACTCTGATATTGCCGTGCTTAGGATTTATCCTCACTCTCAAAGCTTTACTGAAGATAAGATTAAACTTGCGGTTGCCAAAGTTAGAGATATTGGAGATAAAGCAAAACTCAACGTTGGCGAAGAAGTAGTTGCTATCGGTAATCCGCTTGGAACTTTAGGCGGAACTGTAACTAAAGGTATAATATCTTCAGTTGAAAGAAAGGTAACTGTTGAAGGTCAACAAATGGAACTTATCCAAACTGACTGTTCAATCAATAGTGGAAATTCAGGCGGTGGTTTATTTGATACGCAAGGCAACCTTTTAGGCGTTGTAAACGCAGGTTACACCGGCCTTCAAGGTCTTAACTTTGCAATTCCAGTAGACGACGCTATTAGCGTTTATACGGCGCTTACGAATACTTTCGTTTACGATAGCGTAACTAACGAGTATAACTACGGTTACGTTGAAGGTAGAGTTAAGACTTGCGCTGAATATAACTACGCGTTATCTTTCGGTTCACAAATCGCTATCGCTGATTACAGTTCTAATTTTAGAACTTACCCGGCTTGCGTAATGGAAGTTAGAGAAGGTAGCGTATACGATAAAGCAGGTTTTGCCGTTGGAGATATGATTACGGCGGTAACTTATAAGGGTCAAACTCATAACGTAATTTACAACATCTTAAATCCTACGCCGGCATCTGAACTCGTTGAATATCTTAACGGTTTAAAATTAAGCGTGGGAGATAGTATTGAATTTACCGTTTCAAGATCAAATTCAAACGTAAAACTCACCGTAACTTACGAGCAATTCATATATGGCGACACTGGTTATCGCAAATAATAATAAAATAAAAATTCGAGAACAATCGTTCTCGAATTTTTTTATTTTTCAAATTTAAAGTCTTGCCATTTACCGCCGTTAAGCCTATGCAGTTCTTCAGTTACTAAGAAGAACTTCTCAACGCAGTTGGTTTCGGGGTAAAATTCATAAAATTTACCGCCGTAGAAGGTGTAAAACCTTGAAATATCGGTACACATACCGTAAGTTGGCAGTTCGTTTGTGCTAATCGTGAAAATAAGCGGTTTATCGTTATTAGTGCCGTTAAAGGTTAATCCGTTT
>JAZSBA010000027.1:0-15850 GCA_045602125.1 Christensenellaceae bacterium | reverse complement strand
ATATAGAACATATTAAACGTTTCGTCAATTCCCCTTGCAACGAAAATGTTGTATACGATAATATTAAGCATTAACGCCGTAAACATCAATATTGCAAAAGGTATAAAGCCTTTGAGAATAAACTTAATATCCACTCTTTTGCGATTGTGAACGAATAAAAATATACCAATCGCTATTTGCAAGCCGTGATGCACCATACTTTGAATATTTATTCCCGTCATTGAAATAAACACTTGTTCGGGATACACGAACGTTGCAAGCCCACCAAATAAAGAAAAGGTCATCATATACGCTAAAACGCTATCTCTAACCCTGCCTTCTTTTAAAAAGATTATAAAAGGAAGAACGTACATCGGCGTTGAACAAAGTTGGAAAGGGAAAGCATACCACTCGTAATCCCAAACTGCAACTCCGCCCTCTACGTCTAAAGTATAAACCGTCTGCTTGTAAAGTTCAAACACCACCATAATTATCCAAGCAATTAAGCAAATCGTGTTAACTACCTTGGCGTCAGAATCTTTATACTTTACGCATAGAAAAACCGTGAGCGCAATTATTAAGAAAACAAATAGAAGATGAAACCAACCGTAACTATGCGGTTCTTCCATCGTGCCTTGCAAAAGCACGATAAATTTTTCAATCCAATTCATAATAAACTCCAAACGTGACCAGTAATAAGTATATTTTATCACACAGTTTTCACAAAAGCAAGTAAAAAAAGAGATTTATCGTTTTTACTTAATAAATCTCTCTATCCAACTAATATCAAGCGCCCACTCTGAAACGGTTGAAAGGTCAACACATCTTTCGTTTGCCTTTTTAAGAGCGGAAATATAACCTTGATAGTCACAGCCGTTAACTTTTTCAAAATGCTTTATCGCCCTATCTTCAAGCCCTAATAGTTGCGCTCTTCCTATATGAATTACCGTGTGGCAGGAATTGCAAACGGCTAAAACGTCCGTTAGTTTTTGAACGCGAGAAGTTTTATCAAATTCCCACCTTTCGTGCGCTTCAAGACGGTTTACTTTTCTTCCGCAAACGGAGCATTTGCCACCCGCTCTAGCGTACGCGTCTTTCCTAATAAAATCCCACGCCTTTTTTGAAAAGAGCGTTCTTAAATTATTATTCCAAGCACCCGTAGGAAGTATTTCAAAATCGAGTTTAAGTTTATCCATATAAATAATATACAACTTTTAAATAAAAATTGCAAGTATAAATTTGTAAACAATGTTACATAATTTTGTTGACAAATTATTAAAGTGGTGCTACAATTTAATTAAAGCAAAAGGAGAGAATTAAGAGATGTCTAAATCGGTATATAGTATTTTATTAAACGACGAAGTAGTAGATTTAGTTGATAAAATGGCAAGAATTAACGGTATGAGCCGTTCTAATATGATAGAGAAAATTCTTGCGAACGCAGTTTCGTACGAGACGCCTGAAATTAGGGCAAATACCATTTTTTCGGAGATTGAAAGGATACTCTCAACTACTCCTACTATGAGATATTTAGAGCAACCAAGCAGTTACATGGCGTCTATTATGAGCGCGCTTACTTATAGGTATAACCCCGCTATTAAGTATAGCGTGGAAATTTTCCCCGAGTCTAACTATTTAGGTCAGCTTAAAGTAACGCTTAGAACTCAAAACCCAATCCTTATAGAGCATATTTGCGATTTTTACTCGCTTTTTGCCGTGCTTGAAAAGAAATACTACAATAAAAATTCAAGGCATTTGTTCGACGGGGTAAAATTTACTAGGCTTTTTACTTTCCCAAGCGCCACTATAACCACCAAAGAACTTGCAAGCCACCTAACCAAGTACGTTAGAGATTTTGACGCGTTGCTTGGAGTTTACTTTTCAAACTTAAATAGCCCTAACGCTTTTTCACTCGTTGAAAAGAAATTTATTGAACTTAAAAATGGAGCAATTATAATATGAACGCAAATAATTTTACACAAAAATCAATTGAAGCGTTGAACGCTTCAAATAGTTTAGCAAAAGAATACGGCAATCAACAAATAACTAGTTTGCACCTTCTCCACTCTCTTTTAGAAGATAAAGAAGGCATAGCGACTAAAATTTTATCCAAGATAACTTCACGCGTAGCAGATATTTTAAAAGAAACGGAAAGAGAAATTAGTAAACTTCCCAAAGTTTCAGGCGGAGAAGTTTACGCTTCGAGCGATTTTTCTTCAGTTGTTTCAAAAGCCGAAGAGCACGCTAAAGAACTCAAAGACGAGTTTATCTCCGTTGAGCATCTTCTCTACGGAATTATTCTAGCTGGAAACAATCAAGTTAAAAGCATTTTAACTTCTAATGAAGTTACGATTGAAAAATATCTTAAAGCCCTTCAAGAAATTCGCGGTAACGTTAGAGTTACGAGCGATAATCCAGAGAGTACCTACGACGTTTTAAATAAATACGGCGTAGACCTTGTTGAAAAGGCTAAAAAGGGGCAAATAGACCCCGTTATCGGGCGTGACGAAGAGATTAGAAACGTTATTAGAATACTTTCTAGAAAGACTAAAAACAACCCCGTTTTAATAGGCGAAGCGGGCGTTGGTAAAACGGCAATATCGGAAGGGCTTGCCATAAGAATTATGAAAGGCGACGTTCCCACGGGGCTTAAAAATAGAAAACTTTTCTCACTTGATATCGGCGCGTTAATTGCGGGAGCAAAATATCGCGGTGAGTTTGAAGAAAGGCTTAAAGCGGTGCTTTCCGAAGTTAAAAAGTCTGAAGGAGAGATTATTCTATTTATAGACGAGCTCCACACTATCGTTGGCGCTGGTAAAACTGACGGGGCTATGGATGCGGGCAATCTCTTAAAGCCTATGCTTGCTCGTGGCGAACTTCATTGTATAGGCGCAACCACTTTAGACGAGTATAGAAAATATATTGAAAAAGACCCGGCGCTCGAGCGACGCTTCCAACCGGTTATGGTAAACGAGCCTACCGTTCTCGATACTATTTCTATTTTGCGCGGACTTAAAGATAGATACGAAGTTTATCACGGCGTTAAAATTCAAGATAACGCATTGATTTCCGCGGCAACGCTATCCGATAGATATATAACCGATAGGTTTTTACCCGATAAGGCGATAGACTTAGTTGACGAGGCTTGCGCTCTTATAAAGACGGAAATGAACTCTATGCCAACCGAACTTGACGACGTTTCAAGAAAAATAACCAGCCTTCAAATTGAAGAAGCGGCGCTTAAAAAAGAAACGGATAATCTTTCTAGAGAAAGATTAAAAGTTATAGAAGACGAACTTTCCGTTTTAAGAACTAACTACGATAGTATGAAGAAAAAATGGGAAGAAGAAAAGTCCTCGATAAATAGCGTTCAAGATTTGAGAAAACAAATTGACGAAGTTAATATCGAGATTGAAAAAGCCGAGCGCGATTACGATCTTAATAAAGCCGCGGAACTTAAATACGGCAAACTCCCCGAACTTAAAAAGAAACTCGAGCAAGCAGAGAAAACCACAAAGAGTGAAAATTCACTTTTAAGAGATAAAGTAACGGAAGACGAGATTTCTAAAATCGTTTCGCGTTGGACGGGTATTCCCGTTACCAAACTTTTAGAAGGGGAAAAGGAAAAACTAATAAACCTTGAAAGTATTCTTCACAAGCGAGTTATCGGGCAAGACGAGGCGGTTAAAAAAGTTAGTGAAGCAATTCTTCGTTCAAGAGCGGGAATTCAAGACCCCAACCGTCCTATCGGTTCGTTCTTGTTCCTAGGACCTACCGGCGTTGGCAAAACGGAACTTGCTAAAACGCTTGCCGAAACGCTATTTGACGATGAGAAAAACCTTATTCGTATCGATATGAGCGAGTATATGGAAAAATTTAGCGTTTCAAGGCTTATCGGCGCTCCACCGGGATACGTTGGGTTTGAAGACGGCGGTCAACTTACCGAAGCCGTGAGAAGAAAACCTTATTCGGTAATACTTTTTGACGAAGTTGAAAAAGCCCAC
This sequence comes from Christensenellaceae bacterium, assembly GCA_045602125.1. Taxonomy (GTDB): domain Bacteria; phylum Bacillota; class Clostridia; order Christensenellales; family Borkfalkiaceae; genus HGM11412. Next base: position 11,867 of record JAZSBA010000027.1, on the reverse strand, counting down.
CCCGACGTTTTCAACGTTTTACTTCAAGTGCTTGACGACGGCAGAGTTACCGATTCTCAAGGAAGAACGGTTGACTTTAAAAACACCGTTATAATTTTAACTAGTAACCTTGGCTCGCCTATTATTTTAGACGGAATTGATAGTAACGGCGAGATAAAAGACGACGCAAAATCTCAGGTTGAAAACTTGTTAAAGCAAAGTTTCCGCCCTGAATTTTTAAATAGGCTTGACGATATAGTATTTTATAAACCGCTTGGGAAAAAGGAAATTTCAAGTATCGTTAAACTTTTACTTAAGTCTTTGCAAAATAGGCTTGAAGATAAAAAATTGCACCTTGAAATTACGCCTGACGCTATAGACTATATAATTGATAACGGCTTTGACGGAGTTTACGGCGCAAGACCGCTTAAACGCTTTATTCAATCGAACGTTGAAACTCTTATTGCAAAAGAGATAATTCGCGGTAATTTCCTACCTGATAGCGTCTTAAAAGTCGACGTTATAAATAATGAATTAATAGTTTCTGCAAAATAAAACAACCGCAAAGGCAACTTGCCTTTGCGGTTTTATTTGGAATTTTATTTTTTATCTTCTTTATACGATTCTTCAAAACTACCAATATAAAAGCGAATATGTTTTAATTTGTCAATAATAGAATTTTCATCTGCTCTTATTTTATCTCGTTTCAAAACTTTTTTACAAAATGAGCAAGAATATGTAATTTCTCTTGTTTCAAAAGTAGCAGAGCCTGTTCCCCCAATAGTTCCAGTATAACGATTGCCATCGTCATCATATACGGTTACGTCTTGACTTGGAGTGCCACTAACCTTATTTCTTCCTAAAATCTTTTTAGATCCTATCTTGGATACTCCAAAACCAACCGCCCCACAATGTTTGCATTTTTTTACGTTTTTTAAAGTTGAAATTATAAAAATAATCAAAAGACTAGCCAATATAATTAACAATAAATCATTTTCTTCTCCAAGAAAGGCAAAATAATTATTATAAACCAATAGAGCAAGTGTTAAATATACTAACGTTATAGGTAAAATACCTGCTAATAAATATACTGCAATAGGCATGTAACTGAAGATTTTACTAAAATAAATTTCAGCATTTATTATACTAAATAAAACAATAACTAAAATAACGCAAACAATCAATAAAGGCATAATAGTTATAAATTGAGAATAGCTAATAGCAATCAAGAAACCTGCCGTGACGAAGTTTAGAGCTTGCATTATAAGAAATAAAATAATATTTTTTACATATTGCAAAATAGACATACTCATACTCCCATTGTTATATCTATGGATATATTTTTTATAATTGTATCACCTTAGATATAAAATGTCAATATGATGGAAATTAAATTTGTTGAAAACTTAAAACAATTAATGAAAGAAAGTAACATAACTCAAACGGAACTTTCAAAAAATATTGGCGTTTCTCAAAGCGCAATAAGCAATTGGTTAAAAGGTGTGAAAGAACCTAGTTTAACAAGCCTTTGGCTTGTTGCGGATTATTTTGGATATACTATAGATGAACTTTTAGGCAGAGAGTAATTAGAAGTAATAATAATTTTTATAAGAAATAACAAAAGTTTTATAATTATATATATCTTATTTTATAGGAGTTTTTATGAAAGATTTTTTTGCATTTCTTTTTAGCGAAAATAATTCTAGTTTACAAATCGGTCTTTTTGACGGTTGGCACTTTTTATATCTTTTCATAACCGCGTTTACGGCAATTTTTATTTCTCTATTTTTCAAAAAACGCTCGGATAGCGCCAAAGATAAAGTTTTAAACGTGTTTACCTATCTCGTTATAGGGTTTTACGTTGCAGACTTTTTTATTATGCCACTTTCTGATAGTTATAGTGGAATAAGTACTTATAAACTCCCCTTTAACATTTGTACGCTAATGGCAGTACTCGTTCCGTTTGCTCAGTTTAATAAAAAATTTGAAAAGATAAAACACGTTATAGTTACCCTTTCAATTACTTCATCTCTTATGTGGATGTGTTATCCAGGCTCTGCGCTAGGCGGTCAACCACCGTTTTCGTATATAATCGTTCAAACGTTTTTATATCACGCATTACTTTTTTGCTGGGGGGTATTCAACCTTGCTTTTTCAAAGGTTACTTTATCATTAAAAAACATTTGGCACGAACTTATAGCAATACTTGTAATGCTCGTTTGGGCGTGGTTTGGAAACACCGTTTACGGTGGCGGTATGAACTGGTTCTTTATAGAAAGTAGCATATTCCCATTTTTACCAGACGCCGTTATGCCACCAGTCGTGGTATTCTGCGTATTCGGTAGTTGCTTTATCGTATACTTACTATACTTTGCAATTTGCCGTATCTACCGCTTAGTAGAAAACAAAAAACAAAATTAAAGTATTAAAAATAATTTTGAAAAGGGCAATTATATTCTTGACAATAAATTTTTGTTATGCTATAATTTCCCTTGCGTAAGGGCGATTAGCTCAGTTGGTAGAGCAACTGACTCTTAATCAGTGGGTCCCGGGTTCGAGTCCCTGATCGCCCACCACAAAAAAGGCAAGGTTTAGTCCTTGCCTTTTTTGATACGTTCAGGAACTCGAGCCGTTAGTACGGCGCAACCCTTTTGTCCTTGCGGACATTTCCCCTAGCAGGGGAATCCCCCTGATCGCCCACCACAAAAAAGGCAAGGTTTAGTCCTTGCCTTTTTTGCTGTTTTAAAATTTAAATTTACTTGCTTAAATCCACGTGGAAACCTTCGTGAGTGCAAGATGAGAATAAAATTTTATCATCACGATAAAATGCTAAATCTTCAAAACCTTCTATTTTGTAATCGTCTTCAAACTGCATAAGCCAATTTTTAGATTTTTCGTTTAGCTTAAAACGATAAAGTTTATAAAGCATACTAGTTGTGGTTGAGTGCCACGAATACGTTGGAGTTGCCGAGATAAAACACTCTTTTATATCGCTAAAAACTCCGTCAAGCTCGCAAGTTAAACTTCTGCTCTCGGAGCTATCTTGCATTTTTACAACTTCGATTTTTCTCTTTAAAAGTTCTTCTAATTCTAAATACGCACGCCAAACAAACTTAATCGGCTCACTATATTTAGTTTGACCTTTTGAAACTTTATCGCACATAAAAAGATCAATACGTCTTCCGTCGAGTAAAGTTTCAATCTCTACTATAACGTCATTTATAAAAACTTCAAACTCCGGAATTAAACTCTTGTCTTTTTTTGATAAGTTATCGTAAGTTGCTTTTAAACTCTTTATCGTTTGCTTTTGTAAGCCGTCTATTGCAATTTCCGCGTCTTTTTTGCTTAATTTTACCGTGCCGTAAGGCGAACTTGCCGTGTAACCGTGACCATAGGGAACGACCACTTCAAACTCGTTGGCAGAAGAATACTTTTCAAGCAAGCCTTTCATATCAAGGTTATTAAACTCTTTATCTTCTTCGTATAAGGATAATTTTGAAAATTTATCGTTAATTAGTTTTAACAAAACCTTGCCGTCGTTTATTATCTTTTTATCCTTTAAAAACTCGGTTAATGAGCAAAAATCATCAAACTCAAATTCCTTGTTTTCAAACTCTAAAGTATAACCGGAGTACTCCATATTTCCGCCTGCGCTATCAAAATTAATAAACATTTTAGGAGCAATAGAACACTTTTTGTTATTTTCACTTACAACGTCTAAATAACAATGGTCTTTTTCTAAAAGATATTCAAGGTTATCAATCGTCAAAATTTCCATAATAATACTACCAGTTTAAAAATTCAGAACCTTTAAGTTTTAAAATTGCCTCAACGAAATAATAATCGCCGTAAATAATGTATTTATGCTTACCGCCTAGATAACTTTCGCTACCCATTTGAAGTATACCGTCGGTTTTATCAGAGTAATCGCACCAGTTTTCGTTCATAGCCTTTAAAATATTGATAGCAGGGATTAGGTAAAGTTCCTTTTCGCTATCGGGAACGACTTTTGCAATCTCTATAAGACCGCAAGCGGTGATTGCGCCCGCAGTTGAATCGTAGTAAACGGGCTCAGCTGGCGCGTAAAAATCAAGAAGTGGCAACCAATTAGTTGCTTCGGCGCTTAATATAAAATGTTGCGCTGTTTTTTTAGCCGTTTCTAAATAGGAAACGTCGCCCGTGTGAATATAGCTTAAAACAAAGCCGTAAACTGCCCAAGATACGCCACGCGACCAGCTTGAACCCTCCTTGTAACCCTGACCGCCTTTTGTTCCTATAACGCAATCGGGCTTGTTAAGATCGTGAACTACTATGTGATTTACCGAGCCGTCCGCCCTTACGTGATATTTTTTAGCCATATCCGCGTGATGAACGGCAATTCTATAAAACCTATCGTCGTTAAGCTCTTTGCTCGCCCAATATAAAAGGGGGATATTCATCATACAGTCTATAATTGAAAATTTGCTCGTATCTTCCCCGCGCCAAGGCCCGTTCCAACATCTAATATATTTAGCGTCTGCCTCGTATCTACTTGCAAGGAGCATAGCGACCAATAAGTTTCTATTTCTAGACTCTTTATCGCCGTTGATTTTATAGTTTGCGCCACTTAAAATATGCCACATAAAGCCCACGTCGTGATTTAATTCTTCCACCTTTGAAAAGGCTTTATCCATAAGTTTTTCAGAAGTTAAAGCGGTTTTGAGATATTCTTCGTTTTTTGTATACTCGTACATAAGCATATTAAGTCCGCCCCAAAAACCGTTCGTCCACATAGACGGACAACCCGAATAATCGTCAAAACTTCCGTCTTCTCTTTGAGAATAAGGGATTTTATCTCTATTTTTTACGGTAACCCTGCTTAACTTTTTGTCAATTTTAGAAAAAGTTTCGTCGATGAAGTCTTTGTTTTGTTTAATAATTTGCTCGTAAGTCATATCAATCCTTAAATTTGAAACTGAATTTAGCGGTTATATCGCTACTGAATATATAGTCTATTGCATAAGCAATAGTAGACTGCGCTTGATGATTTGAATAATTATAAGTTGAAATTAACGATTTTGCATCTTTATCGCAAGTGATAGTTAAATCGTTAATTACAACTTCATTACCCTTAATTTTCGGCTCTATAAAAGATATAAATCTAAAAGAAATTTCCTTTTCTATTCCCTTTACGTTATAAAGAGCGTTTACTTCTTTTTCGCCAAAAGAATATTTTACTGTGAGAGTTTCTATCTTTTTAGGATAAGCGTTTGTTAAATCGTACTCAATAAAGTCGTCGCCTCTTCCTAAAACGGTTGCAAAATACTCTTTGCCGTAAACTTGAATTTGGTTATCAACTACGGGAACGCTATGAGCGTACGCCGAACAAGTAAACGTCTCTTTAGAATAGCGCTGATTAATATTTCCAAAATATCCGGCGGTGTATTCGCCTGCGCCCGGGTCAACTATATATTGAACTCCGTTTTTGAATATTGAGAACGCGCCTATATCGTTGTGATTGTGCATCTCGGCGTTATTTCCGCCCTTTGAAATGAAAATATAGTTCTTTCTCTTTTCAACTAAAACTTGGCTCTTTTCAAAATAACTATTCGCCGTGTTCTTAATTTCAGTTTGAACGGTTTGATTTATATGATATAACCGCCTAAACCCTATCGCCTTATAATAAGGAATATTAGGTTTAGCGCCGTTAATTTTAACGTTGGCGTTAAAAAGATGATTTACTACGGGAATAGTATCGCACTCGCATGCTTTATTAGAAAGCGCGCCGTCAGAAATAGGAACGAATACGCCGTCGCCTAAAATAGAGTTTTCAGCGTATTTTATACTATTTTTAACCCTTTCAATATCTAAGATAGCAGGTCTTTCTTCGGTTAGTTGACAATATGCGTCATAAAACGTTGCAAAAAAACCAAAACCATACACCCAGTAAGCAAAACCTTCCGAACAATATCCGTCTTCATCAAGTTTATTGATATAACGCTCCATTGCGCTAAATATTCTATCTTTTACGATATTAAACCTTTCGGGAAATATATAAAGATACGTTAAACCTATACCGCAAGCGCAAACGGGCGCCCAATTGTTTTTCATCCTATCCATAGGAAGTATCGTCGTTTCGCAAACGTCAACGATTTTTTCTTTAAGCGTATGCTTTATACGCTTTTTAATATCTGGGCAAAGTTTATCGCCTAAAACGTAAAGCGTTTCGGCAAGGGAAAGAGCCGTTTCAGACGCATTTAAATCAATCTCGCTATAAATATAGGTGTTTCCCGTTTCTCTATCTAAACAATGCGCAGGGAGAGACCAAACTAACTCGTCGCATATAGCGGAAATTATATCTTCAAGCGGTTCAATATATTTATCGTTTGATATCGCTAAAAGCTGAAGGAGCATTAAACGTTTTCTTCTATCAAAATATTCGTTTTGAAACTTCGTTCTATCTCCCGTTAAATGAAATAGTTTGAACTTTGAAAAAGGAAGGGCTAAGATAGGCTTGTTTTCATAGTCTTTTTCATAGCACGCCTTTATCTTTTCAAGATACTCTTTGCCCTTTTGAGTTTTCGCCTCTTTCAGTAGATTTTCGTAAGAATAAAGATACATAATTAAAATTTAAAGTCAAATTTAGCGGTTATATCGCCATTAAACGTGTAATCTATCGCGTAAGCGGTAGTTGGTATAGCGCCGTAACCAGAATAATTATACGTTACTATTTTAGGAACTGCGTTTTTATCACAAGAAATGGTTAAATCGTCAATTAAAACTTTATCCCCACTAATTTTTGGTTCTATAAACGATATAAATCTAAAAGAAATTTCCTTTTCTATTCCCTTTACGTTATAAAGAGCGTTTACTTCTTTTTCGCCAAAAGAATATTTTACGATGAGAGTTTCAATCTTTTTAGGATAAGCGTTTGTTAAATCGTACTCAATAAAGTCGTCGCCCCTTCCTAAAACGGTTGCAAAATACTCTTTGCCGTAAATTTGATTTTCTCCGTCGACGATAGGAACTGAATGTCCAAAGGAACTGCAAGTGAAAGTTTTTTCGGAATATCTATATTTTGCGTCGTTAAAGTAACCGTTAGTATATTCGCCTGCGCCCGGATCTACGATATACATTTTGCCGTTTTTAAATATAGAGAACGAGCCTATATCGTTGTGATTGTGCATCTCGGCGTTATTTCCGCCCTTTGAAATGAAAATATATTCTTCTTTTCTCTTAACTAATACTTGGCTAGTTTCAAAGAAAGCATCGCTTAAGTTTTTATCTACTTTAGGAAGTGCTACACCGCAAGCATATAAACCGCGAAGCCCTAAAGCTTGGGTATCTGCAGTAACGATATCTTCTCCACCCTTTGATATGTTTACGTTAAACAATCTATTTATAACGGTTAAAGTATCGCGCTCGGCGTGTTCGTTAGTCAAGCCACCGTCTGATATAGGAAGGAATTTCCCGTTGCCTAAAATACAGTTTTTAGCGTAGTTAAGGCTATTTTTAACTCTTTCGCTATCGAGTATTTTAGGCCACTCTTCAGTAATTTGATAGTAAATATCGAAAAATAACAACATAAAGCCAAAGCCGTAAACCCAGTAAGAGAAACCTTCCGAGCAGTAACCGTCGCTATCTAAATTATTAAGATAACGCTCCATAGCGTTAAAAATTCTATCTTTTACAATACTCAACCTTTCGGGGAATAAGTAAAGATACGATATACCTATACCGCAAGAACAAACTGAAGCCCAGTTGTTTTTCATCCTGTCAAAACCAAAGGTAGTTGTTTCGTAAACGTCTACTATTTTTTTCTTAACCGAATACTTAATTCTCTTTAAGATATCGGGAGAGAGTTTATCCTTGAAAACGTACGCCGTTTCAGAGAGATAAAAGGACGTTTCCGACGCAAAAAGGTCAATTTCATCGTATTTATAGGTGTTTCCAGTTTCTCTATCTAAGCAGTGTGCGGGAACTGACCAAACTAACTCGTCGCATATAGCAGAAATTATATCTTCAAGCGGTTCAATATACTTATCGTCGGTTATTGCTAAAACTTGAAGGAGCATTAAGCGTTTTCTTCTATCAAAATACTCCGTTTGGTACTCTTTTCTATCTCCGTTTAAGTGAAAGAGTTTAAACTTTGAAAAAGGAAGGGCTAAAATAGGCTTGTTTTCATAGTCTTTTTCGTAAATTGCCTTAATTTTTTCAATATAGTCTTTAGCTTTTTCAGTTTTTGAAATTTGAGATAAGTTCTCGTAAGTGTATAAATACATAATAACTCCTTTAAGGTTGTTTACCAATGTAAGCAAGGATACCGCCGTCAACGTATAAAATATGACCGTTAACAAAGTCTGAAGCGCTTGACGCTAAGAATACTGCCGGTCCGCCTAAATCTTCAGGATTTCCCCAACGTTCTGCAGGAGTCTTTGCAATAATGAATTTATCAAACGGATGACGAGAACCGTCAGGTTGAATTTCTCTTAAAGGTGCAGTTTGAGGAGTTGCAATATAACCAGGTCCTATGCCGTTACATTGAATATTGTATTTACCGTATTCGCTGGCGATGTTTCTAGTAAGCATTTTAAGACCGCCCTTTGCAGCAGCGTAAGCAGAAACGGTTTCTCTACCTAATTCACTCATCATTGAGCATATATTGATAATTTTACCGCCACCCTTTTTAATCATTGCAGGGATAACTGCTTTAGATACGATGAACGGAGCGTTTAAGTCAACGTCGATAACTTGTCTAAATTCTTGAGCGCTCATTTCGCACATAGGAATACGCTTAATGATACCTGCGTTATTTACTAAAATATCAATAACGCCAACTTCCTTTTCAATTTTAGCGATTGACGCTTGAACTGCTTCTTCATCAGTAACGTCAAAAACGTAACCGTGAGCCTTGATGCCTTCAGCTTCGTAAGAGGCTAAACCTTTATCAACGAATTCTTGCTTAATATCGTTAAACACGATAGTTGCGCCTGCATTTGCAAATGCTTTTGCAATTGCAAAACCAATTCCATAACTTGCGCCTGTAACGAGCGCTATTTTACCTTTTAAACTAAACATAATTTTCTCCTTATTTATTTTTTAATGATTTTATATACGTATTCCAGTCGTCACGACTAAAAAAATGCCTTCCTTTACGCAAGTGAAAACCTAAATTTCCACTATAAAACTCGTCCCCTTCAATCGGTAGACGGTCGGGATAGATAAAACCCCTTTCGCCATATAATTCCCACACCTTTGACGAGGCTACTAACGCTAAATATTGATTATCGTTATCCGCCCAAGCATCTTCTATTGCTCCGCCAACGTAAACCTTTCTCGGCGCAATTAGCGAGATTAAAGCGTGCTGATCAAACGGCAATTTATCTTCATTATTAGCGTATTTTATATAGTTTTTGCAAAACCAATGCGGGAAAGTTTCCGTTATGTTTTTTATAGATTCCGACCACTCGTACCTTGCGCGAGAAAGTGACGCTCCTGAGCAACCTGAATTGTTAGCGCAAACGAAAGAAAACCTACTATCTATCGCTCCTGCAAGCAAGGCGGTTTTCCCAAGTCTTGAGTGACCTGCAACGCCTATTCTATTTATATCAACGAAAGGTTTTTCTTGAAGATAATCAACCATTTTAGATAGAACGTACGCCCACATCATAATTTTACCGCAATCGGTTGAACTTCTATCCCCGTCGATAAAAAGTTTTGCTATGCCGTTTGTAAAATCCCCGTCGTCACTCGTTATATCTTTATAGCAAACGCTAAAAACGCCAAAACCGCTATCTATAATTTCTTCAATAGGGAGAGCCCTATCTGGAATTTCAGGGCGGAAATTAATATTTATAAAAAACGGTAATTTTTCATCTTTTTTCGGATAGATAAGTTGCGTTTTGAATTCGTGGCTTTTATCATCCTTTTCAAAACGGAAAGTTACTTCTATCCATTTTGCCTTACCTGCAAAATCAATAGATATTTCCTTTTCGGTTATAGCGGGTTGTATGTGCGGAGGGATATAGCCGTATTCTTCTTTTAGTAAAATTTCTTTCCAATACGGCTTGAAATAATCTTCCCAACGAATAACGTCAACGTTTTCTTCATTTAAGAACAAATCGGGAAGTTTTCGTTTTTCCAATTCTTTTTTCAACATAATTTATAAAAAAAACTTTGAAATAATCTATGGTTTAAAATTTATAAAAGATCTTCCGTAGGTATATGGTCCATATCGGTAAACTCTTGGTTTTCACCGCACATTGCCCAAATGAAAGAATAATTCTTAGTGCCAACGCCGGAGTGAATTGACCAGCTTGGAGAAATTACCGCTTCTTCATTGTGCATAATGATATGGCGAGTTTGGTTTGCTTCGCCCATCATATGAAATACTGCGTCGTTTTCGCCCATGTCAAGATACATATAAACTTCCATACGCCTATCGTGAGTGTGGCAAGGCATAGTGTTCCAGTTAGAACCAACTTCAAGTTGAGTTAAGCCCATTGCAAGTTGGCAACTTTTAATAACGTCTGGATGAATATATTGATTGATAACTCTCTTATTGCACTCTTCTACGCTACCGCAAGGAACTTTTCTAGCCTTTGTGATATCGATTTTAACGATAGGATATTGAGCATGCGCGGGGCAAGAACTTACGTAGAATTTAGCGGGGTTTTCTTCGTCAACGCTAGAAAATGTAATTTCTTTGTTTCCCATACCGATATAAATACCGTCTCTAGGGTTCATTTCATATTTAACGCCGTCAACGGTGATTACGCCTTTACCACCAACGTTAATACAGCCTAATTCTCTTCTTTCAAGGAAATATTCAGATGCAAGTTCCTTTCCGCCTTCAAGTTTTAAAACTTGTTTTACAGGCATAAGCCCTGCCGTGATAATTCTATCGAATTGGCTATAAACCATTCTAATATTGTCTTTAGTGAAAAGATTTGCTATGTGAAATTCTTCGCGTAATCTTTCAGTAGTGTAATGCTTTACGTCTTTTGCATTTGAAGGTTGTCTTACTTCCATTTGTTTTTTATTCTCCTTTATAATTTTTCCGTACGCTTGAATTTGCGTAAGCGCCGCAAACCCAAGTTTTTCAGTTACCTGTTTAAAATTTTTAAGTTTGATAGAACTCGTTATCTTTCCGCCTAGTTTTATCTCTATCCCGTTTGAGTTTTCGGGATATAAATTATCGTTTTTCAAAGTAAACTCGCAAGTTTTAACTTCACCGTCGCTAAACTCAACGTCAATATACTTCCAATAGGAATCGTGCGGAACGCCGTTAGCGTCGTTTTTAAAGTCCGCGCGTAGATAGAATTTTAAAACGTCTATCTCTGCGTCTAAACCAAAATCTACTTTAAACTCCAAGTCGTTCCTTGCTCCACCCGCCCATGAATTATACGGATAACCGCCGTGGCCTTGATTGTTGCAATTTCCGTCTATTGCGTTTCTTGCGTAAAAGCACGGCTCTTCACGAGTAACGAAGTTTGCGCTTGCGTGCGGATAACAGTTTTTATTCTTGGGTAAATCATGCGAGTTAAGAGCAATATCTCTAAACCCATAAATTTCACTCTCTTCCGCCTCTCTTACCGAGATTATATGACTTTCGCCTAAAAACGCTCCTATATCGTAACCGTCTTTTAACTCCCTGCTATTTGGAATAACGTATTCAAAACGCTTGGTTGGAAGATAAATTAAACTCTCTTTCAAAGTTTTGTCAAACTTTGCAAAGATATAAAAACAGCCGTCGAGATAAATTTTAATTTTATCCCCCGCGTTTAACTCCCCGTTATATTCAGCGGTTATATTCGAGCCTTTATATTGAGCCTTTAACTCCCCAGCCTTATCGATTATACTTAACTTAATCATAATCCACCTAATATATTTATTGTCTAAATATATTT
>JAZSBA010000026.1:0-3015 GCA_045602125.1 Christensenellaceae bacterium | reverse complement strand
GTCAGCGTATACTAAGAGCTTTTCAATTAATAATTTACCTTCAATCATTAAAAACCTCGTATTTAAAAGTACATCTATGTTACCATAAAATATAAAAATTATCAAGCGTTTATGACGCTAGTCTGTAAATCTATCTAGACTTGTTCCCTCTTCTGCATCGCTAATAAGTTTTTTATCTTTTAAAACTATGCCTTTTAAAACGCTTTTATTTCCGTATTTTTCTTTAATGTCGCCAATTGCATTATTTAAACTTATCTTTTTATCATAATCAACTTCTTCAAAAGATATCTGCCTTGTAGCATCATCAAAATTACTCACCGAAATTCCAATTGTTCTAATGCCTATACTATAATCATAATTTTGCTTAAATAATTTAAAAGCAAAATCTTTAAAATCATCTGGAATAACCGTTGGAAAAGGAAGTTTCCCCTGCCGTGTTGAAGAATTTAAAAAACTATCCTTTACGAATATGCTTAAAGTTGTGGCGCTACCAAGCCCGTACGATATAAGCCTTGAAGATACACTTTCTGAAAGCGCGGTTAGCATTATTAAAACGTCTTCATCTGAAACTAAATCACGATACGTAGTAATTGAGTTCCCTACAGATTTAACGTCGTCGTTTTCTCCATCTTTTTGAACGGGAGTATCATCTCTTCCATTTGCATAATCACATAAAACGTGCCCCCATTTGCCAAAGTGCTTTTCTAGATATTTAAGATCTATTTGCGCTAAATCACCAATTGTTTTAACGTTAATTTTTTTAAGTCTTGTTGCGGTGGATTTTCCGACGAATAAAAGATCCTCAACAGGAAGTTTCCAAACGACGTCTTTATAGTTCTCTAGCGTAATTTCAGTAGTCGCATCAGGCTTTTTAATATCCGAGCCAAGTTTTGCAAACACTTTATTAAAACTCACTCCAACAGATATCGTCAAGCCAAGTTCTTCATTTACTCTCTTCCTTAAAACGTCTGCAATCTCTCTACCCGAGCCGAATAGTTTTACACTATCTGTAACGTCAAGCCAGCACTCGTCTATTCCAAAAGATTCTATCTTATCAGTATAGTCTCTATAAATATTTTTAACAAGTTTTGAGTAAGCCGTATAATGCGAGTGCTTTGCTTCAACCAAAACTAAATCCGGACAAAGTTTTTTAGCGTCGTTTATAGTCATGCCCGTTTTTACGCCTAATTTTTTAGCACCCTCACTTTTAGCGAGAATAATACCATGCCTATTTTCTTTATTACCGCAAACGCCAACGTTTTTGCCTTTTAAGGACTCGTCAAGCTTCATTTCAACGCTAGCGTAAAAATTATTAAGGTCTGCGTGTAATATTACCCTCACGATTTCTTCTCCTAATTCTTAATCTCTTGTTAATTAATTTTTGAAATTTGTCTCCGTTTTTATATAGAATAACCGTAGCAACTGCCGTTAAAGATAAAATTAATATCCATAATAATATTCCCCACCAAGTAGTGTAAGGAATAATATTTCCACTTATTGAATAAGCCGATAAAAATACCGAAATTATTCTACAAATCATTATCATAACGATAAAATACGGCGTACTCATCGTAGAAAGCCCAGCAACGAAACACAAAACGTCGTCTGGAAAAAACGGAAACAAAAACATAAACGTTAAAACTATTTTGTCTTTGTTTCTAACGGAATTTAGCCATTTATCAAGCGTTTCTTTACCAACAATCCACTTAACCACCTTATAGCCTAAAAATCTACCTATAAAGAAGGCAACGTAAGACCCGATTAAAATACCTAAAAGTGAAAATATCGCAGTTTTAAACGGCCCGAATAACGCAACGCCCGTTCCTACTGCAATAAATCCCGGAATTGGAAGCAAAACTACTTGTAAAAAATTTAAAATTACGTAGATTACGATTGCTAAATAACCAAAAGACGCAACGTAATTTCTCAAATCTTCGATGCTATCAATTTTATCCGCTACTCCCGATATTTTTAAGATATACATAGTTAAAAGAGCAAAAGTAATAAGCGATAGTGATACAATGGAAACTTTATAAACCGTCTTTTTGTCAGCAGTTGCGTAAGCTAACGCAATAACGGTAATCACCGCAACTACAACGACTACGGTTGATAGCAATATTAGTTTATTATCGTAAAAAAAACCGCCCGTAAAAGTGTTTACGTAAAGAACGGAAGATAAAATGGTAATTCCCGAGAGTAAACACAACGAAACGGCGTTTAATATTGATTTTAAAGTTAAGGAAGATTTCATATACATAAGTATATGTAATTTATTTATTGATTAATCTATTTTTCTTGAAGTTTTTTTATTTCGTCGCGCGCTATTTTATCACAACGGTTGTTATTTTCGTTGTCAGCGTGACCTTTCACCTTAACAAAAGTAACTTTGTGGACGTTAGTAAGCTCAACAAGTCTTTTCCAAAGCTCAACGTTTTTAACTGGTTTTTTATCCGCCAAGCGCCAACCAGACAATATCCAATTAGTTAAATATCCATCGATAAATGGAGAAACGGTGTATTGCGAGTCAGAATAAACGGTTACTTCGCATTTTTCTTTAAGCGCTTCTAAACCCTTAATAACGGACAAGAGTTCCATTTTATTATTAGTGGTTTCTAAATCTCCACCGGAAAGAATTTTTTCAACGCCGTTATATATTAAAATTGAAGCCCAACCGCCAATGCCGGGGTTACCCGAACAAGCGCCGTCGGTATAAAGTTCTACTTTTTTCATAAAGCACCTTGTTAAAGTTTATATAGTTATTATATAACTAAACTTACCGCTTGTCAATTTTAGATGATAATTTTTATAAATAACTACCCTTAACTATGCTATTTTTTGTTGACTTAAAGATAATTTTGTTATATAATAACTATGCTTTCATAGGGGAGTGGCTCAACGGTAGAGTAGCGGCCTCCAAAACCGTAGGTTGCGTGTTCGAATCGCGTCTCCCCTGCCAAAAGGTAAGCAATTATTTGCTTACCTTTTTCTTTTTTTTAGGGGAGACGACAATTCCAA
>JAZSBA010000025.1:0-9006 GCA_045602125.1 Christensenellaceae bacterium | reverse complement strand
CTAACACGTTTTGGCATAACTATAAAAACGTAAATTAAAGCCATTATGATTGCAATTAAAATTGACGCAATCAGTAATAAAAGTTTAGTGTTTTTAAATAATTTTTTCATAAAAAATCTCCTTTCATTAGAAAAGAGAGCGTGCCGAAAACGGCTATCTCTCGCTTTTCATTGTCCAAAAACGATAAATAACTTCGTCAAACGGTAGGTATTCCGACTTTAACGGCAATGACTGTTGCGGTGGATTTGCGCCACGCTTCCCCTACGAGTAAACCCCTTGGCGTTTGATATATTTATTAATTTTATTTTATCATATTGATTTTATTTTGTCAATGTTGTATAATAACTTTAACTGAAATCTAAGGAGATATTTATGCAATCTAAAACTTACTTATACGAAAAATTTTGGACGGAAAAGGAAACTGAAATCGTAGCGTTCGGCAATCTTTCCGCAAGCATTTTTACTTACGCAACCGGCGTTAAAGCAATAAAGATTAAAAACTCAAAAGGTAGCGCGTCTATCCTTCCTTATATGGGTCAAATGATTTGGCGTTGCGACTTTTTAGGTAAAGAACTTGCTATGAAGTCGATTTACGACGATCCTATTCAGTGTAAAGAGGTTTACGGCGAATCTTACGGTTGTTTCCTTATGCATTGTGGTCTTACCGCTATGGGAAATCCAACGAGTGAAGATACTCATAAACCACACGGCGAACTCCCAATCGCTAAATACGATACCGTATTTGTTGAAACGGGCTGTGATGAAAAGGGCGATTATATAGCAGTTTCCGGTGTTTACACTCACAAGGCTTGCTTTGAACTTAATTACGAGTTTACCCCTATCGTAAAACTTTACGATAACGCAACTTATTTAGACGTTAAAGTTACCTTTAAAAACAACAAAGACGTTCCGCTTGAATACTACTATCTCTGCCACATTAACCACCGCCCCGTTGACGGTGCTAAACTTTGCTACACGGCAGATAGAAAGCAAATTAAAATCAATCACGAAGTTCCTGAAAACTACTGGTCGGAAGATTTTGCTAAAAAGACTAACGCATATCTTGATATGCTCGATAACAACCCGTATTTAATGGACACCGTTGGCGGTGAAAATCAATCTTATCACCCTGAAATCGTTATGTGCGCTAAATATCAAGCAGACGAAAACGGCAACGCTTACACTATGCAGGTAAATCCTGACGGAACTGCAACTTACGTTATTCATAGACCAAGCGAACTTCCCTACGGCACTAGATGGATTTCAAGAACGGAAGACGAAGACGCTATGGGTATGGTTCTTCCCGCAACGAGCGAACATTTAGGTAGACTTTACTGCCAAAGAAACAATCAACAACGCTATCTTAAAAAAGGCGAGAGCGTAACTTACACTATGCAAACGGGCTTACTCACTAAAGAAGACGCTGATAAAATGCAAGAAAAAATCAAAAAATTAGGTTTTTAATAAAACTAAAAAGGAGTTCGGTTCGAACTCCTTTTTTTATGTGGTTTTTTATCGCACTACTTTTTAACGCCGATGTCGGTATCCATTTGCTTGTACTTATCGTTAAGTTCTTCAAACGGGATAAGGCAGTTGTGCATTTTTGCTAAATCGCTTCTCGAAGATTTTTCTTTCGAGCCCGAATAAACGTATCCGCAAGAACGAACGTAAGCGTTCCATCTTCTGTGTTCTATTAAAGTTATAATCGCCTTTTCTTCCGCCGTTAAGTCTTTTTCATCTTTATCGGCGCCTGAAATTTTGCACTCAACTCTAACCTTGTTATGTATTGCGGAGGCGCAAGACGAATTGTAGTTATACTCGTTAGTCCAAAAACCCCTTTCGTGTTCTTCAAGAGTTTTATCATCCGCCGGCCAACGCATATGAACGGCTAACGCTTTTTCTTCAAGTTCGGAATTGATTATTACGTTATAAGAATATAATTCTTCTAACGTTCCAGCGTAATCGATATCAAAGCCACGCTTATTGTCCCCGCTACCGCAAACGGCGTTTCTAATTTGGTCAACTTTGTTTCCGTCGTAAACGACCGCTACGATTTTAGGATGAATTCCTATTCTTTCGTAATACATCCTTGCGCTAACCGCGTAAGCAATATTGTCTTCATCCGAGCCTAACGCTACGAAAACGAAAGACGCGTCTTTTATACTTTGAAGTTTTTCGCCAAACTCGAAGGTGTTAAAGTCAATGCCCGAGTGAATACTTATATCGTATTGAGCTTCGCCGTCAACGTAAACTCTATTGCATTTCGGGTTGAGATATTCCGGACATAACGCCTTAAATCTCGATTCGGCGTTTACGTCTTTGTCAAAGACGTTGAGTTTAAATCTATATCCTGAAAGTTGGCAGAACCACGGGAGCGCCTTTGCCATTTCAGTACCGTATTTACCCATACCGAGAACTACTGCGGAAATAACTTTTAATCCGTCTTCTTCCGCGTGCGTTCCGTTGAAGATTTCTTTGCCGTTGTCGTATAAATACCTATTTATAAGCGATGAAGATTCTTTAACTCTCTTAATCTTCATCTTGTAACTTTTATCAATGTTATCTAAGAATAATTCACTTTGCTTAGTCATCGAGAAAAGATAGAGTTTTCTGTTTGCAATATTGCCGTACTTTTTAATAAGTTCATAGCTATGAGAAACGTTCTCGTCTTCCTTATCGCTTATTGCGAAAAACGCAATTGGTTTGATTTTTAAGTGAACGTGAAAATGAACGTGGGCAATGCTCTTTTTAAATAAAATAGCGCCGAGCTCACTCGCCTTTTCAATCAAGTCGTTAGACTCGTCTTTATTTGCTAAAATATCCGTAAAAATTATTAAAACGTTCTTTTTGTTTTTAACTATATCCTTAGCAAGAGCAAGCGAGCGTTCGTTTAAGTCTGAAAACGCGTAAGCTTCTTTATGAAAAGACGTAAACATCTTTAAATAAGACGACATATCGCCAAATAAAGAAAGTAAGAAAGTTGCGGTTAAAGTAGGCGCTAAAACGTATAAAATAGCAAAAATTATTTCATACACGGTTGCATACGCTCCGTCAAGCGTGTAAACGAAATTTCTTACAGTTTCAAAATCAGCGTCTACTACGAATAATCTTATCGCGTTGTGTAACGAAAGTAAAATCGTTTTAAGCGTTACGATATTAGTTTCAAAATTTTGAACGTAGATAGGTAAAAAAAGTATCGTGCTCGATAAAAATACGCCGACGATAAGGCATCCGCTACGCTTTAATATGCCTATTCTCTTTTTCCTTGTAAAATTAATACCAACGGCAAAAGCAATCGCTATTAAAAGCACCGCCATTGCAACGATAAAAAATACTATTCCGTCCATAATAAATCCTTAAATTTTAATTAACACGCTTATTATATACCTTTTTTTAAATAAAGTAAATATCAAAACCCGATTTTCATAAAAATAACGCTATTATTCTATTATTGACTTTTTGACTAACTGCGGTTATAATTTAATAGTTTAAGGAGAAATTTATGATAGAGCAAAAGAAAGGTAATTGGTGGGCGCTCCTTCCAATTGCGGTGTTTTTAGTAGTTTATATTGGCGTTGGCGTTATTTTTAACGACTTTTACGCTATGAGCGTAGTAGTTGCGTTTTTAATTTCAATACTCGTTGCGTGTTTTCAAAACCGCAAACTCAAATTTGAAGATAAACTCTCGGTTATGGCTAAGGGCTTAGCGGATAAAAACATAGTAACTATGATTTTAATCTTCCTTACCGCCGGCATTTTTGCAGGAACTCTCGGTAGAGACGGGGCTAAAACGGTTGCCGACTTGTTTTTAAGTTTTATTCCGTCAAACTATTCCGCTCTAGTTTTATTTATAGTTTCGTGTTTCGTTTCAACGTCTATGGGTACTTCTTGCGGAACGATTTCCGTTATAGCGCCGATTGCTCTTGCGCTTTCCCAAGCAACGGGAGTTTCCCTTCCGCTACTTGTCGGTTCGGTTATAGGTGGCGCTATGTTCGGCGATAACCTGTCTTTTATTTCAGATACGACTATTGCAGCAACCTCAACTCAAGGTTGCAAAATGAAAGATAAGTTTAAAGAAAATTTCTTTATCGCTCTTCCCGCCGCCGTTTTAACGTTAGTCGTTTTATTTGTTTTTGCTTTTACTTCTAACAACCCGACTGAGTACGTTCCCGAAAAAATCAATATTTGGCTACTTATTCCGTATATTTTAGTCTTAATAGGCGGAATTGCAGGCGTAAACGTTTTTATCGTTTTATTAACGGGTATTGCAACTGCAATAGTTATAAAACTTTGCCTTGGCGTTGAAGTATTGCAAGTTATATCTTCAATGGGCGAAGGCGCAAGCGGTATGTTTGAAGTAACTATGGTAACGATTTTAGTAACAAGTCTTTCCGCTCTTATGAGAGAGTACGGCGGGTTTGACGCGTTATTGTCTGGAATTAAACGCGTATTTAAAGGAAAAGTTGGCGGTCAACTTGGAATTAGTTTACTCGTTTCCGCGATGGACATTGCAACTGCAAATAACACGGTAGCTATCGTTATGGCAGCGCCGATAGCAAAAACCATTAGCGAAGAGTACGGAATAACCAACACAAAGACCGCATCGCTCCTTGATATATTCGGTAGCGTCGTTCAAGGAATAATTCCTTACGGCGCGCAAATGATAACTGCGGTTGGAATAGCAAAAATTTCCGCAGGCGCTATTATTCCCTATCTTTTCTATCCATATCTTTTAGCAATTAGCGCGATAGTATTTATGTTTATTCCGTCAGTTTTTAAAAAGAAAGTATGAAATACGTAATAGTTACGGGCGCGTACGGTGGCATGGGCAAAAAAGCAATTGAACTTTTTGCTAGTTCCGGCTTTACCGTATTTGCGCTCGATATAAAAATTAAAGAGCCTACTCATAACGTTATCCCAATACTTGCAGACGTTACTAGTATAGAGAGTTTAGCCTTGGCATTTGAAAAGATTAAAAGCGTAACGGATAAAGTTTTTGCTATAATTCACTTTGCGGGCGTTTACGCTCTTGACTCGTTAGTTGAAATGGACTCTTTAGAGTTTGATAAAATATTTAAAATCAACCTTTACGGAGCGTTTAACGTAAACAAAACGTTTTTGCCGTTACTTGAAAAAAAATCAAGGATAGTTATGATAACTAGCGAACTTGCCCCGCTTGATCCCCTTCCGTTTACCGGAGTTTACGGGGTGTCAAAGGGCGCGCTCGACTCTTACGCTTATTCACTAAAAATGGAACTTCAACTGCTTGGAATTTTCGTTTCGGTTTTAAGGGCGGGAGCGGTTGCAACCGATATGCTTGGAGTTTCAACCGACGCGTTAAACCGTTTTTGCGAAAAAACTCAACTTTATAAAATGAATTCTAAGCGTTTTAAAAAGATTGTTGATAGCGTTGAATCAAAGAGCATTTCCCCTGAAAAGCTTGCTAAAAAAGCGTTGAAAATAGCAACTAAAAGTAAACCTAAATTTGCTTATTCAATAAACAGGAACAAACTTTTATTACTACTTAACGCTCTCCCAAAATCATTGCGTTTTGCAATCATAAAAAAGATTTTAAAATAAAAAAAGAACGGCTCGCCTTGATTATTTTAGCTTTCGGTGTTAAAATATTATTACAACTTATTAAGGAGATTTTTATGAGCAGTTTTGAAAATTTAAGAATTGTTGATAACTTTTATCAAACTTCGTTGTTTTTTCCAATGCCAACAGTAATAATTAGCACGCTTAGTGAAGACGGGTCTACTACGCTTGGTCCATACTCTCTCGTTCAGCCTTATTACGTTGCTGGAAAAGATTATTACGCTATGCTTCTTTCTTGCCGTAACTCGTCTAACACCGCTCAAAACATTTTAAGAACGGGAAAATGCGCAATTAGTTTTATCGACGACAAGCCTTCTACTTTTAAAGAAGCCGTTAAACTTTCTTGGCCGGGTGACAAGCCGAGCGAAAAGATGCCGAGATGCAATTTTAAGCTTGAACCGGGGCTTATTGAAGAAGAAACTGGGGAAAAACGCCCGCACGTTTTAACCGATGCAATTCAAGTTATCGAATGCACTTGGGTTAGAGAACTTGACGGCGCGGATAAAGATATGCCCGGCAACTTAAACGGTTACGAACCACCATATCACGATTTTAACGGTATAACTAGTAAGTTCGGCGCTCACTTTATTTTAAAGGTTGATAAAATCTTAATGAAGAAAAAGTATAGCGACGCAATTATAAACGGCGTTAGAGCAAAGGATTTCCCACCGCTCCCCGTTGATTACGGCTATCGCGATAGCAAAAATTTTTGGTTCCATAGAAAAACTAAAATGAGAGCGGAACTTCTTCAAGTAAGGCAAGCGTCGCTTGAATCGGTTAGATACGCAGCCGATAGAGTTGACGACGTCGTTAAGTTTACAGACGAAGCTTTAAAAACCGTTCTCGGAGTTCCTAGAGTATTTTTACCGCTCGTACTTAAAGGTTGCGTTCAATGGGCAAAGGAAAACAACGTTACGCTTATAACTGAAGTTGAAATGAAGATAATTAGTGATAAGCGCGCCCAAGAAAAGAACTCAAAGAAGAAAAAATAAAACAAAAAAAGAACACTAAAAAGTGTTCTTTTTTATTGGTTTTTTACGGAAAATCAAGACCACCGTTTGGCGGTTTGCATCGAAGCAATCGATTTATTCCTTTTTTTAATCCTTTAATAAGTCCGTATTTTTGCAAAGCTAAAATCATGTATTCCGAACACGACGGCTCAAATCGGCAACGTTCCCTTCTTTCTTTAGAAGCAAAGCGTTGGTAAACTAATACGAACCAAATAAGAATTCGTTTGGCAAAAATAATGCAAATTACAAGCAAAACCCCAATTCCTGCAAGAATTGATGCAATTACGCTTTCAAATAACAAAAACGTGGATACTCCCACAACCGAACTAATTATTAAAGATATTACGATGCGCAATAACACTTTAAAAAAATGTAATTTAGGGCGCACCAAAGTCCTTTTATAATATATAGAAGAAGGGTTTTTCTCTGCTTGTTTTTGATACTCTGTAAGCAAGTCTTGTTGCGTTGGTGGCTGGCTATAAGTAGTATTATTTTTGTCTAAAGATGACATTATTCGTCCTTTTCAAATATAAGCATATAAATGTCGTGATTAGTGATAACGTCTTGCTTATTAAAAAGACAACCCACTTTAGTAGTTTCAGTAGTTCTGATAGTTTCTAAAGAGTGGAATCTCCATCCGTCAACAGCATTTGCGTTAATAAGATTAGCAAACGTATCGGTAGCCATAAAAAGGTTGTCGTTTTCGATAGTAATAACCTTAGGTCCTGGAACTGCTTTGTAAATCATAATATTTTCTCCTTTAGTCAAAAAACTATGCGACGGTATCGCATCTACTTATATATAACCACCAAACATAAATTTTGTCAATATTAAAAACAAAAACTTATATTAAATTTTCTCTTTAAAAATCTCAACGGTTTGGTGATACGTTTTAATAATTTTTAATATTTTTTTAACTTCCACTCCCACCGAGATTAGCCCTCCCCTCCACCCCTTAGGAGGTAAGCCATAGAATCAACGCATAATTTTTTATTTGATTTTGTGAACATATTATTCGTTTTATCAAAGCATATTTTTCGTCTTTACACGAGTTTTTTGTAACGTGAAATAAAATTCGTAATATGTCTATTCTATGTCTATTCTAACGCGATTTTTTTAAAATACACATTTATTTTCACTCTCGTCGAGAATCAATCTCGTATTAAACCGCCTCCTATTCCAGTTTTACAATAAAATAAGGAATGGATTGAGTCTGTTCTTTATTCTATTAAACCTAATCTTTTTAATCTTGCTCGTATACCACCATTATTTCTATTATGTAATTTAGCTATATCTGATATCTTTAATCCTTGATTAAACTCTTCTATTAATTTGGATTCCTCATCTTTACCCCACGGTTTTCCAATCATAGAATCACTTGTTGCTATATTTACAGAAATCGTCTTCCCTTCATCTTCTTCGTCAACATACTGATTTCTTTCATTGGAGGTGCTATCAATATGTTCTTTGATTATCTCCACCATAACAGAACCATAATCATTCCATGTTTTTTCTGTAAATCCTCTTAATGATGAATACATTTTTTTGTTTAACGGCTTAAACGTGGCAAGAAGAACTAAATGTTTATTATGGTATATCCAATACGCAGGAACTCCTAATTTATTGGCCATATTAAGTCTTTCTTCTTTCAATTTACTTAATAATTCTAAATCTGTCAAAACTTCTCCATCATCACCAAGAATAACTTGAAAACCATTGTACTTAATTGTATCATCCTTAACAATAACGGTGGTCTCTCTTTTCTTCTCTTTTAAAAGGCTTTGCACTGTTTTCACTCTATCATTCAAATCCTCAGGCATAGAAACGCCGTGTAAAAGAACTCTGAACAATGCTTTTAATACATAATTTTGATTCTCAATATGTAAATAAAGGATAAATGAGTCAACAGGACAACTTTTAAAAAGATTATAGTAGTTTTGTCTTAAAATATATCGTAAAACACCCTCTTCTGAGTACAAGTTAAAACCATAAGATAATCTCGCTAATTCCTTTTTGAATATCTGTCTTACCCTTTCTCTTGTAATATCGTATCTTTTCCCCAATTCCTCCATTGTATATTTTTTGCCATCAATACTCAAAAGAGACAAAACAATATCTTTATTTCTCTCGTTTTGAACAATTTGATTTATAATATTGGATAGCAAGATTTTTGTACTTTCAAGAAGACTTCCATACTGACCTATATTGTCCAAATATGATTCATGTAGTTTATTACTATCTTCACAAAAATATAAATTTATTTCAGTTTGAGCTTTTTCCCTTAAACATAAAACACGTCCGATTGTTCCATTATCAAACTGGTTTTCATCAAATTTTATTAAACTTAAATATTTGTTTATATTCACCTTTTGCGCAAACTTTTTAATCATCCCCCTTG
>JAZSBA010000024.1:0-2554 GCA_045602125.1 Christensenellaceae bacterium | reverse complement strand
CTGAGATTACGGTTTTAGATTATAAACTTAACAAAAATTCAGTTTCGTTCGATTTATCGTTTGCAAGAACAGGCTATATTCCGTTTATGAAAGCAACTGTAACTTATACTTTTGTTCAAAACGGAGTAGTAGTAAAACTTAATTATAAGATGCAAAAAATTCTCAAAACTGAAAATGGTTATTTTAACTATTATCCGCGTGTTGGTTTAAGATTAAAGCTTGATAAAAAGTATTCAAATATTAAATATCTCGCTTACGGCGACGGAGAGACTTATTCAGACCTTTACACATATTCAATTAAAAAGGAATACAGTTCAACCGTTGAAAAGCAATATTATAACTACTATAAACCTCAGGAGTGCGGTTCTCACTATGGCGCAGAATACCTTGAACTTTTAAGTGATGATAACTTAATTAGATTTGAAGGCATGCAATCTTTTTCCGCAATTCCTTATTCTAGGGAAACTCTTGCGTCTTGCAATCATTACGATGAGTTACCTGCATCCGACGGAACTTACGTTTCACTTGATTATTGTATGTCTGGACTTGGGTCGGCGTCGTGCGGGTCAATTCCGACGGAAAACAATAAAGTTCCTCTCGAAGGTGAAGGCGAAATCTTTATAATCTTTAAAAACTAAATTAAAAAAAACGCATTATATAATGCGTTTTTTGTTGTAACAAAATTATAAATATGATAAAATAATAAAGATTTTTGTTTACAGGTGCAATAAAATGACGTTTAAAAAAGGATTGAAAGACGGAATACCAATAGCGCTCGGATATTTATCCGTTTCTTTTGCGTTTGGCGTAACTGCGGTAGAATACGGTTTGCCTGAGTTTATTGCGCTTTTAATCTCTATGACAAACTTAACGAGTGCAGGGCAACTTGCGGGAATTACGGTAATTTCAGTTTTTGGAACCTTCGTTGAGGTTATTTTAACTCAATTAGTAATTAACGCAAGATATTTTTTAATGAGTTTGACTTTATCACAAAAGCTTGATCCTAAATTTAAACTTTTAGATAGATTTTTATGTGCCTTTGGCGTAACAGACGAAATTTTTGCCGTAGCCGTATCAAATAAAGAAAAAGTAACGAAAAAATACTTTTTAGGCTTGATGTTTCTTCCTTATTTTGGTTGGGCGACTGGAACGATACTTGGTGCTCTTCTTGGAAACGTTTTGCCGTCAGTTATAGTTACGGCATTAAGTATTGCTTTATTTGCTATGTTTATAGCGATTATAGTCCCGGGCATGATGGATAATAACAAAGTTATCCCAGTAGTTTTAATAAGTGCTGGTTTATCTTGCGCGTTTACCTTCGTTCCATATCTTAATACTATTTCTCAAGGAATATCGTATATAATTTGCGCAGTCGTTGCATCAATTATTGGCGCGTTAATTTTCCCGATATCTGATGGTGAGCAAAATGAATGAAACGGTTTATATGATACTTATGGCGCTCACTATGGCGGGTGTTACTTACGTTATAAGAATGATCCCTATGGTATTTTTTAAAGGGGAGATAAAATCTAGGTTTATTAAGTCCTTTTTATATTACGTGCCTTACGCGGTGCTTACAGCTATGACTTTTCCGTCAGTTTTCTTCGTTACGGGAAACGTTTATTCATCGATAATAGGCACTTGCGTAGCGTTTATTGGCGCGTCGAGCAAAAAGTCGCTCGTAGTCGTAGCAATAATGTCAGTTTTATCTATTTTAGCATTTGAATTGTTAGGTTATATAATTTAAAAAGTGTTGCTTTTTTAGCAACACTTTTTTTATCATTTTTTACGGAACGCACGCCTATATTCTTTAGGTGTAAGCCCAGTTTTTTTCTTAAAAAATTTGGTAAAGTAGTGAATACTTTCAAAGTTTAATTCGATAGAAATTTCCGTAAAAGTTGCGTTAGTATCTTTGATTTTGCGTTTTGCGTCTTCTATCTTTTTATCTCCAACGTAGTCTAAAACGGTAGTTCCCGTCGCCTTTTTAAATTCCTTGCAAAGAGTTGTTCTATTCGTTCCAAAAATGAATGCAAGCTCTCCAAGAGTTATCTTTTCTTTATACTTATCGTCAAGATAGCTAATAATCTCGTTAACGTTAAATTTAGTAGGGAAGTTTTCTTGTTTCGACGTTATATAATGCTCTCTAATAATATTTATGAAAAAGTGTTCAAGCGTGATTTTAAGCATTTGTTCTGAGCCATAAATTTTATGTTTGTTCTTTTTCATATCGTAGACGGGAACGTTATGCGGGGGTGCAAATACGTTTCTACCTTCTTTTACAGCTTCAGCAAGTTTTTTAATGTTTGAATCACTTAAAGATATAACTTTAGATGAAAATAAGGCGGGTAGTCCTTCACAAGTGAAACCGATAATAATTACCGTTGCAGAGTTTTTATCTTCAGATATTAAAGAGTGATATTCGTCTGGTCTATGAATAATTAAATTATTTTTTTCTAACGTGCCGGTATAATCTTCAGATTTTACTTTTAAAGAGCCTTTTGATACGTAAACTAGCTCGTGAAAAGGGTGCTTATCAACTTCAGTTGTAAAGTTT
>JAZSBA010000023.1:0-7216 GCA_045602125.1 Christensenellaceae bacterium | reverse complement strand
TTATGAAATTTACACCTATTTACGACAAGAACTACTATCCTATGATTGTAAAACTCAGAGAGTTTAAAAAGGCGGTAGCGGAATCACAAAAAAAGACTTTGAAGATTTGCGTTGAAAGAAATAAAGGCTACAATTTTATTTATAACCTTGATATTTTTGCTGACGATAGCAAGAAAGAAGAAAACTACGGCGTTGCTGAAAGGCTTATTAAAACTATCCTTTGGGTAGCCGGCGGTTATAAAGTTATTCTTTCTGGCGATAAGTATATTTACGAAAGAATTAAAGAAGCGTATTCTAAAACCGGCGCTCGCGCGTTTGACGAAAAGTTTATGTCAGGCGTATACGAAAAGCCGTTTGAAGTTTTATACGTTGAAGAAAAAGATTTCCCCAAGGCTAACGGTTGTTCACTCAAAGTTGGCGGTCATTTAGACGGTTGCCGTATCGGTTTTGACGCGGGCGGTTCTGATAGAAAAGTTTCCGCTGTTATCGACGGTAAGGTTGTTTATAGCGAAGAAGTAGTTTGGCATCCCAAACTCAACTCTGACTGGCATTATCAATACAAAGGTATTATGGAATCAATGAAAACTGCCGCAAGCAAAATGCCAAGAGTTGACGCTATCGGCGTTTCTTCCGCCGGCGTTTACGTTGACAATAAGATTATGGTTGCATCACTTTTCTTAAAAGTTCCCGAAGATGATTTTGAAAAGCACGTTAAAACTATGTATCTTGATATTGCTAAAGAAATCGGCGCTCCAATTGAAGTAGCTAACGACGGTGACGTTACTGCGCTTGCAGGCGCAATCGACCTTAACGATACCGCAGTTTTAGGTATTGCTATGGGTACTAGTGAAGCGGTAGGCTATATCAACCGTGAAGGTTGCTTAGAAGGTTGGCTTAACGAACTTGCTTTCGCTCCGGTTGACTATAATCGTGGCGCTATGGTTGACGAGTGGTCTGGCGACTATGGTTGCGGTGTTAAGTACTTCTCTCAAGATAGCGTTATTAAACTTGCAGAATCCGCTGGCTTTAAGTTTGAAGAAGGCTTATCTCCCGCTGAAAAGTTAAAAGTTATTCAAAAACTTATGGTAGAAGGCGATGAAATGGCTAAAAATATTTACGCTTGCATAGGTATTTATCTCGGTTACACAATCGCATATTATAGCGAGTTCTACGATATTAAGCATTGCTTATTATTAGGTCGTGTAACTTCAGGTAAAGGCGGAGATATTATCCTAGAAAAGGCTCGTGAAGTAATCAATTCTGAATTCCCCGAGTATTCTCACATAGTTCTTCAAATGCCAGATGAATCTAACAAGAGGGTTGGGCAGTCTATTGCGGCAGCCTCTCTCACGGCTATTTAAGACATAAAAAATGCAAGGCTCGATGCCTTGCTTTTTTTATTCCGTTATAAACGGCGCTATGCTTTGTTACTGCCGTCAAGTTACGATTACAATGACCGAGCAAGGTCTATTGTGCCCGATAACTTGCCGTCGAGCCTCGCCTAGCTTGTTTCTAACGTCTTAAAAAAGAGCATTGAATAGGCTTTGAGTTTTCCTAACTTGTTTTTGACGACTTATACGAGTTCAACTCAACTTTGAGTTAGGCTAACTCGCAACTAACGGCTTAAAATATCTTTCAACTCGGCTTTGAGTTTTAACTTTTAAGCCGTAAAAATTTAATTTACGTAACGCACGCAAAATTTTGCGTGCGTTTTTGTTAAAGTTGATTGATTTTACATACTATTTTGACAAGATTTACATAGTATTAGCTAAAAAAATGTGATATATTACAAATATAACCTTACTTAAAGGAGCAATTATGACTTAAAGGAGTAATTATGAAAAAAATTTTTAAGGCATTAATTTGCGCTTGCATTGCACTTATTTCAATGCTTTCATTGTTGGCGTGTAACAAGGGGGATGGTGAAGTTGTGGATAATTCAAATTCTAAAGCAATCGGCACTCATTATATGGTTAATAACGGTTTAGTTGATTTAGCGGCTAACGGTGCGGTTACAGTAGTTGATAAGTCAACGGCTATAGCGTATTCAATATATTTAGCAAGTGAAAATAAACTTGGCGAAAGCGATCAACTTGTAAAACTTACTAAATTTAACGTTTTACAACCCGCAAACGCAACTTGGGTTACCGTGTTTGATAGAGATAAAGACTTTGATGGTCAAAGAATATCCGAAGGTACGGTTGTTAGTTTAGATAGCAATTACCTTAGAGTTTACGCCGTTAATATGGTAGATTATAAGTATTATTATAAAGACGTAAACAAAAAAACTTTAGAAGTTGGCGAACTTAACGAATTAAAATTCAAAACTTCGTTAGATAGTGAACCGATTGTTTTTAGTATGGATAATATAAACGGCTATTTATCTTCTCAAGGTCATCAAGCGTTTAAGCATTTAATGTTTGGTTCAAGCATCGTTACCGTTGATGGAAAGTTTTATGCAAATTTTTGCGGTGGAGAAAATATGGATAACTTTATGTTTATGGAATCTACTGACTGCGAAACTTGGAACTGTGTTTCCGTTGTTAAACATAAGGTAAATTACGAAGCGATATTAACGTATCACGATAATAAGTTTTGGACTTATTGTAGGAACGGTTTTACAAAACCAACTACTGAAACTAGAGAAAACCTTTTGTATTCTGAAGACGGTGGTAAAACTTGGGAACAAAGCAACCTTGCTTTGACAAGTTCTGACACAAGACCTGCGCTCTTTATTTATCAAGGCGAGTTATATTTGGCATATTCTTCTCCGCTTGACGTAGAATATTCAACTATAAGACCTTGGAGATGCAATATTCACGTTGGTAAAATCGTTTCAAACAACGGGGTTGAAACCTTTGAAGAAGTTGTATATAAAGAAAGTAAATACGGCATAGTATATTATTCGCTTTTCGATTATTACGGCAAAATGATTATGCTTTATTCTTCCGGCGAACTTCACCCCGAAGAAGGAACTATGGGCGGTTATACTCAAGGTAAAGATTGCTTGATGTATACGGTATTAAAACAACAAGATCCAATCTTGAAAATTAAGGCGTAATCTATAAAGGAGTTTATTATGAAAAAAATTATAAGTTTTATTCTAACTTTAGTTACGGTGCTCACGCTTACGTTTACCTTAACAGCGTGTAAAGGAGATGAACCTGTGGAAAATAATAACGTTGATTCAAAAGCGATAGGCACTAGTTTTATGATTAGTAACGGCTTAGTTGATATTGCCGCTAACGACCAACATACCGTTGTTGATAGCGTAACCTCTATTGCATACACGGTGTATTTAGCAAGCGAAACTAAATACGGCGAAGGTAGTGATTTAATTAAACTTGCAAAATATGATATTTTGCAACCTACTAACGCAGATTGGGTTACGGTTTTTGATAAAGACGTTGATTTTGACGGCGTTAAAATGACTACCTGTAATTTAATTGACCTTGATAAAGAAACCATTAGAGTTTTTATCACAAACCAAGTAGATTACAAGTATTATTATAGGGACGTAAACAAAAAGACTTTTGAACTTGGCGCAGTAAAAGAAGTTAAGTATAAAAAGGCTTATAAATCGGAGCCCGTTACTATGGATAAAGAAAATATCAACGCGCACATCAAAGAACTTGGCGGTCAAGAATTTGAGTTTATTCAATTCTCTTCTGAAATTATCAACGTTGATAGAACTTTCTATACGGCAGTTAGCGGTGGCGCTACCGGTATAAAGAACTTCTTATTTATGAAGTCAACTGACGGCGAAACTTGGAGTTTTGTTTCTATGGCTAACTGTACCGTTAGTTACGAAGCAATGCTCGTTTACCACGACTATAAATTTTACGTAATGTGTAGAAACGGTGGAACTCATCCCGGCGATGAAACTCAACAAAATTTATACTATTCTGAAGATAACGGCAAAACTTGGAAGCAAAGCAACCTTGCGCTTAACACGTCTGATACAAGACCTTTCTTATTTAATTATCAAGGCGAATTGTATTTAGCATATTCTTCTCCGCTTGACTTAGAATATTCAACTATAAGACCTTGGAGATGTAACGTTCACGTTGGTAAAATCGTTTCAAACAACGGGGTTGAAACCTTTGAAGAAGTTTTATATAAAGAAAGCAAATACGGCATAGTTTACTATTCGCTTATTGATTGCTACGGCAAAATGATTATGATTTATTCTTCCGGCGAACTTCACCCCGAAGAAGGAACTATGGGCGGTTATACTCAAGGTAAAGATTGCTTGATGTATACTATTTTACAAGAACAAGATCCTATTTTGGAAATTAAAAGATAACGTTAAAACGCGTGTTTCAAAACACGCGTTTTTTTATGCAAAAATTCTTATTTTTCAACAATAAATATTATAATATTTAACGTTTGGTATTTTACACTTTAACTATGGCTAAAAAATACGTTATAACTTCTGGTAAAGGTGGAGTTGGTAAAACTACTATAACCGCCCTATTAGGGCTTAAACTTGCAGAAAACGGCAAGCGTGTTGCCGTGGTCGACGGCGATATCGGGCTTAATAATTTAGACGTTTTAACCGGCGTTGAAAATAAAGCGGTGTTTGACCTTTCTGACGCGATAAACGGTAGGTGTAGGGTAAAGCAAGCGCTCGTTGAAAGCCCCCTTAATAAAAACCTTTTCGTACTTCCGTCTTGCCACACCCTTTCTTCTTCTAAAGTTAGCGGTCAAGATATTAAAAACGCAATAGACTCAATAGACGGGCTTTTTGATTATATCTTCATAGATTCACCTGCGGGGATTGACGTGGGGTTTCATAGAGCGGTGTCTTCCGCTGACGGGGCTATCGTAATCGTAACGCCAACCGTAACTAGCGTTAGAGACGCCGATAAAGTTATTTCAATCTTAAAAACTTATCCGCTTTCAGATATTTTAGTTATAGTAAATAAAATTCGTGGCGACCTTGTTTTATCGGGCAGTAGCCTAAGCGAATTAGACGTTGAAAACACCTTGAAAGTAGACGTTTTAGGAGTTGTTCCAGACGACGATTTGTTAAACTCTTTATACCCTGAAAATCTAGGTTTTGAAAGCGCCAAAGCAATAAAACTTCTAGCTTTAAAACTTCAGGGAAAATCGACGAAAACGTACGATTATCTCAAAAAATACACGGGCTTTTGGGGAAGTATTAGAAAGGAACTTAAAAGACGATTATGAAAAAGAGAAAAAACAACTTAAAAGAAATAATCACTAGCGATAGATTACTCCTTAGTTCGGACACTTCTGAAATGATTTGTTACGACCTTAAAAACGTGCTATCCGAGTACTTTAATTTAAGCGGTGGGGTAAGCATAGTAGTCGAGCCTAACAAAGACTCTTACGAAGTTACCGTAAAAGCAACCGCTATTGCCGTAAAGTCCTTTGGAATAATCAGATAGGCAAAACCAAAGTTTAGATTTTATTTACTTGCTTTGTTTGTAAAATAGTGATAAAATATAATTATCAAAAGGAGTATAGTTATGCAATTTGATGAAGTTATAAAATCAAGATATTCAGTTAGAAGTTACAAGCAAATTCCAGTAGAAGACGAAAAAATTCAAGCGGTGCTCGAAGCGGGTAGAGTTGCGCCTACTGCAAAAAATAGTCAACCGCAAGTTATTTACGTTGCTAAAAGCAAAGAGGCGATGGATAAAATTAGAGAACTTACCACTTGCCACTTTGACGCGCCTATCGCTTTCATTATATGCGGTGATCAAAACAAGGCTTGCATTTTAAAATCAAACGGCAAAAACTTTATGGAGATTGACTGCGCTATCGTTCAAACTCACATGATGCTAAAAGCCACCGATTTAGGTCTTGGCACTTGTTGGGTGGGAAGGATTATGCCGGAAGACGTTAAAAAGGCGTTCAACCTTCCTGAAAATATAGTAGTTTACGGTTTCTTGGTTATGGGCTATCCCGCAGAAAATTGTGAACCTGCGCCCCGCCATTTTGAGAGATTTGAACTTTCTGAAACCGTTAAATATTTATAATTTTAATTTGCTATATAAATTTTAAAACGCAAGGCTTTGTGTCTTGCGTTTTTATTACGTGTGCGCATAATTATATAAAAACGTTTGTAATATTTAAAAAAATGTGTTATACTATATAACGATTGTAAAAATCTTAAGGTGAAATATGAACTGTATTGAAAAAATGTACAAAGAAATTGAAGAAATTTTGAGAAAGGAAAAGGAAGAATTTGAACGCCTTTCCGTTCCTATCCGTGAAATTAAACACGGTTTTTCTCAAGACGCATCTTTTTTAACGCAAGAAGAATATTCGCCTGTTGATTACCTTTCAATGATAACGCTTGACGATAGTTGGGAGAAAAAGCATCTGAGTTTTGTAAAGGCAAAGAGTTTTATAATCTTTATCTTCAAAAAATTCTTATGTTTTAATAAAATTACGTTTACTCCCGATAAATTCTTTGAAGATCTTGAACAAAAACTTGCAAGTAGCGAAGACCTTTTAAAAGTTTTAGTAGATAGTGAAAACGAATTTATTGAACTTTTAGGCGGGGAAACTGAAGAGATTAAAACTTTCTTTTTAAACCCTTATAACGCTCTTTTTTCAGATGAAGAAGGCTACTATGCGGTAATCAAGCAAGGAAGATTTAGTGACGTTAAGCGTCCGTTTGGTTTCAATCCCAACCAAATGAAGAAGATTATCAAAGAAAATTTAGAAGAATATCTTATTGATTTTAAGAGTAAATTTAAATCTGAAAAAGAATTCAACGCTTTTTCAAATTCAGTTAAAGCTTTCGTTAATAAAGCGGAAGGGACTCCTAGCGATATAGAGAGCGAGTGCAATCTTAAACTTAAAGAAGTGCTCGTTAAAAACGGCGTTAGCGAATCTGCGTTTGAAGCTTATCTTGAAGAGAAAGGCATCTCGATTATTAAACAAGGCAATTATTATTTTAGGAAGAAAGCGTATCTTGAATACGCTGAATATAAAAAAATAGAATTCCGATACTGATAAACAGAATATAAACGGAATACAAAG
Organism: Christensenellaceae bacterium; assembly: GCA_045602125.1. GTDB lineage: Bacteria > Bacillota > Clostridia > Christensenellales > Borkfalkiaceae > HGM11412. Next base: position 196 of record JAZSBA010000023.1, on the reverse strand, counting down.
GAGTAAAATTTTTTAAAATGCCAGACGGCTCGTTACCACTGCTAATAGCGTTAATCGCGTTAGTAATTCTATCTGCTTTTTTCTCGGCAACGGAAACGGCTTACACAAGCCTTAACACAATTAGACTTAAAAGTCTTTCACAAAAAGAAAGAAAGTATAAAAGAGTTTTAGACCTTTACGAAAAGTACGATAAACT
>JAZSBA010000022.1:0-4004 GCA_045602125.1 Christensenellaceae bacterium | reverse complement strand
CGTTAGAAACAAGCTAGGCGAGGCGTTTGTGGTTTTACGGAAGGGAGCGACCTAGTCGGTCATCGAAGTCTGTCTCTTGAGCAGAAACAAAGATAGGCGCCGTAAATAACGGATTAAAACTCGTTTTAAGGCGTTAGTTTGGGTATTAGGCAAGGCTCGTAAAGACGGGGCGATTACGATAGACCTTGCTCGGTCATCGTAAGTGCAACGGATTTACAGAAACGATGCATAATGCCCAAAATAACGAATTAAAAAAGCAAGGCATTAAGCCTTGCATTTTTAATGTACTTAAAAATTATTCTCCCTTAAAAGGAAGTAAATCAGCAATTCTAGCCCTCTTGATTGCCTTAGCGAGCGCTCTTTGGTGTTGAGCACAAACGCCAGTCATTCTTCTGGGAAGGATTTTGCCTTTTTCTGTAACGAACTTTTTAAGTTTTGCTACGTCTTTATAATCAATTGCTTCAACCTTTTCAACGCAGAAAATACATACCTTTTTTCTAGGCGCTTTTCTGATAGGTTTTTTAGCTACTATGGTCTTTTCTTCCATGATCTTAATCTATCTCCTTATTAAAATGGCAAATCGTCATCACCGTCAACAGGTTCGAGTGATAACCTTTCTTTCTTAACAGGTCTAACAATTTCTTGCCCTTCGTCTTCTCCGCGGTTAGTCGTTAAGAATTCAACTTCACTTGCTACAACGTCTGTAACAGTTCTTTTAACACCGTCTTTATCTTCGTAAGAACGATTTTGTAAACTACCAACAACGGCAATCTTGCTACCTTTCTTTAAGAATCTACCGCAAGATTCAGCTTGACCTCTCCAAACGATAACGTTGAAAAAGTCCGCTTCTCTATTGCCTTCAGCGTTAGTGAAGTTTCTGTTAACTGCTATTGAAAAACGGCAGTAGGGAACGCCAGTCGAAGTTTCAGAAACTTCGGGATCGCGTGTTAAGTTACCTATTAAATATACTTTGTTCATAAATTCTCCTATTACGCTTTGGTAATCAATCTTCTGATAACGCCGTCAGATATACCTGCGATTCTCTTGAGTTCTGCAACAACGGTTGTAGGACCTTCAAAAGTCATGAGCACGTAATAACCTTCAGTTTTGTAGTTGATAGGGTAAACGAGTTTTTTAACTCCCCACTTGTCAACTTTCTCAACGTTACCACCGCATTCTTTAATGATTGATTCGAATTTTGCAGTTATTGCATCTTTTTCTTCATCAGTTAAAGTAGCAGTAAGAATGTAGAGCATTTCATACTTTCTCATATTTTTAACCTCCTGGACTTATTGGAATACGGCTGACCTCGTATTCAAGGTTCGGGCGCAAGCGCGCCAAAATACCCTATTATCATAGAGTACATTTATTATATATGATTACATTTTTATTGTCAAGCGTTTTTTTCAACGTACTCTTTAGCCGTTAAACCGTCTAAAAAGTAAACGTCTTTTTTGATAGCGGTTGGATGATTTCCACCGTAGAGCTTAACTAATTTTTCAATTAAATAGTCGGGGCGCAAGGTAACGTTACCGAATTTTAACTCGGCAAAAAGCGTGTCCCCTTTAAAATAAAGTTTGTTAATTCTATCTCTTACAACTCTATCTTCCCCCGCCCTTTTATCAAAAACGGAAAATTCTTTATCGTTTAAAACGTCGTTTACGTCAAAGGCGTTAATTCCCTTAATCTCGTATAAAGCGCTAGTTATATCGCTTGCAATATTGAGTTTTTTGCTAGTTTTGTAAACCTCTTGGCATTTTATTCCTTTAAGAGTTGAATTATTGAATAACTCTAAAAAGTTATCGCCGTCAAAAGGCGTATCGAATAAGCAGTACTCGCTTTCGCTTTTAAGCCCTAAACCGATAGGCGAACTCATATAAATTAGCATATGCGGGTTAAAGCCTTGAGAATAGTTAATGGGTATTCCCATACGCCTTACGGTTTTTGTAAAGTGACGGAGAGTGTCAAGGTGGGGAATAAACTCCGCTCCGTTAAGTTTAGAATATTTTATAAGTATCATAAAAGCGTGCACCTACCTTCGAGCCCACAACCTTTGCAACCGGTGTGGCAACCGCCCGTAACTTTTTCTCCGTACGCGCGCTCTTTTTCTCTATAAAGGAATTTTTTAGAAACGCCTATATCTATAAATTCCCACGGAAGAATACTGTCTTTTGAGATTGCGCGTTTATAATCTTCCTTTGAAACGGAGTTTTCTATAAACGCTTGATTCCACCTATCTTCAAAGAAATACTCGCCCCAGCTGTCGAAAATACAGCCTTTATTATATGCGGAAAGTATAACCTTAGAAACCCTTCTATCTCCGCGCGCAAGCACCGTTTCAAGCTCGGAAACGGAATAATCGTTCCAACTAACGGTCGTTCCCTTTGCAAATAAATGCGTTCTAACTTGTTCAAGTTTAAGCTTGTTTGTTTCTTCGGAGATAAACTCTTCCCATTGGAAAGGAGTAAACGGCTTGGGAATAAAGGTTGATAAACTAACGTTTATTCTAAGCCCACGAAGGCGTTTTGGGTTTTCACTATAAACGCTCTTTATGGTTTCAATAATTCTTCTTATTCCCTTTATATCATCTTCAGTTTCGGTGGGAAGCCCCATCATAAAGTAAAGTTTAATAAGAGAATAACCAAGCTCAAACGCCTTTTTAGCGCCTTTTTTAATATCTTCTTCGGAGATATCTTTGTTTATAACGTCCCTAAGTCTTTGCGTTCCCGCTTCGGGGGCAAACGTAAGGCTGTTTTTCCTTGCCTCTTTGGCGTAGAACTCGTCAAAACTGTCAATTCTAAGAGAAGGGAGAGAAACGCTAGTATACTCGGGCAAATTCTCTTTTAAAGAATTGATTAAATCTTTTAAGTAAGGATAATCGCTAGTTGAAAGACTATTTAAGGATAAACTATCAAAACCAGTCGTTCTAATCAACGAGCAGGCTTGCTCGGTCAAGGTTTTAACGCTCTTTTTTCTTACGGGGCGATAAATAAACCCTGCTTGGCAAAACCTACAACCGCGATAGCAACCGCGCATAACTTCAATAACAGCTCTATCGTGCACCGCTTCGACGTTGCCTACCGTTTGAGTTTTAGGAAAAATTGCGTTTTCTAAATCTAAACAAAACGCCTTTTCAACTTTTTTACCCTTAAAGCCTATAATATTGCCGTTTTCGTCGCATTCAGGATACGTTAGCGACGGAACGTAAACGCCTTTAATCTCGGTTGCTTTTTCTAAAAACTCGGTTTTAGACTTGGTTTTAAGTTTAAGCTCGGCTAGTTCTCGCATACTGTCTTCGCCGTCGCCGATTACAAAGAGATCGAAAAAGTCGGCAATAGGCTCTGGGTTAACAGCGCAAGGCCCACCGCCTTGAATAAGGGGATATTCTTCCCCCCTATCTTTTGCTAGAAGGGGGATACCCGCTAAATCAAGCATATATAAAATGGTGGTGTAACTAAGTTCGTATTGAAGGGAAAAGCCTATCATATCAAACTCTTTAAGTGGCATTTTTAAGCCTAAGGAATATAGCGGAATTTGATTTTCTTTAAGTTTAGAGCCAAAGTCTGGCCACGGAGCAAAACACCTATCCGCCATAGCGCCGTCAACGTTATTTATAACTTCTTGGACTATTCTTATCCCTAGGTTACTCATAGCAACTTCGTAAACGTCAGGAAAACATATGCAGTAATTAAATTTTTCTCTCTTGATATTCGGCTCGCCACACTCCCCGCCTATATAGCGGGACGGACGCTCGATTTCAAGCAAAATCCCGTCTAAAGTTATCATAGTAATAAATTAACACAAACTGTCTTTTTTTTCAACCGTATTTCGTTATGCTTTTACCACTTGTATTTTCGAGTGGGTTTAACGAAGTAATGCGCAGTAAATATTCAGTATTAAAACAAATTGTCTTTGGAGTAAAATTTATTTCTTAGATAAAGCGGATAGTTGCAAGCAGTACTAGGCAAACCCCCGAAGATAATACTTTTTGTATTTTCGAGCGG
>JAZSBA010000021.1:0-25509 GCA_045602125.1 Christensenellaceae bacterium | reverse complement strand
GTTTTTCGCATTTACTATTGACGTTTAGAGATGTTTTACACCGTAGAACTAAAATTTAAAAACTCTCGCCGTAAAAGGCAAGAGTTTTATTAAAATAATTTAAATTATTTTAAAGTAGAACGCTTTTTAAACGGTCAAGCGCTTCTTTAAGCGTTGCGCGCGGTGCGCCTATGTTTATACGAATATGGTCTTGAAGTCCTTTGTATGCGTCAATTTTATGGTTGTCCATCCAATAGTAGTGGCCAGGGTCTGGCATAACGCCTGCCTTTTTCATAAGTTCGTTATACTTTTCGGTAGTTAATTTAAGTGCCGAACAGTCAATCCACATAAGAATCGTGCTTTCAGGCTTATACGCTTTAAGCGGTGTGCCTTCTAATTCTTTACATACAAAGTCAATATTGCCTTGTAAATACTCTAAAAGCTCATCAAGCCAAGCACCGCCCTTTGTATAAGCGGCAGTTTGCGCGCAAATTGACATAGCCGTTGGCCTACCGCAAACGTTACCAGTTTCGTATAAAATATCTTTGATTTTCTTTCTTAAATTATCGTCTTTAACAACAACTGAACCGATGTGAAAACCGCCAAAGTTAAACGATTTTGATGGTGAAAATACACAAACGCTTCTGTCTTCCATACCTTCAATTAAGCGAAGCGATATAAATTTATGGCCTTTATATACGATATCGGCGTGAATTTCATCAGCAATAACGTAGCCGTTATATTTAATTACGATTTTTGCAAGGCGTTCAAGTTCTTCCTTTGTCCAAACTCTGCCAGACGGATTAGACGGCGAGCAGAACATTAAAACCTTTGCCCCGTCTTTAAACGCTCGTTCAATGCCTTCGTAGTTAAGGGTGTAATAACCGTTGCCGTCGTCGTTCATTAAAACTTCAACGCAAACACGACCGCGCATTGATGCAGACGTAATTGACGGAGTGTGGAGCGGTGGCATAACTATAACTTTATCACCCTCGTTTGTTAAAGCGTAAAGTGCGGCGCGCATAGTGTTTAATACGCCCGGTGTTGCCATTAAATGTTCTCTTTTAATAACTTCGCCGTGGCGCTTAAAACGCCAGTCGATAATGGCTTGATAGTCACGCTCAGTCATCATTTCGTAGCCGTATAAACCCGTTGAAACACGGTTAATAAGCGCTTCTGTAACTTCGGGTGGCGATGCAAAGTCCATATCTGCAACGGAAAGGGCTATGCAACCTTTTTCAACGTCCCACTTGCAGTTGCCGGGCTCTCTTTTTGTATAAACTTTGTCAAAATCGTAAACCATAATATAACTCTCTTTTATTTATTAGAAAAAACTTTAATTGCTTTTTTAACGTCTTCTTTCATTGCGTGCATAGCGCTAAACTCAACGTCGTGTAAATAATTAGTAGAACCTTCTTCTATAACCTTTTTTGCCGCGAGATATCCTGCTTTAGACATATATGAGTAGTAGTTAATTTTTCTTATTCCGTTTGCTATTGCCTTTTTGTAGCCATCTTCACTAACACCGCTACCGCCGTGCATTACGAGAGGTAAGTTTGTTGATTTTGCGCAGTTTGAAATAACGTCAAAGTCAAGTTTTGGCTGTGCAGTATAGAACCCGTGAGACGTTCCGAACGCTATGGCAAGCGCGTCAACTCCAGTCTCCTTAACAAATGCTTCAGCCTCGTCAGGTCGAGTGTAGAAGTCTTCTGGTTTACCATTTAAAGTTTCTTCTTTGCTACCTGCTTCTGCTTTGATAAGTCTGCCAAGTTCCGCTTCAACGCTAACGCCCATTGAGTGAGCAATTTCCGTTACCGACTTAGTAACTCTTAAGTTTTCTTCGTAGGGAAGGGCAGACGCGTCTATCATTACTGAAGTAAATCCAAGGCGCAATGCCTTGTAAATCATATCAAGCGTAACCCCGTGGTCAAGGTGTACGCAAACCGGCACTTTAGCGTTCTTTGCCATTGCTATCATAGCGGGCGCTACCATAGATACGTCGTTATACACGTTGTGAACTTCGGCGTGAGCAATAATAACCGGCTCGTTTAAGTCTTCTGCAGCGGAAATGATAGCCTGCAAACTATCAAAACCAGTTGCGTTAAACATGCCTATTGCCTTCTTTTCTTGATCTGCTATTTTCAAAATCTCTTTTAAATTTACAAGCATAATTATATCCTTTTTAAGTTTTTACAAAATTTGATTACTTCCGACTGCTTGCGAACACCGCTCGTTGCATCAATTGAAGTTAACGAACAAACCGCAACGCTTTGAGCAAATTCTAAAATTTCCAAGTCGGTTTTTTGTTGGTAAATGGCTATGAGTGCTCCAGAGCAAAATGCGTCTCCTGCACCGGTTGTTCCAACTATAGATTTAGTTGGGAATTTAAATGACGGCAAAATGGTCTCATTGCTATCAGAAACGCAAACTGCAGTTTTAGGCGAGTGGATAATAACTCTTTCTCTCACGCCTAAGGCTTTTATTTTTTGCGCTATAGCAATCAAGTTGGTGTCGGTTGGCTGCTCATTAACTAGCTTGCCTGCTTCAATTTCATTAATGATTATATTGTCAACGTAAGGTAAACATGGCAATATTTTGCCGTATCTATCAGAGTTTTCAGAAACTAAATCTATAGACGTTTTTATTCCGGCGTTCCGTACTTTTTTTAGAAGTTCAAGACCTTCTCCATTATCGATTTTATCAATGAGTAAAAAGTATCCTAAATGGAACATTTTAACGTTTAAACGATCAACGTCTACGTCGCTTACGCCAAACTCGTCATTTGCTCCGGCGTACGTAAAGAAGGTGCGCTCATCACTTTTTACGCTCATAACTTGAGTGAATGAAGTGAGGTTGTTGCCTATTGATACGTTTTCGTGGTTTACTTCGTTGTCTTCAAATACGCGCTTTACGTATTTTCCGTTATCGTCATTTCCCACTTTGCCGATTGCCTTTACGGTAAGGCTTGGGCAAATGCGCTTAAGGTCAACTGCAACGTTCGGCACGCAACCGCCTACCGATTTATCAACTTTTAATATTTTAGTAAGTTCCCCAGATTTTGGGTATGCGGATATCTCGTTAATCTCGTCAACGAGAATAGTTCCCGCAACTGCAATACCGTTTTTCATACTCAGTTACACTCCGCAACGAGCGGACCTGCCAAATCTTTTAAGAAGAATAATCTTCCCGCAAGAGTGGGGATATAAGAAGAAGTTATCCAAGGCGTTTTGCCGTAACGAAGAGTCATCCAAAGCGACATACCTTGCCACTGCATGCCACGGCCAAGAGTTCCGTCTGCTCCGCCGATAGCGTAGTCTGCTTGCAAGAATAAGCCGGGGCCTATAGTGTTTGCACGGCAGGGAACTAAAGTGGTTCTTGACTTGAAACTTGTAAGCGCATTTTGTTCAACGGTTAACGGGTGAATTTTAGCAGCGATTTTATAAGGCGCTTCTTCCCATTCTTTTGCCGTTTTATACTCGCTTGCAAAAGTTGGCTCCCAAAATGCGATATGGCACATTCTTCCTATTCCGTAAACTAAAACGAGTTTTGCTCCTTCTTTTTTCAAGTTTGCGATCTTTACTGGATACGTAGGTAAGTTTTCTTTAGTTGCAAAGTTTCTTTGATTTTTAGGAACGGTCAATTCGCCAAGGGGATTGAAAAGTGCTTGTTCCATGGCAAACTGAAATGATCCGCTGTTTGACGAATCTAAAGTGTTGCCCTCGCTATCAGCCCATTCATCCATATTGAAAGTATAAACGTGTTCGCAAGATATATTCCATTCTTTTAAGAAATATACAACCCATTTATACATTCCCATCGGTCCTACAGGAAGGATAAAGGCAATTTTTTCCTTTCTCTCTTTAGCAAGGCGAATTTGCATTGCAATTTCATGCCCCATATACGTTTCAAACTCATTGAGATTATCGCATTGAATAGGGGTAAAGTCTTTATTCCAGTGCGCTTGCCTATCCGTTATTTTATCGGGCGAGTCGATACACGCGTCAATTTTATCAAAATCCCATCCTTCGGGATAAAAACCTTCTAATGCGCTACCTTTTACGGTTGAATTGAAATTCATAATCATATCTCCTTTAATTAATTTTCGTTATAAATTTTATCTACTATTTCTTGAACTTGAACGGCGCGGTCTGCGTAGTAATAATTTAAAACTCCACTTTCCACAGTTTGTCGGAAACTGCGAATTTGCTTTTCGTATAGGTTTCCCTTTTCACCGAAATATTGATCCGCTTTGCCTAGCACTCTATTTTGCTCTGCAGAGTAGTCGCCTTGCGGAGCGTATAAATGCGAGAGAGTGCCAACTTCTTCTTGAGCAAGCGTTCCTTTGCACTGTATGTAACCTTTCGTTCCATAAACTTCAAGTTTGCTTTCAGAAGCATCGTCAGGAATATTAAAATTAACGTCAATATGCCCTAGAACCCCACGTTTAGTGCGGAATATTATTACTGCGCCATCTTCAACTTCGTAGGAAAAAGTTTGTGTGGAATACAAACTTTTAACTTCTTCAATCTCGTCGTCTAATAAAAATTCAACAAGTTCAATACAGTGAACGCCAAGGTCCATTATAGCACCGCCGCCGCCAAGCGCCTTAACTTGTCTCCACGCTTCTTTAATATCGGGGTACCAGCACGTAAACTGAGCGCGAACACTTGTAACTTGACCTACTTTATCACTCTCAATAAGTTCCTTTGCCTTTTCGTGAAGATTGTGAAACTTCATCATGTAGCCAATATTTATTTGCTTACCGGCATTTTTAAAAGCATCAATAAGTTCACGGCTTTTCTTTCCGTCAATACAAACGGGCTTTTCAAGGAACACGTGTTTTCCAAAAGATAGAGCGGTCATTGCTTGTTCATAGTGGCACATAACCGGTGTGGCAATATACACAGCGTCACATTGAACGGTTTTTAGCATTTCTTCTTCATTTTCAAAATAAGGAACGCCATATTTAACGCCGGTTGCCTTTGCAACTTCAAAGTTTTTATCCATTACGGCAACGAGTTCGTTCTTTTCATCTTTAATAATTGCGGGGATCGTACGCCTATCGGCAATACCACCCGCGCCGATAACACACCATTTCATAACTCTCTCCTTTAAGGTAAAAGCCTTTTAGTTGTGCCTTTTAAATACACTTGACATTGTCTAAACCCTTCCGCATATTCCGCACCACATTGATAACCGCGATAACGCGAGCAAGTTTTTACCATATCGGGAAAATCAATTCCATCGTGATCTCTCATCCAAACCACTTGGCTCTCGTGACACTCTAACATCTTGAGTTTTAAGTCTATCTCGTTTGAAATGTCAACGTACTCGGTTGGGTTGAAATTCACTCCGGCAAGCGTATCCATATAATAAATGGGAACAACTTTTGCAGGTTCTTTATACTTGCTTTCATAGTTTGGTAAACTAGCAGTAAAACTAGCGTCAAACACCAAGCGAGAAACTGCAGTATGATCTGGCATATAATCGTCAGGATTATGGGTGATAATAAAATCGGGGTTTGCATATTTGATAACGTCAACGATTTTATCTCTCGATTCCTTATTGTTGTCAAAAATTTCCAAATCATCAAATCCAGCGCAAATGACTTCAATGCCCGCCATTGCCCCTGCCTTTTTCGCTTCGTTTGCCCTTATAACTTTAAGTTCGTCAGGTGGAATAACAACGTGCCCCAAATTTCCGCTGGAAACATGGCACACGATAACGGTGTCCCCCCGTTTAACACATTTTGCGAGCGTTCCTGAACATGCAATTTCAATATCGTCAGGATGCGCTCCTATCGCTAATACACGCATAATTATCTCCTTTTGTTATTTTTCTTTATTATACCATTATAAAAACATTATTATAATGCCTATAAATACATAAAATAAGTAATTTTATACACTAATAATTTATTGTAGATTTATTGACATTTTATTGTGTTTAGATATAATAGATATATGAGACAGGCATACTATCAATATAAAATTGAAAATTTGTTAACTGTGAGCAAAATCGTAACTGTGCATTACTTTGAGTTTGAAAAGAACTTTCAAAGCCGTGAAGAAAGCCACGATTTCTGGGAATTAGTGTATGCGGAAAAAGAAAGCGTGTTTTGTTACGCAGAGGGAAAGGAGACGGAACTTAAAGAAGGGGAGATGTTATTTCACAAGCCGAACGAAAAGCACTCGCTTTGTGCAAACGGAAAGTCTGCGCCGAACGTGTTTATTGTATCTTTTGTTTGTAAGAGTCAAGGCGTTGGCTTTTTCGATGGCAAAAAACTTAATTTAGACAAAGATTTAAAGCCATTTGTTTACATGATTATAGAAGAGAGTAAGCGCGTGTTCGATCTGCCTTATTCTAACCCCGAACTTAAAAAGATGCCACTAAAATCTCAACCTGCTTTAGGCGGGATGCAAATGCTTAAAAATCTATTAGAGATGTTATTGATACGGATAATGCGAAACAGCGCGGAAAACGATAATGGTGACAGCGTGTTTTTAATGAAGGAAGATTACGAGGGGCACGTTGCCAAGCGCATAATTGAAATATTGCAAGAAAACGTTTATAAAACTTTAAACGTTGATGAACTTCAACAAAAACTAAACTATCACAAATCGTATTTATTTAGAGAGTTTAAGGCGTCAACCGGGCAGACGATAATGGCGTACTTTACAAAGTTAAAGATATCAAAGGCAAAAAAAATGCTTAGAGAAAGCGATTTATCCATAACCGAAATTTCTGAAAAACTATCTTTTGATACGCCTAATTATTTTTCTAAAACTTTCAAGCGGTTAACCGGTTACACGCCTTTAAAATATAAAAAGATACATATAAAATAAGCCTATAGGCGCAAAACACGCCTATAGGCTTATTATTTATATTCAATTAAAACTTTCCTATTGCTAATATATTACAATTTCAATATACTTTGTATTTTTTTACGTAAGTTTTCCGCATAAAAACTAAATCCTAAATCGTTTGGGTGCAATCTTGAATCTGCAAAACACCTTTCTTCATGCGGTACTAAATCAAACCCACTTATTAAAGTAGCGTTATCTAACTTTGATATTACGTTAGAAATGGTTTTTTCTATAAGGTCAAAATCAAAACCCTTTTTTTCCGTGAGCATTTCTTTTCTCCAAATCGGTGAAAGCGCAATAATTTTTGAATTAGGATAGTTGTTACGTAAAGTAAGATAAAACTCTTTACAATTTTTAGAAAACTCTTCTAACGCCAAACCAGTTCCCCAGTCATTAGTGCCGTAAGCAACCCATATATAGTCGGGTTCAAAATTATCTTTAAGACTGGCAAGTGTTGGATTAAATACTTCTCCCCCGATTGCCTTGTTAATAAAATCGACGTCTAATAATTGTGAAACGGCAACGGAATAATGATTTGAAACGTGCGCATTATCATACCCTTGTGTTATTGAATCACCAAAAAGCAATCCTTTATATTTCCTTTTTACAGGTTCGATAAACGCTCCATCATCTAGAGAAATTTCTTCAAAATCCACAATGACTGAAAACGGCAAATATACTTCTACTTTTTTTACGCCGTCACCAAGGTTAAACCTTTTTTCAAACTCACCTAGTTTTAAGTCTTGTTCAATATAATCTTCAGGAAATTTTTGCAAAAAATTGTCAATACAATCAATTAATTTATCGTTTACAAACACGTCAAAAGTGTAATACGTGCGTGAAGTTCCGTACGACGTAATTCCCTTGATAAACAAACTTGTACTATTAGTGTTAAACGCAAGTCTAACCCCAGAAGAACATAGCGCTCTATTAAAAAAATAACCGCCTTTATATTCTTTGTACAACTTTAATTGTTTATCAGTAAATCTATTTATTCTAAAACAACCGTTTTTATCTTCAATATTTACTAAACCGCAAGCGATTTTTTCAATTTGTTCTAAACTTAATTTCATAGCCTTTTTTATTGATTTAATTTGGTTAAATCACCAAGTTTAACGTATCTTATTGCGTCTTTTCCACGCACTTTAGGGTTGCCGTTTTGGTATTCAAGCGCAAGTTCTGACGTGCTGTAAGCGATATAAACGTCGCCTAGAATATCTTTAACACAAACGTTTACCATACCGCATTTACTATATAGTTCTAAAATCATATTTTCTTCACAAGGCGCTTTGTTTTCAGCAAAATAAAACCTTAAACTAGTTCTTGCTTGTTGTATTTCGGGGCGATTACCGGTATCGTTGTTATAATGATTAGCGCAAACTAAAATGTGTTCGCCATAATTGATTAAACGTGGTCTGCAAGAAACACTATCTTTAACAAGTTGTGGTTCACTCCACGTTTTTCCCATATCATCTGAAGTGGTATAAAATATAGAGTTTCTTTCGGGTGGAGTTCTAAACACCCCGTAAATTTTACCATTTAAAAATTTGTAATCCATTTCATATTGAGCGGGATAAGGGCAAATTGCAAAAAATTCTAAAGTTGCCAAATTATCACTTGAACGATATAAAATAGGCTCTGCGAGATAACTTGTTATCGCGCCGTAAACAAAGCCGTCTTTACCGCGGAAAATAGTATGACTGCCGAAAGAAATTTGTTCGGTTTTTAAAAAAGCATGATTATTAAAGCCATGCTCTTCAAGATACTTAAACTGTTCACTTGTTGTAAGTTTTACAACTTTTCCATCTTCTCTTTTAAGCATCATTATTTTTTCTTCCGAAAGCGTTTCGGTCAAAAAATCAAAATCTTTATAACACATATCGTGGTCGCCGTCCTCACGACTATCTTTTTCGTAAACAACTCTAACTTTTCCGTCACCAAGACCAAAAGCATTTTCGCAATAAACGGCGTTTCCTACGGCAATTTCTACGAACTTTATATTTGTAGGTTGTGATGCGGAAAATACGACAAACATATCTTACCCCTTGATTCACCGTAACTACCTTGAAATCCCGGCATATAAGCGCAAAACATAATTCCATATTTTGAATCAAAAACTAGTCCTGCTCCGTCTGCGCTTGTTTCCTTAAATCCATTACTTATCTGAACTGAAAAGTTTAAAATATCTGATTGTTTCATTATTTTCTCCTTTACGTTAAATTTCTTTCATTAAATCTTTTGTGTTTTTATATAGCGTTTTGTATACGTTATAATTTTTGTCGTAAACACTTTTAGTTTCTTTATTAGGCGAATAACGTTTGCTTATTTTACAAACTTTGTCTGTGGCATCACTAAAAGAAGAATATACCGAGGCGCCTATACCTGCAAGTATAGCAGAACCTTGCGCGCACGCTTCATCGCAATCGATTATCTTTACGGGAACACCTAGTACGTCTGCTCTAATTTGACACCAAAGCGGTATTTTACTTCCGCCGCCAAGTAATCGCATTTCATCAAAGCTTTGCATAGAACTTTCCAAAATATTTTTAATAGAAAAAGCAACGCCTTCTAAAACACTTCTTGCAAAGTCGCTTGCCGTGTGCGAACTTTTTACTCCAAAAAAGCAACCTTTAGCATTACTATCCCAAATAGGCGCGCGTTCTCCGCTTATATATGGTAAGAAAATAAGTCCATTGCTACCTGCGGGCGATTGTTTTGCAAGTAAAATCATTTCTTCAAAAGAGATATTTAATATGTTTTTCGCAAACCATAATAGGGACGAGCCCCCGCTTTGCGTAGGTCCAAAATAAACGGCTTTTTCATTAGTGAGGGATTTTGGAAAAACGTATAGACCGTCAACAGCGGTATTGAATAGTTTTACAACGCCTGCCATTTCAGAAGTCCCTGTACTGTTAAATGCAACGTTCCCTTTTCCAAAAACGCCCGCTGCTAACATTGCCGCAAATCCATCGCTGCAACCACACACTATTTTGTTTCCTTTCTGCAATCCTAAACTTTCTACTTCTTCATTTTCTACCATTGCGCAGACGTCGGTTGGCTTAAATATTTTGGGAACGATATTTTTGTTGTATCCAAAAAATTTTAATAACTCTTCATTGAGAACGCCTGTGTTAACGTTTGAAAAACAACGCGCGCTCCAAAGGTCGGTAACAAATTCCCCCGAAAGTTTATAAATTAAATAATCTTTTGGTTGAAGAACTTTATATGTTTTTTCAGCAATTTCAGGTTCATTATCTTTAACCCACGCCATTTTTAAAGTCGTCCAGTTTTCTGATTTTGGAATAGGGCAGCCGGCAAAATTTTCAAGTTGGGCAAAAGTATACTTTGCTTTTTGACGGGTAAATTGTTCTTTTGCGCGACTATCTTTCCACATAATCGCATTTCGTAAAACGTTTCCATTTTTATCAACGAAAATTTCTGTTGGGGTTTGTCCGCAAATACAAATCGCCGTTACTTTTAAAAGAATATCTTTTCCTATTTGCTTGAGATTTTGCAAAAATGCCGTATAATAATCATTTGCATTTTGTTCAACAAATTCACCATTTTCTATTATTTGATAATCGGTTTTAGCAACACTAATTAAATTGCCTAATTCGTCAAAAATCACACACTTTTCAGAACTGCTACCTATATCAACACCTAGCAAATACATTTTAAAGTCTCCACTATGTTTTTCATTTTTTCTAGCATTTGTTCTTTTGTTCCCTTTAACATCCAACTTCCACCAACGCTTATTACGTGCGGATTTTTTAGTATTTCCGAAAAATTTTCTGCCGTTTTATTATTCCATTTAATCATTTTGATAGTCCTATATTACACCACTTTATTTACTATACTTTTCTGCAAGTTCAGCAGTAATTTTCAAAAATTTATCAATATCGTCCGTTCCGTGGCAATGTAGTGGGGAAACTCTTATACATCCCTTTATGCCTATTGCTTCTACAATGCGCTTTGAATAAATGCTAGTGTTCACTCTCTCGTAGACGGTTACGCCACGGCGT
Organism: Christensenellaceae bacterium; assembly: GCA_045602125.1. Taxonomy (GTDB): domain Bacteria; phylum Bacillota; class Clostridia; order Christensenellales; family Borkfalkiaceae; genus HGM11412. The sequence goes on along the minus strand of JAZSBA010000021.1, from coordinate 14,642 downwards.
TGATATTCGGCAACCGTTTCAGTAAGGTCAACACCGTCAATACTCATTGCAACTATTAAATCTCTTTGTGTTAAATCGTCGGTATCAACGTGTACCGTTACGCCGTCAATATATCTTAAACCTTTAACTTCGGGCGTACCTTCAAGCATTCTATAAAGTAGCGCGCGTTCTTGTAAATGTATACGGCGCATACCTTCGTCATAAGTTTCTTTTCTTGACTTTTTACCGATAAAACGTTCGCCAATTTCGCATACGTAGTTGATAATTTCCATCATAGCGACGAAATTTGCAGGCGCGCTTGTACCTAATTCAAAAGTTTCTTGTGGTTTTGCTAGTAATTTATGGTGAGGGAATTTAATCACTCTATCTGAAACGTAAGCAAAGCCACAACCGCGCACACCGAAAAATTTATAAGGAGCAATATTTGCTCCGTCAAGACCTAAATCTTCAACGTCTATACCGCAATGCGGTGCGTGTTGAACCATATCGCTAATTATATATAAATCGGGCTTGATTTCTCTTGCGCGCTTAACGATTTCTTTAATATTCATAATATTTCCAGAAATGTTAGATGCGGACATAATGCTTAGTAGCGTTGTATTTTTGTCAACACACTTAATAACTTCTTCAACGTCAATACCGCCCGTCTTTTGGTTTGCGGGGACAACGCGCATCTCTTTGCCTGTTTTGTTGCAATAATATTCAATCGCATCAAACGCAGACGGATGCTCTATTGAAGAAACTACCGCATTAGTTCCACCCACGTTTTCCATTATCATCCCAACCATTTGGAACATCGTTTGCGACGCGGTAAGTTCTGTGATTAACGCGCCACTTTTTGCTCCAAAAATTATTTCAAGAATTTCTTTAGTTCCTTTTTCCACCAAACCCTTTAAATGTACCGAACGAGCATGAATACGCTCCGGGCAATCGGGAAAGGCTTCATATTCAGCCTTAACTTTTACGCATCTTTTAAGGCGCAAAGAACCACCCGAATTATCAAAAAATAATCTTTCCCCGTGTTCGGGGTCATAATCTGCGTAAAAAAACTTTTCTTTTAGAGTTTTTTGAAACTCATCTTCAAACAAAATTCCTCTTTCTAATTGCATAATTACACTCCATAAATGCTTTAATACAATAATGATAATATATTATTTAATAAATGTATATAGCTTAAAGTGCAAAAAAGATTGAATTTTCTGCAAATTTATGCTATGATTAAAATATGAGTACGAGTTTCGAATTTAATTATAAAATAAGGTCAATTGAATTTTGTTATTGCAAAAAAGAGCGTGTGGACGAGCGAGAAATTCACGCTTATAACGAACTACTTTTTTATTTAGACGGTAACGCAAGTTTTTGTACGGAAAATTTTCAACAAAATCTTACAAAAAGTTCTTTAATTTTAATTCCTAAAGGGAAATATCATATTTTCTCTCCGCGACTTCCCCAAAATTTTACAAGACTTAAAGTTTCTTTTTACGATAATGAATTGTTAAATGCTCTTCCACAACGTATATTTAACAAAATTACCGTACTTTCAGAATTTTCCTCAATAACTTTTTCGTTATTAAATAAAATTTGTGCGATTTTAGAAAAAGGTGTTTCACCTACCGACGGTTTGTTTTTATACGGCGCTTTTTTTTCTGTTTTAACAGAGTTTGCAACAGCGGAACATATTGAACGATATGAACAAAAACAGAACACGTTAGTAACGCAATGCATTGAATATATAGAAAAAAATTTAACCGAAGACCTTAACGTGGAAAAGATTAGCAGAGAAATAAAGTTTGCCCCATCAACGGTGGCTCATTCTTTTAAAAAGCAAATGGGTATTTCATTACACAAATACATAGTGCAAAAAAGATTATACTTTGCAAAAACTATGCTAGATAAAGGTTATCTTCCAACGCAAGTTTACCTTTCTTGCGGTTATACTAATTATTCTTCTTTTTACAAAGCATATATAAAAATGTTCGGCAAAACTCCCAAAGAAAGTTAATTGCTACGTAAAGCACAAACAATAAATGCGTACTATAAATGTGATTTTAAAAAATAACCGAGCAGTTTTGCTCGGTTATTTTTTAAGTACCTTTATTGTTAAAGTTGCGGTTTCGCTAGAAGGTAGCTTTTTTCTATCTACGTCTAAAACTGAAAACTCGAATTTTTTATCTTTAGATAAAAGGGTTAAAGTATCTCCGCTGTCAACGTAGCGTAAATAAGGCAAATCGTCAAGCGTAATTTCGCCAAGCGTTAGCGCGGAATTAAGCGTGCTTTCATTAACGCTTAACTCAAAACTTTCAAAAAGTTCCGATGGGCTTAAAATCAAATTTTTATCAATTTTAGCGTCGGGAACAATGAGCGCGTCTTTTTTTATTCCAAACATATATTTTGCATAAGTATACGGCTCTAATTCTCCGCGCGCTTCCGCTATAATTCCAGCAAAACCGCGTTGAGAAAGCATTCTTTTTTTGCCGTCGTTTAGTACCGGGCAACCGTAAAACGCTTCTTGATGCTCGTAACCTGAAAATAAATAGCCGTGCTTTTTAATCTCGTCAACGATAGCGTGGCGAGATGCAAAAGTAAGGGGAGCGTTTTCTAAATCGTAATTTTCTTGGAAAGTCCAACCGATAACTTTATATTTCATAAAAATATTATATTTGATAAAATAGCGCAAGTCAAGATATTAAAATATATTGCATTTTTATAAGGGAATATGGTATAATTATACAAGATTGTACGAAGGAGAAAAATTATGTCCATAGTAATTGATATTATTTTAATCGTCATTTGCTTACTTTTTATAATTTTCTTTACAAAGTACGGGCTTGACCGTGCTTTATATAAGATAGGTAAAGCTTGGCTTGCGTTAGCGTGCGCTTTCATCTTTGGTCCGCTCATCACTAATTTTTTAGAAGACCTTTTTATAACCAATTTGGTAACGGACGCCGTTCACGGCTCGATAAAAGAACTTATCACTCACAACGCCAACGGTTATAATTTAGCCGAACTTTTCGCGTCAATGCCTGAAAATTTCGTAAACTTACTCGATAGTTTAGGCGCAAGCTTATCCGCGCTCGAAGCGGAATTCGGCTCTTACACCGAAGCGTCTGATACTATTATTAGAACTATGGCAGAGCGTATTGCCGCGCCTTGTATTTCGGGCATATCAAGTATACTCGGTCACGTAATCGGTTTCGTAATTCCTTGGTTATTTATGAAATGGATTGCTTACGAACTCAAAAAAGACGAAAAGCACAAATTCTTCCGCGTATGCGATCACATCGGCGGTTTCTTCGTGGGCGTAGCGGTTGGTTACGTCGTAGTAGTCGTTCTTTCAATTTTAACAAGCACTATCTTCCAAGTGGTAATTGCCTTTGATAGTTCAATTCAATTAATGGAAATATACGAACAATCTTTCGTGTTCAAATTCCTTTCCGAGTTTGACACGGTTGGGGCAATAACTAACGTATTCCAATCATTAAAAACTATGGCTGTAAGCATTATCAAATAATAAAACTTAAAACTCCCCAATGCGTAGGGGAGTTTTAGTTTTCTACAAAGTTCACTAAAAACACACAAACGGTTGACAATATTTTTAAGTTATAGTATATTTATTGCATAAATATTTACAAGGTGGCAGTAGCCACTATACTAAAGGAGAAATTATGGTAGGTACTTTTTGGGCTTTCGTCCCGGCGATAGTAGCAATCGTTCTTGCTCTTATCACTAAGCAAGTTTACGTTTCGCTCTTTTTAGGTATTTTCGTCGGCGCGATGTTTTATGCCGGTGGCAATCCGCTTGAAGCGCTCGGAACTTTATTCACGGTTATGAGTGAACAACTCGGCGGTAACGCGCCTATTATCGTATTCCTCGTTGTACTCGGTATTTTCGTAGTATTACTTCAAAAATCGGGTGGCGCGAAGGCTTACGGTGAGTGGGCAGGTAGTAAAATTAAGTCAAAGAGCGGTGCGCTCGGCGCTTCTGCGGCTCTCGGTTGCTTAATTTTCGTTGACGACTATTTTAACTGTTTAACGGTTGGTTCAGTAATGCGTCCTGTAACTGATAAGTTTAAAGTTTCTCACTCTAAACTTGCTTGGATCATTGACTCAACTGCCGCTCCAGTTTGTATTATCGCTCCCATATCTTCTTGGGCTGCGGCAGTTTCTGGATACCTTGACGGCGACGGTTTAGTTGTATTTATGTCTACTATTCCGTTTAATATTTACGCTATCTTAACAATCATCATGGTATTCGTGTTCTGCTATATGAAGTTAGATTTTGGCAAGATGAAGAAAAACGAAATTATTGCCGAAACTACCGGTGATTTAAACGCTGGTGAAACTGATCTTCCTACCGATGAAGATAAGTCTATCGTGGCAAACGCAAAAGGTAAAGTTCGCCACTTAATCGTTCCGGTTATAATCTTAATCGCTTGCTGTATCGGCGGTATGATTTACTCAGGATATTTCTTTAATTGGGATACTGGTACTTACGGTAAAGTAGTTCAATCTTCAAGCGTAATCGAAGCGTTCAGTAATTGCGACGCGGGCACTTCACTCGCAATCGGTTCTACTATCGCGCTCGTTATCGTTTCAATTTACTATATGGTTGACAAAGTAGTTTCTTTCAAAGAAATTACGGGTAGTTTCACTCAAGGCTTTAAGACGATGGTTCCTGCAATCTTAATTTTAACGTTTGCTTGGACTATTTCTGGTATTATGGGTGCAAAAGGCGGTTATCTTGACGCTCAAGCGTTCGTTCAAACCAATATGGAAAAAATCCCTGAAGCAGTTAGATCTTTATTCCCTGCAATCTTCTTCATTTTAGCTTGCGGTATTGCTTTCTCTACGGGAACTTCTTGGGGAACGTTCGGCGTGCTCGTTCCTATTGCGGTAACGCTCCTTGGCGGTAGCGGAACGATGGTTATCCTTACTATGTCTGCAACGCTTGGCGGTGCGGTATTCGGCGACCACGTATCTCCGATATCAGACACTACGATTTTAGCGTCTACGGGCGGTAACTGTAACCACGTTGACCACGTTAAAACTCAACTTCCTTACGCTGGAACTATTGCTATAATTACGTTTATCGTATACGTTATAGCGGGCTTTATCGTATCGATTGGTTCGGCACTTACTGCGCTTATTATGTGGGCTATTGCTCTCGTACTTTTTGCAGGCGTTGTAATCTTCGTAAAATTTATGCAAAAGAAAAATTCAAAGACTATTGAATAACAAAATTGCCCGACGGTAATTCCGTCGGGTTATTTTTTATAAAAATATGCGTTAAAAAAGTTTACAAAGTAGAAAAATTATGTTATTATAACTAAGCACGAAAAATTCACACCGAATAAGAGCCGACTTCGTTGTTCCGTAAATTCAACTTTTCTATGCGGAATAAAATCGGGTAAAACTTTTATCGGGAGGAATAAACGGAGGATTTAATTATGGCAGTATGTTCAATGAAACAATTGCTCGAAGCAGGCGTTCACTTTGGCCATCAAACTTCAAGATGGAACCCCAAAATGAAAAAGTACATTTACGGTTCAAGAAACAATATTCATATCGTTGACTTAGCTCTTACCGTAGAAGAAATTGAAAAAGCTTACAAATTCGTAGTAGAAGTTGCTAAAGCTGGCAAGTCTATTTTATTCGTAGGCACTAAAAAGCAAGCTCAAGAAGCTATCGCTCAAGAAGCTGAAAGATGCGGTCAATACTTCATCAACGCTAGATGGCTTGGCGGTACTCTTACTAACTTCAAGACTATTCGTTCTAGAGTTGACAGACTTAATAAGCTTGACGCTATGGAAAAAGCTGGCGAATTTGACCTTCTTCCTAAGAAAGAAGTTATCAAGCTTAAACTTGAAAGAGAAAAACTTCAAACCGTTCTCGGCGGTATTAGAGATATGCACACTCTTCCGGGCGCACTCTTCGTAGTTGACCCACATTGTGAAGAAATTGCTATCAAAGAAGCAAAGAAACTCGGTATCACCGTAGTTGCTATCACCGATACTAACTGTGATCCAGACAACGTTGATTACGTTATCCCTGGTAACGACGATGCAATCAGAGCGGTTAAACTTATTGCGTCTATTATTGCAGACGCTGTTATTGAAGCTAACCAAGGCGCAGACGCTGTTAAGCACAACGTTGAAGAAGACGTTGCAGAGGAAGAAGTTGTAGCTGAAGTAGCTGAAGAAAAAGCAGAATAATAAGGAGAATTAAGATGAGTTTTACAGCAAATGACGTTAAGACGCTTCGTGAAAGAACGGGCGCAGGTATGATGGATTGCAAAAACGCACTCGTTGAAACTAACGGCGATATGGATAAAGCCGTTGACTATTTAAGAGAAAAGGGTATTGCAAAAGCAGCTAAGAAAGCAGGTAGAATTGCAGCTGAAGGTCTTGTTGAAAGTTATATTCACATGGGCGGTAGAGTTGGTGTTTTACTTGAAGTTAACTGCGAAACCGACTTCGTTTCTCGTGGCGATCAATTCAAGAACTTAGTTCACGATATCGCTCTTCACATTGCAGCGGCTAACCCTCAATACGTTACAGTAGAAGAAGTTCCTGCTGACGCAATTGAAAAAGAAAAGGAAATTTTACGCGCGCAAGCTATTGAAGAAGGTAAACCTGCCGCTATCGTTGAAAAAATGGTTGAAGGCAGAATTAAAACTTTCTACAAAGACAACTGCTTACTTTGCCAACAATTCGTTAAAGATCCAGATAAGACTATCGAACAATTAGTTGCTGAAGCAACCGCTACTATCGGCGAAAAGATTTCTATCAGAAGATTCGTTCGTTACGAAATGGGCGAAGGTTTACAAAAGAAACAAGAAAACTTGGCAGACGCTGTTGCTGAACAAGTTGAAGCAATGAAAAAGTAATTTTTTAGGAACTACCCAAGGGTAGTTCCTTTTTTGCGCATTGACAACCATAAAAAACAGTTATATAATATAATAAATCAATAATTAGGGAGAAAACGATGGCTAAATATAAAAGAGTTATTATAAAAATTAGTGGCGAAGCTTTAGCTGGCGCAAAGGGTATGGGTTTTGACCAAGCCGTTTTAGATAGAGTGGTTGACCAAATTTGTAAAGTTCACGAACTTGGCGTTCAAGTAGGTATCGTTGTAGGCGGTGGAAACTTCTGGCGTGGAAGACAAGGTACGGAAATGGATAGAGCAACCGCAGATCACATGGGTATGCTTGCAACGGTAATCAACGCTTTAGCCCTTCAAGACGCGATTGAACGTCGTGGCGTTCCAACTAGAGTTCAAACTGCGCTCACTATAACTAGAGTTGCCGAGCCTTATATTGCAAGAAAGGCAAATTCTCATCTTGAAAAAGGAAGAATAGTAATTTTTGCATGCGGAACGGGCAACCCTTTCTTCTCAACGGATACAGCCGTTGCTTTAAGAGCGGCGGAAATCGGCGCGGAAGTTATTCTTCTTGCAAAGAACGTTGACGGGGTTTACGATAGCGATCCAAAGACCAATCCTAACGCTAAAAAGTACGAAGAAATCAAGTACCTTGACTTTATAAGTCAAGAATTAAAGGCGATGGACACGGCAGCCGTTGCTATCTGCAAAGAAAACAAAACTCCTATTTTTGCTTTCGGCTTAGACCAAGAAAATTCTCTCGTTAGAGCGGTAAATGGAGACGATTCGCTCGGAACGTGGATAAGATAAAAAATTGCACGCTATTTGCGTGCTTTTTTAATTAAAAATTAAAAACTTCTTTACAAAAAGCAAAGTTTATAATACAATATATATAATAATTGAAAAACTTTATTTAGGAGATTATTATGGCTATTGAACTCGAAACTTTAGAAATGATGGAAATGGAATGTGAAGAAAGAATGCAAACGTCGCTTGACGTGTTAAAATCAAACGTTCTTCAAATTAGAGCGGGTAGAGCAAACCCTCACATTTTAGATAAAATTCAAGTTGAAGCGTACGGCGCTATGAGTCCTATCAACCAAATTGGTAACATTTCGGTTGTTGACGCTCAATGTTTAATGATTTCACCTTGGGACAAGTCGCTTTTAAAAGCAGTTGAAAAGGCTATTCAACTTTCAAACATCGGCATTAACCCCACTAACGACGGTAACGTTATTCGTTTAGTATTCCCAATGCTCACCGAAGAACGCCGTAAAGAACTTGTTAAACAAGTTAAGAAAATGGGTGAAGACGGTAAAGTTGCTATCCGTAACATTAGAAGAGACGTTTTAGATCAATTCAAAAAACTCAAAACTAACAAAGATATAACCGAAGATCAATATTCTGAATACGAAGCAGCAGTTGAAAAACTCACTTCTAAAACCGTTGAAGCGGTTGATAAAGTTATTGCCGATAAGGAAAAAGATCTTTTAACTTTATGATAAATTCGATAGTACCCCGCCACGTTGGGTTTATAATGGACGGTAACGGGCGTTGGGCAAAACAAAGGAATAAACCGAGAAATTTCGGGCATAAAAAAGGAGCGGAAAACGTGGAAAAAGTCGTTTCCGCTTGCTTTAAGTTAGGGGTGGAATGTATAAGTCTATACGCCTTTTCTACTGAAAACTGGGCGCGCCCCGAGCAAGAAGTAAACGCTATTATGGATCTTCTTGAAAAGTTCTTGGTTAAATACAAAAAAACTTTACTCTCTAACGAGATAAGGCTTATAGTATCGGGAGATAGGAGCCGTTTAAGTGGCGTTTTAAACGAAAAAATAGCCGACGTTGAAACGGCAACTTCAAACTTTTCTAAAATTTTAAATATTGCTATAAATTACGGCGCTAAACAAGAGATAATATCCGCCGTAAACAATATTTTAAAAGACAACTTATCAAGCGTTAGCGAAGAAGATTTTGAAAAGTATCTTTACACTAAAGATATTCCGCCAATCGATTTAGTAGTTAGAACGAGTGGCGAGCAGAGAATTAGCAATTTCTTCCTTTGGCAGTCGGCGTACGCGGAATTTTATTTTACCGACGTATTATGGCCTGATTTTTCAGAAGAAGAAGTAAAAAAAGCGATAGATAGTTACGCTTTGAGAAACAGAAGATTTGGAAAACTTTAATTATGCTTAAAAGAACTTTGACGGGCGCAATCGTAGTTTTAACTACGATAATTGCGTTTATATTAAGAACGGTTGATATAAGATTTTTTGATTTATTCGCGCTTATATTATCCGTTATGGGAGCAATTGAACTTAATAAAGCGCTAGGGGATAGAACTACTAAAACTCAAAAAGCATTATCGATAGTGTTTTCTTTAGCGGTAATACCTTTTAAGGTGTTTTTAGAAAAGTACTTGTTGCTTTTCATTTTCACCTATTTTGCTTTCGCGTTTATAATTTCGGTGTTTATAAAAGACACGGCTATTGAAAAGCTCGGTTATTTTATTCTTTCGCTTATCTATCCAACGCTTATCTTATTAGCCCTTTCGCTTATTAACCACGTTGGAAAATTTTCGTTATTCGCGCTCGTACTAGTATTTGCAACGTCTTATTCAACGGATACTTTAGCCTATTTAATAGGCTCGAAGTTCAAAGGTAAAAAACTTTGCCCAAATATTAGCCCTAATAAAACGGTTAGCGGTGCAATCGGTGGGGTAATAGGTGGAATACTCGGTGGGCTTTTAACTTACTATGCGTTCGTTCTATTGAGCATTAATCCGTTTGCGTCGTTTGATAAAATAACTATAGTAATTTATATTATAATGACGGGAATAGTTTTCAGTATCGTAACGCAAGTTGGCGATTTATTTGAAAGTTTTTTAAAACGCGGATTAGGCGTTAAAGATATGGGCTCACTTCTTCCCGGTCACGGTGGAATTTTAGATAGAGTTGACGGGCTTATGTTTACGGCCCTTGTCGTTTTCCTTTTTTACTCATTTTTATAAACTTTTAAGGATATAATAAAAATATGATAAAAATTGCGCTACTTGGGAGCACCGGTTCGATAGGAAGGCAAGTTCTTTCCGTCGTTAGAAGGTATCCTGAAAAATTTAAAATAATTTCAATGGCGGCGGGTTCTAACGCCGTTTTATTTTCCGAGCAAGTAAACGAGTTTAAGCCAAAGATTGCCTGCCTTTCTAACCCCGAAAATCTCTCGGCTATAAAGGAACTTCCCAAAGAAACTGAACTTTACTACGGAGAAAACGCCCTTCTTCACGCCGTTACTGAAGACGCTGATATCGTTTTTGACGCAGTTATGGGTTACGCTGGGCTTAAAGCGGTAAAATACGCAATCGAACTTAAAAAGAACGTTGCGCTCGCCAATAAAGAAACACTCGTTGCGGGCGGTTCTCTCATTATGCCAATGGCAAAGGAAAACGGCGTTGAGATTATTCCCGTTGATAGTGAGCATTCAGCGTTATGGCAATGTTTAAACTTTAATAAAGATAAAAACTTTAAAAACTTACTTATAACTGCGTCTGGCGGAGCACTTAGAAACGTTCCTATTGACGAGCTTGAAAAAGTTTCCGCAAGCGACGCTCTTATGCACCCCAACTGGAATATGGGCAAAAAAATCACCGTTGACTGCGCTACTATGGTAAATAAGGGCTTTGAAGTGATTGAAGCGATGTGGCTATTTAACGCAAAGCGTGAAGATATCAAAGTGGTTGTTCATCCAGAGAGCATAGTTCACTCTATGGTTGAGTTTAGTGACGGCGCTATTATTTCTCAAATGGGCGTTCCGTCAATGGAACTTCCTATTCAACTTGCGCTAACCTACCCTGAAAGACTGCCTATTGAAAACAACGCGTTAAATCTTTATGGCAAAACGCTCAATTTTTACGAAGTTGATAGAAAAAGATATCCTTGCTTTGACATAGTTGATAAAGCAATTAGTTTAGGCGGGGTTTATCCTTGCGCGGTGTCTGGCGCGGACGAAAGAGTGGTTGGACTCTTTTTAGAAGGAAAGATAAAATACACCGATATTGCAATTTATCTTGAAAAGGTTCTAGAAAAGGTGGAAAATTTGCCGGTTACCTTTGAAAATCTTGAATATACCGATAAGTTATCACGCATAATAGTAGATGAAATTTATAAAAGGAGGAGTTTATGACGAATTTATTATCAGTATCTGGCGTATTAAGTACCGTTTTATCAATACTGCTCGCGCTTGTTATACTCTTGATAATGATTTCGATTCACGAACTCGGCCACTATATAGCAGGCAAGATTTTTAAATTCAAAATAAATGAATTTGCAATCGGCATGGGACCTGCAATTTTTAAGAAAAAACACAAAAATTCCGACGAAGTGTTTTCTATAAGAATTCTTCCTTTGGGTGGTTATTGCGCGTTCGAAGGGGAAGACGAAGATAGCGAGGTTGACGGCTCTTTCAATTCAAAACCCGCTTGGCAAAGAATTATAGTTTTAGTATCCGGCGCTCTTATGAACTTGGTGCTTGGAATTATAGTTTTAGTTTTATCTATTGGAATTTACGGTCAGTTATCAATAAAAACCTACGATATAAAGCCAACTACCGATTCGGAATTTATCGGTTACACTCTTCAAAACGACGATATCGTTTTAGAAATCGAAGGTAAAAACGTGTTTATGTCAACCGATATAATAGATGCGTTAAAAGGGAAGAATAAAGGCGACGTCGTCAAGGTAAAAGTTCAAAACGGAAACGAAAAACTTGTTAGAAAAGTTAGGCTTAGAAACGACGTTAGTTCAAAAAATTTAACCGATAGTTTTTCAGCGTTTACCGCGCTTGGAATTTCAACTATCGAGCAAGTTGTAGGCGGAGAACTTGACGGGTTTTATCTTTTACGAGTAAAAGATAACGAAGTTTACGAAAATTCAACTAGAATTTTCACGTCGAGCGATCTTATATCTTTTGCTAAAACTTTTGAAATGGGCGAAACTCTTACTTTTTACTACTCGACTAGCGGTAGCGATAAAGTTGAAAAGTCAGTTGAAATCACCAAGGATTTAACCAGCTTATCAGATAGTGAAATTTTATCAGAACTCGGCATAAACGGAACGAAAACTCTTTTAAAATACGTTACCGAAAACGTTAGATTTTCCTTCTTTGAAACGATAGAGCGTGGACTTCAATACTCCGTGTCCGTTGGCGGAACTATTTTTAAAACGCTCGGTCAACTTTTAACCGGTAAACTCGGTATAAACGCTATGGGCGGAACGATAACTACCATTAGTTTAACCGCCGAAGCAATAAAAGTGGGCGGGTTTAACTACTTCCTTGAAATGCTTGGTTTTATCGGCATTAACTTAGCGGTGTTTAACCTTCTTCCAATCCCTGCGCTCGACGGCAGTAGAGTGGTGTTTGCAGTTATTGAGTGGATAAGAAAGAAACCGCTCAATAGAAAAGTTGAAGGGGTTATCCACGCCGTTGGTTTAGTTTTACTTTTAGGCTTTAGCGTGCTAGTTGACGTGCTTCAAATTTTTAGATAGAAAAAGTGCGGAAATGTTTCCGCACTTTTATTGATTTTAATGAAATTGTATGTTAAACTTAACGTAACAAGTAAAAATATACTATTTTTAAGGAGAAATTATGAGTTCTTATAAAAGAAGAAAAACCGTGGGCGACACCGCTTGGCTCGTTCACGATAGATTTGGTATGTTTATTCACTTTGGGCTTTATTCTCTTCCTGCTCGCCACGAGTGGATTAAAACTATGGAGCGTATTCCCGAAGAAAAGTACGACAAGTACTTTAACCATTTCAACCCAGATCTTATCGACTGCAAAGAATGGGCAAGAAAAGCAAAAGAAGCGGGTATGAAATACGCCGTTTTAACTACTAAACACCACGAAGGTTTTTGTCTTTTTGACAGTAAGTATACCGATTATAAAGTAACTAACACTCCGTACGGCAAAGATATCGTAAAACAATACGTTGACGCTTTCCGCGCTGAAGGTATTAAAATTGGTTTTTACTATTCTTTAATCGACTGGCATCATCCAGATTTCCCAATAGACGTTATTCATCCACGCCGTGAAGACGGTGAGCAAATGGATAAGGGCAGGGATATTAAAAAGTACGCGGAATACATGCGCAATCAAGTAACCGAACTTTTAACTAATTACGGCAAGATTGACGTTTTGTGGTTTGACTTTTCTTATCCCGCAAGCGAGATGAACGCAGTAGATATGCTTGCGTTTGATAAGGGAAATCCTCCGCCTGATCCTAATAAGAAACCGTGGATGCAGTCTGACGGTGGCAAGGATAAGAAGGATTGGGAATCTGAAAAACTTATGAAACTCATAAGAGAGCTTCAACCCGATATCGTTATCAACAACCGTTTGGGAATTGAAGGGGACACCGTTACTCCCGAACAAACCGCCACTATGAAATGGCCCACTCACAAGGAAACCGGCGAACTCTTAACTTGGGAAGTTTGCCATACCTTCTCTGGTTCGTGGGGATATTTTAGAGATGAAACCTCTTGGAAATCTCCCAAAATGCTTATCGATACGCTCGTTAAAACTGTGGCGCACGGCGGAAACGTTTTAATGAACGTTGGCCCTACGTCAAGGGGATTATTCGATTATAGAGCGGATAACGCGTTAAAGGCTTACGCCGATTGGATGAAGTATAATTCTCGTTCAATTTACGGTTGCACGATGGCAGAGCCTGAATTTACCGCTCCCGAAGGAACTTACCTTACTCAATCTGAAGACGGCAAGCGTTTATATATTCACTTAATCGACTATCCGTTCAAAACTTTACCTTTTAAGTGTGATATATCAAAGATTGATTACGTTCAATTCCTTCACGACGGTAGTGAAATTTTATACAAGCAAAAGGGCGATTACGTAATGTTTGAACTTCCAGTAGTTCAACCGCAGGCTATAACTCCTGTTATCGAAATCTTCTTTTAATCCGTTATAAGCGTCGTTATACGTTGTTACTGCGATTTTTTAACACTTCGTTGACCAGCAAGGTCTAACTCCGCGTTAAAAAATCTTGTGCCTCGTCTAACTTGCTTCTAACGTCTTAAAATGTCTTTCAACTAGGCTTTGAGTTTGTCGATTAACGTCTTAAAATATCTTTTAACTAGTCTTTGAGTTTATCAAACAAAAAAAGCACGCAAAATCTTGCGTGCTTTTTATTATTTTTCAAGAGCCTTTATAAAACCTAATACTTTATTTTGATCGTCGTTACTTAATAAATTAAACGAACTAAGCAATTTATTTTGCGTTTCAGTTAAGTTTAAATTGTTGCACTCTATAATTCCATAATCGTTTTCTCTAAATAGTATATAATCAATAGTGCAACCGAAAAAATCGGCAAGTTTTATAAGAGTGTCCGGATCAGGTTTATTAACTTCATTTTCATAATAACCGTACGACTGCGGACTTACGCCAATTGCCGTTGCTACTTCTCTTTGAGTTAAACCTTTATTTGTTCTTAATTCTCTTAATCTATTCATAATACCCTCCCCACTTTACAAGAAAAAATTTACAAGAAAATCTTGTATTTGTCTTGACAAACAAGAAATACTTGTGTTAATGTTAATAAAAACAATTAATTCTTGTGTATTGGTGTACTTTGGAGAGAGTTAGAAAAGAAAGGTTAATTAGATATTTATATCCTAGCGTAGAAATTACTGAATTCCTATTCAATGATTTATACGTAGAATTATCAAGTGTAATTACTAAGGAAATTGTATTT
>JAZSBA010000020.1:0-16853 GCA_045602125.1 Christensenellaceae bacterium | reverse complement strand
ACTCAGCTTTGAGTTCGCCTAGCTTGTTTTTAACGTTTTAGACATTTCTAATAGGCTTCCTTTTAAAAGGTCTATCTCTTCCAAAACGCTTCGCGAGCCTCGTCTAATACCCAAACTAACGCTTTAGGTGGTTTACTAAGCTGTATTTGAGCCTCGCCTAGCTTGTTTCTAACGGCTTAAAATACGTGTTCAACTCAGCTTTGAGTTCGCCTAGCTTGTTTTTAACGTTTTAGACATTTCTAATAGGCTTTCTTTTAAAAGGTCTATCTCTTCCAAAACGCTTCGCGAGCCTTGAAATACTCGTTTCTAACGGCTTAAAATAAGAGCATTGAATAAACCTTTTTAACTCAATAAAATATAAAATCAATTAACAATATTTCAAATAAAAATTTACGGAGAAAAATTATGAATAACAAATCAAAGTCAGATAGTTACGCTGCTGCCGGCGTTGATATTACCGCAGGTTATAAAGCCGTTGAACTTATGAAAAAGCACATCGCTAGAACCGTTGTTAACAGCGCAAATTCCGACATCGGTGGTTTTGGCGGTCTTTTCGCGTTAGACCTTAACGGTTATAAAAATCCCGTTTTAGTTTCAGGTACTGACGGCGTTGGTACTAAACTTAAACTCGCTTTCCTTATGGACAAGCATAATACCGTTGGTATCGACTGTGTTGCTATGTGCGTTAACGACGTTATTTGTTGTGGCGCTAAACCCTTGTTTTTCCTCGACTATATCGCGTGCGGTAAAAACGTTCCTGAAAAAATTGCGTCTATCGTAGAAGGCGTAGCCGAAGGTTGCGTTCAATCGGGTAGTGAACTTATCGGTGGTGAAACTGCTGAAATGCCCGGTTTTTATCCTATCGACGAATACGATTTAGCAGGTTTCTCCGTTGGTATAGTTGATAAATCAAAAGTTATCGATAAAGAAACTATGGTGGAAGGTGACGTTATGATTGCCCTTCCGTCATCAGGCGTTCACTCAAACGGTTTCTCTCTCGTTAGAAAAGTGTTTGACGTTGAAAATTGCGATCTTCATAAACCTTATGAAGAACTCGGTGGAAAAGGTCTTGGTGAAACGCTCCTTACTCCAACTAAAATTTACGTTAAGCCTATGCTTGCGCTCTTTGATAAAATTACCGTTAAAGGCGTATCTCACATAACAGGCGGTGGTTTCTATGAAAATATGCCGCGCGCTATCAAGAAAGGCTTATCAGTTAAAATCAATAAATCTGACGTTAGAGTTCTTCCTATCTTCAAGCTTTTACAAAAAGTTGGAAACATCGACGAAAGAGATATGTATAACACCTTTAACATGGGCGTTGGTATGACCGTTATCGTTGATAAAAATGACGTTCAAGTTGCTCTTGACACGTTAAAAGCAAACGGTGTTGACGCTTACGTTTTAGGAACTATGGTAAAAGGTGACGACGGGGTTATCTTATGCTAAAAGATAAAACTAAAATCGCCGTATTCGTTTCAGGTGGCGGAACTAACCTTCAAGCAATTCTTGAAAGCGAACGTCGTGGCGAAATTCCAAACGGTGAAATAAAACTCGTTTTATCAAACAATCCAAACGCTTTTGCATTAAAGCGCGCGGAAAACTTTGGAGTTAAATCCGTTTGCGTCGATAAATCGATTTATAAAACGATAGAAGAACGCGAGAAGAAAACCATTGAAATTTTAAAAGAAAACGGAATTGAACTTATAGTTTTAGCAGGTTACTTATCAATTTTATCAAGTGAATTTACAAAACTTTACGAAGGTAGAATTATAAACGTTCATCCGTCCTTAATCCCTTCATTTTGCGGAAAGGGTTATTACGGGCTTAAAGTTCACGAAGAAGCCCTTCGTTACGGCGTTAAAGTAACCGGTGCAACCGTTCACTACGTTAACGAAATTCCAGACGGTGGTCAAATAATAAAACAAAAGGCGGTATATATCGAAGAAGGCGATACCCCCGAAGTTTTACAACAAAGAGTGATGCGCGAAGCGGAGTGGATAATATTGCCAGCGTCCGTAGAACTCGTTTCAAAAAAATTGCGTCAAAATAATTAGGAGTAAGATATGACTTATTTAACTTTACCTATTAAAGATAGAATAGAAAACAACCCCTACGTTGGTAGAGGCATTATAATCGGAAAAAGTGAAGACGGTAAGAAAGCAGTATTTGCTTACTTTATTATGGGTAGAAGCGAAAACAGTAGAAATAGAGTTTTCGTTGAAGAAGGGGATAACGTTACTATTTATCCTTACGATCCTAGTAAAGTTGAAGATCCTTCTCTTATCATCTATTCGCCGATAAAAGTAGTTGGTAACGACGTTATCGTAACTAACGGCGATCAAACTGATACCGTTGAAGAATTTATCAAAAACGGCAGTTGCTTTAAGAAGGCTCTTAAAACTAGAGCGTTCGAGCCAGACGCTCCTAACTTCACTCCGAGAATTAGCGGTATTTTGCATTTTGACGGTGGTTATTCGTACGAAATGTCAATTTTAAAGAGCGCCGATGAAAAAGGCACGGCTTGCAACCGTTATTTCTTTGAATACGAGGCGCTTGACGGCATCGGTCACTTTATCCACACTTACGTAACCGACGGCAATCCGCTCCCAACCTTTATGGGCGAGCCTGAAAGGGTTAAAATCCCCAACGATATGGACGAGTTCGCAAGTGAAATTTGGAACAATTTAGACAAAAATAATAAAATTGCTCTTCACGTTAGATATATTGATCTTGAAAGTAAAGACGTAGAAAGCATTACTTACAACGTTCACGAGGTAGAATAATGAAAGAATTAGCATTAAAATACGGTTGTAACCCCAATCAAAAGCCGTCTAGAATTTTTATGGAAAACGGCAAAGACCTTCCTATCGAAGTTATAAACGGAAAACCCGGCTACATTAACTTTTTAGACGCGTTCAACTCTTGGCAACTCGTTAAAGAATTAAAAATAGCAACCGGTATGGCTTGCGCTTCAAGTTTCAAGCACGTTTCTCCAACTTCGGCAGCCGTTGGCAAAAAACTTTCTCCCGCTCTTAAAAAGGCGTGTTTCGTTGACGATATTGAAGGTTTAGACGATTCTCCTATCGCTTGCGCTTACGCTAGAGCAAGGGGAACGGATAGAATGTCTTCTTTCGGCGACTGGATAGCTCTTTCTGACGAGTGTGACGAAGTTACTGCTAAAATCATTTCAAGAGAAGTTAGTGACGGCGTTATCGCTCCAAGTTATTCTGATAAGGCTCTTGAAATTTTAAAGGCAAAGAGAAAGGGAACTTACAATATCGTTAAAATCGACGAAAATTACATCCCTGAAGAATTAGAGAGAAAGCAAGTTTACGGCATCACTTTCGAGCAAGGAAGAAACAACTTTAAAATAGATAAAGAACTCCTTAGTGACGTTGTAACTGCTAATAAAGATATTCCGGAAGATAAGAAAATCGACCTTATAATTTCTCTTATCACTTTAAAATACACTCAGTCAAATTCCGTTTGCTTTGCATACGACGGTCAAGCAATCGGCGTTGGCGCAGGTCAACAATCTCGTATCCATTGTACTCGTTTAGCCGCTCAAAAGGCTGACCTTTGGCATTTACGTCAAAGTGAAAAGGTGCTCGGCCTTCAATTTGCCGAAGGCGTTGGTAGACCTGATAAAAACAATATTATCGACCTTTATCTTTCCGATGACGAAAGTGACTTAGTTTTAGGCGATAACGTATGGCAAAAATACTTTGCCGTTCGCCCCGAACCATTTACCAAAGAAGAAAAGAAGGCTTACTTAAAAACTATCACGGGCGTATCTTTAGGTAGTGACGCGTTCTTCCCGTTCTCCGATAACATCGATAGAGCGGCAAAGAGCGGTGTATCTTACGTTGCTCAACCGGGTGGCTCATTAAGAGACGATATCGTTATTTCCGCAGCGGATAGTTACGGGATGGCGATGGTGTTTACTGGTATGCGTCTTTTCCATCATTAATTTTTAGCCCTTATAAGCGTCGCAATACTTCGTTACCTGTCAAGCCTTTGCGACTACAATGACCGAACAAGGTCAATTGTATCCGCCAAGTCTTGTCGAGCCTTGTCTTGCTCGCTTCTAAAGTCTAAAAAAAGAGCATTGAATAGGCTTTGAGTATGTCGAGCCTTGCCTAACTTGTAACTAACGTCTTAAAAAGAGCGTTGAATAGGCTTTGATTTCGCCTAACTTGTAACTAACATCTTAAAAAGAGTGTTGAATAGGCTTTAATAATTTATAAAAAACAAAAAATCCATTTGGAGAAATTATGAAAATATTAGTAGTAGGTGGCGGTGGTAGAGAACACGCCATAATTAAAAGTTTGAAAAAGAGCGCTAAGGTAGAAAAAATCTACGCAACCCCTGGTAACGGTGGTATCGCAATGGATGCCGAGTGCTATCCTATCAAGGCAACTGAACTTGATAAAATCGTTGAGTTTGCAAAAGAAAAGCAAATTGATTACTGCGTAGTTGCGCCCGACGATCCGTTGGTTTTAGGCTTAGTTGACCGCCTTGAAGAAATAGGCGTTCCTTGTTTCGGTCCTAAAAAATGCGCGGCAATTTTAGAAGGTAGCAAGGTCTTTTCTAAAAACCTTATGAAAAAATACGGTATTCCAACGGGCGATAGCGTTACTTTCTCTGATGCTGAAAGCGCAATAGAATATCTTAAAACGACTTCTTATCCAACCGTTATTAAAGCCGACGGGCTTGCGCTTGGTAAAGGCGTAATTATCGCTAAAGATTTTAACGAGGCTGAAAACGCCGTTAAAGAAATTATGCTTGATAAAGTTTTCGGCGCTAGCGGAAACAATATCTTAATCGAAGAATTCTTAACCGGCCCTGAAGTTTCAGTACTTTCTTTTACCGACGGAAAAGTGGTTATCCCTATGGTTTCTTCAATGGACCACAAGAGAGCAAAGGATAACGACGAAGGTTTGAATACCGGCGGTATGGGAACGGTTGCCCCCAACCCCTATTACACGGAAGAAGTAGCGAAAGAGTGTATGGAAAAGATTTTCCTTCCAACTATCGACGCTATGAATAAAGAAGGTAGAACTTTCAAAGGTTGCTTATATTTTGGTCTTATGCTTACGCCTAAAGGACCTAAGGTAATAGAATACAACTGTCGTTTTGGCGATCCCGAAACTCAAGTTGTTCTTCCACTCCTTGAAAGCGACCTTTTAGATATTATGATTGCAACGACTAACGGAACGCTTAGTGAAGATTTAGTTAAGTTCTCAAACGGCTCGGCAACTTGCGTAGTTATGGCGTCTAACGGCTATCCGCAAAAGTACGAAAGCGGTTTTGAAATTAAAATTGGTTCTTTACAAGAAAACGAAAACGTTTACGTTGCAGGTGCTAAACTTGACGACGGCGTATTAAAAACTGCGGGCGGTAGAGTTCTCGGCGCGGTTGCAACGGCTGATACTTTAGAAGAAGCAATCAAAAACGCGTACAAAGTAGTAGATAAAATTTCTTTCGATAACGCGTATTTTAGAAAAGACATAGGCAAAAAAGCATTATTAGCAACCAAGAAGTAAAATAGGAGCAATATGGTTTATAGAGTTTACGTAGAAAAAAAGCAAGGCTTTCAACACGAAGCAAATTCACTTTTACAAGAAGTAAGAGATTTACTTGAAATTAAAAGCGTTGAAAATATTAGGGTAATTAATCGTTACGACGTTGAAGATATTGAAAAATCACTCTTTGACTACGCGGTAAAAACGGTATTTTCAGAACCGCAAATGGATACGGCTAGCAGTAGCGTTGATTTAGACGGCGCAATCGTATTTGCCGTTGAATATCTCCCCGGTCAATTTGATCAAAGGGCGGATTCGGCAAGCCAATGTATCCAACTTATTTCTCAAAAGGAACGCCCCACCGTTAAAACTGCCAAGGTTTACGCCGTTTACGGAAAGGTTACTGATGAAGAAATAAACGCTATAAAGAAGTTCGTTATAAACCCCGTTGAAAGTAGGGAAGCCGAACTTAAAACTTTTGAAACTTTAAAGATAGAACAACCCGTTCCCAGCGAAGTTGAAGTATTAAACGGATTTATCGACCTTGATAGAAAGGGCTTAGAAGAATTCGTTTCAAAATACGCTCTCGCTATGGACGGTGACGATATTGAATTCTGCCAAAAGTATTTTATTTCAGAAAAGCGCAATCCCACTCTTACTGAAATTAGAATGATAGATACTTATTGGTCAGACCATTGCCGTCACACCACTTTCTTAACGACTATCGACGGCATCACTTTTGAAGACGAAGAAATCGAAAAGACCTACCAAGAATATCTTGACGCTAGAAAGGAACTTTCAAGAACTAAACCTATAAACCTTATGGATATAGGTACGCTCGCTGCAAAGCTCCTTAAAAAGCGCGGGCTTTTAAACGGTCTTGACGAGTCTGAAGAAATCAACGCTTGTACCGTTAAAATCAAAGTTAAAGTTGACGGTGAAGATCAAGATTGGTTACTTCTTTTCAAGAACGAAACTCACAATCACCCGACTGAAATCGAACCTTTTGGTGGCGCGGCAACTTGTATTGGCGGTGCTATTAGAGACCCGCTCTCTGGTAGAAGTTACGTATACGCCGCTATGCGTGTAACAGGCGCTGGCAATCCGTTACGCCCCGTTAAAGAAACTTTAAAAGGTAAACTTCCGCAAAGAAAGATAGTAACTACCGCTGCGGCAGGTTACTCTTCTTACGGTAACCAAATTGGTTTAGCAACGGGTCAAGTTGATGAAATTTATCACGAAGGCTATACCGCAAAACGTATGGAAATCGGCGCGGTAGTTGCTGCAACTCCGCAAGAAAACGTAAGGCGTGAAGTTCCATCTCCTACTGATAAAGTAATTTTACTTGGTGGTAGAACTGGCCGTGACGGTTGCGGTGGCGCAACAGGTTCTTCTAAATCACACACTTTAGAATCTTTAACCGAGTGCGGAGCGGAAGTTCAAAAGGGTAACGCTCCTGAAGAAAGAAAACTTCAAAGATTATTTAGAAATAAAGACGCAATGCTTATGATCAAGCGTTGTAACGACTTTGGCGCGGGTGGTGTTTCCGTAGCAATCGGCGAACTTGCAGACGGTTTATCAATCGACCTTAACGCAGTTAAGAAAAAATACGACGGTCTTGACGGTACTGAACTTGCAATCTCCGAATCTCAAGAGAGAATGGCGGTTGTAGTTGAAGAAAAAGACGTTGAAAAATTTATTGCTCTTGCTGAAAAAGAAAACTTAGAAGCAAGCGTAGTTGCAACCGTAACTGAAGAAAAACGCTTAGTTATGAGCTGGAACGGCAAAGTTATCGTTGACATTTCAAGAGAGTTCTTAAACAGCAACGGCGCTGAAAAGCACGTTGACGTTAAAGCGCAATCTTCAACTTGTTACTCTAAGGAAGAAGTTAAAGACTTTGCTAGCGCCTACGAAAGTTTAGCAGGCGATCTTAACGTATGCTCTAAGCGTGGTTTATCCGAACGCTTTGACTCTACAATCGGCGCAGGCACGGTACTTATGCCGTTTGGTGGTAAATATCAACAAACTCCGCCACAAGCAATGGTAAATCTCGTTTCAGTAGAAAAAGGTCATACGGACACTGTTTCTTATATGGCTTGGGGTGGTAACCCTTACGTTGCTGAAAAGAGCCCATATCACGGCGCTTACCTTGCGGTAGTTGAAAGCGTATGTAAACTTATTGCAACCGGCGCAGAGTATAGTGACGTTTACCTTACCTTCCAAGAATATTTCCAAAAACTTAAAAAAGATCCTATTCGTTGGGGTCAACCCGCAAGCGCGTTATTAGGCGCGTTCAAAGCGCAAGTTGAACTTGGCGTTGCCGCTATCGGTGGTAAAGACTCTATGAGTGGTACGTTTGAAGATATTGACGTTCCGCCAACTCTTGTATCGTTTGCAGTAACTACCGGTCAAGTTGACGAAGTTACTTCGCCTGAATTTAAAAAAGCGGGTAGCAAAGTAGTAGTTTTAAAACCAAAATATCAAAAGAGCGGTCTTCCCGAAACTCAATCGTTACTTGATAACTTCAAGGTAGTAACCGAACTTTTAAGAAGTAAAAAAGCACTTTCAGTTTACACTCCAACTTACGGTGGTATTGCCGAAGCAATCTTAAAAATGGCAATCGGTAATAGAATTGGCTTTAAGTATGATAGTAGCGTAGATTTAAACGATATATTTAGCTATAACTACGGTAGTTTCGTTATCGAACTTGACGGTGACTATCAAGTTGGCGAACTTTTAGGTTACACGACTAAAGAAACTGCTATTTCTTATAAAGAAGATACGCTTGACCTTCTTAAACTCTTAAAGATTTATGAAGACAAACTTGAACCGGTATTTGCTTGCAACATTAAAACCGAAGGTACTGCGGAAAACTTCTCTTATACCGGAAGAAGTGAAATCTCTTGCAATATAAAGACTGCTAAACCTAAGGTTTTAATACCGGTATTCCCAGGCACAAACTGTGAATTTGATACTGCGAAAGCGTTTGAAGACGCTGGCGCGGAAGCTGAAATTTACGTTATTAAAAACCTTACCGCATCAGACGTTGCTAAATCGGTTGAAGAATTCTCAAGCAAGGCAAAATCAAGCCAAATGATATTCGTTCCGGGTGGCTTCTCCGGTGGTGATGAGCCTGACGGTTCTGGTAAATTTATAACCGCTTTCTTTAGAAACGGCGCGGTAAAAGAACAAGTTACCGAACTTTTAGAGAAAAGAGACGGTTTAATGGGTGGTATTTGTAACGGTTTCCAAGCGCTTATCAAACTTGGCTTAGTTCCATACGGTAAGATTATCGATACCGATGAAAATTGCCCAACTTTAACTTACAATAATATTGGTAGACACCAATCTAAAATCGTTAGAGTAAGAGTTGCGTCAACTAAATCTCCTTGGCTTTCTGGCGTTAACGTTGGCGACGTTTATAACGTTGCAATCTCTCACGGCGAAGGTAAATTTATCGCAAGTGACGATTTAATTAAAACTCTTGCTCAAAACGGTCAAATTATGACTCAATACGTTGACCTTGACGGTAACGCGTCAATGGACGTTGCGTTTAACCCTAACGGCAGTATCTCTGCAATCGAAGGTATTTTATCTCCCGACGGTAGAGTGTTTGGTAAAATGGGTCATAGCGAAAGAAAGGGCTACGGCTTATATAAGAACGTTTTAGGCGAATATGATATGAGGCTCTTTGAATCTGCTGTAGCTTACTTTACAAAGTAAAAAATATAACTGTTTGCCGACAGGCAAACTTTGGAGTACATTATGGCTTATCTTAGCGATATTGAAATTGCACAAGCTTGCAAAATGCAACCAATAACTGAAATCGCAAAAAAATTAAACATTACCGAAGACGATATTGAACTCTACGGTAAATATAAGGCAAAAATTGATATAACTAAACTTAAAGACGTTAAGCGTAAAGGTAAACTCGTTTTAGTTACCGCAATTACGCCAACTCCTGCTGGCGAAGGTAAAACTACTACGACTATCGGTTTATCAGACGCGCTCAACTCAATAGGTAAAAAATCTATCGTCGCTATGCGTGAACCTTCTTTAGGTCCTGTATTCGGTATTAAAGGTGGTGCTGCAGGTGGTGGTTACGCTCAAGTAGTTCCTATGGAAGATATAAATCTCCACTTTACTGGTGACCTTCACGCAATCGGCGCGGCTAACAATCTTCTTGCCGCTATGATAGATAACCATATCTATCAAGGCAACGCGCTCGGTATCAACACTCGCGCAATCACTTGGAAGAGATGCGTTGACATGAACGACCGTCAGTTAAGAGTTGTAATAGACGGGCTTGGTAAAAAGGTTAACGGCGTTAAAAGGGGCGACGGTTTCGATATTACGGTTGCTTCTGAAATTATGGCGATATTCTGCATGGCTTCTTCAATTAGCGACCTTAAAGATAGGCTTTCAAGAATAGTAGTCGGCTATAACTTTGACGGAAAGCCGGTTACTGCAGGCGAACTTGGAGCAGTTGGCGCGTTAGCGGCTTTATTAAAAGACGCAATCAAGCCAAACTTAGTTCAAACCTTAGAAGGTAACCCCGCGTTCGTTCACGGTGGTCCGTTTGCTAATATTGCGCACGGATGCAACTCCGTTATAGCAACTGATACTGCGTTAAAACTTGCCGATTACTGTATAACTGAAGCAGGTTTCGGCGCGGATCTTGGCGCGGAAAAATTCCTTGATATTAAGTGTAGAACGGCAGGTTTAAAACCATCGGCAGTCGTTATGGTTGCCACCGTTAGAGCGCTTAAAATGCACGGTGGAGTAGAAAAGGCAAATTTGGGCGAAGAAAATTTAATTGCGCTTAAAACGGGACTTCCAAACCTTCTCCGCCACGTTTCAAACATAACTGAAGTTTATAAACTTCCTTGTGTAGTTGCAATCAATCGTTTCCCAACCGATACCGACGCGGAAATTAAACTCGTAATAGACGAGTGCGCTAAACTCGGTGTTAAAGCGGTGTTATCAACCGTTTGGGCTGACGGTGGCAAAGGCGCTATAGAACTTGCAAATGAAGTTTCCGCTCTTTGCGAAAAGGATAATGACTTTACTTTCAGTTACGATTTAAACCTTTCTATCAAAGAAAAACTTCAAGCGATAGTTCAAAAAATTTACAGGGGCGTTGACATTAAGTTCACAAAAGAGGCTGAACTTGACCTTGAAATCTTAACGCAAAACGGCTACGATAAACTTCCCGTTTGCGTTGCAAAAACGCAATACAGTTTTTCTGACGATGCTAAAAAACTCGGCGCACCCGAGGGTTTCACCGTAACCGTTAGAAAATTAAAAATCTCTGCAGGCGCAGGCTTTATCGTTGCGCTCACCGGCAATATTATGACAATGCCCGGTCTTCCTAAAGTACCGTCGGCAACTAAGATTGACGTGAGTGATGATGGGGTAATAACTGGTTTATTTTAATCCGTTATTTCGGGCATTATGCATCGTTTCTGTAAAGCCGTTGCATTTACGATGACCGATAAGGTCTATCGTAACCGCTCCGTCTTTACGAGCCTTGCCTAATACCCAAACTAACGTCTTAAAAAGAGCATTGAATAGCCTTTGAGCGCGCCTAGCTTGTTTCTAACGTCTTAAAATGCGTGTTCAACTCAACTTTGAGTTAAGAGAATTGAATAAACTTTTAGTTTATTCATCAAATAAAAATAACTATAACTTTACTTTCTAAGGAGTAATTATGAAAGCAAACGAATTAAGAAGAAAATATATAGATTTTTTTGTATCGAAGGGTCATACCGAGATTTCATCGGCGTCACTTATTCCTGAAAACGATCCGAGCGTATTATTCACAACTGCTGGTATGCATCCGCTCGTTCCATATCTTCTCGGAGAAAAACATCCCGCTGGAAAAAGACTTACAGATCATCAAAAGTGTTTAAGAACCGGGGATATTGACGAAGTTGGCGATCCTAGTCACTTAACCTTTTTTGAAATGATGGGCAACTGGTCTTTAAACGATTATTTTAAGAAAGAATCAATCGGTTTTAGCCACGAATTTTTAACTAAGGTATTAGGAATTCCGCAAGAAAAAATTTCAGTTACCGTTTTCGGTGGGGATGCTGGCGTTCCTAAAGATGAAGAGGCGTATAACGCTTGGAAATCATTAGGATACCCCGATGATAGAATATATTTTTGCGGTAGAAAGGATAACTGGTGGGGTCCTGCTGGCGAAACCGGTCCTTGCGGTCCCGATACGGAAATCTTTTACGATATGGGCGGAGAAAAATGTTCGCCCGATTGCGGTCCGTCTTGTTCGTGCGGTAAATACGTTGAAATTTGGAACAACGTTTTTATGGAATACAACAAGCAAAAAGACGGGACTTACAAAAAAATGGAAATTCACAACGTTGATACGGGGCTTGGCTTAGAGAGAGTTCTCTGTATTTTAAACGGTGAAAAGTCAGTTTACGATACTGAAATTTTCAAGCCTATTATGGACGGGCTTGTAAAATTCACCGGCGTTGAAATAAATAATGAAAATTTAAGAGTATTTAGAATTCTTGCCGATCATTTAAGGGCAATAACCTTTATTTTAGGTGATGACAAGGGCGTTTCTCCATCTAACGTTGACCAAGGTTACGTTCTTCGTCGTCTTATAAGAAGGGTTTACCGCCACTTAAAGAGCATTTGCAATCCAGACGGCATTATGGTTGAAATTGCAAAAATTATCGTTTGTGAGTTTAAAGAAATTTATCCTGAACTTGAAAGAAATCAAGCGTTTATCATCAAGTCGTTAGAAGACGAAGAGAGAACTTTCTCTAAAACGCTCGATCAAGGCATTAAAATAGCAGGTAAATTCTTATCAAACTTAAAAGAAGGCGAAATGCTCTCTGGCGAAATGGCGTTCAAACTTTACGATACTTACGGTTTCCCGATAGAACTCACCGAAGAACTTGCGGGAGAAAAGGGTATTAAAGTTGACGTAGAAGGTTTTAAAGCGCAATACGCTCACCATCAAGCGTTATCACGTCAAGGCGCGGAGCAAAAGTTTAAGGGCGGTTTATCCGATAATAGCGAGCAAACCACTAGACTTCACACCGCAACACACCTTTTAAACGGCGCTTTAAGAAAAGTTTTAGGCGACACGGTTTTCCAAAAGGGCAGTAACATTACTCCTGAAAGACTTCGTTTTGACTTTTCTTTCGAGAGAAAAATGACTCCTGAAGAAATAGCGGAAGTTCAAGCAATCGTAAACAAGGCAATTGAAGAAGATTTTGAAGTTGTTATGGAAGAAATGCCTGTTGAAAAGGCTCGTGAAAGCGGAGCAATAGGCGTGTTTGGAAACAAATACGGCGAAAACGTTAAAGTTTACACGATTGAAGGCTACTCAAAAGAAATTTGCGGTGGTCCGCACGCTCAAAGAACAGGGGAACTCAAAGGCTTTAAGATTTTAAAAGAAGAAAGTTCTTCTGCCGGCGTTAGAAGAATTAAGGCTGTTATTTTAGCAGAATAACTTAAAAATACGCTTTACAGGTGAAATTATGGTTATAGATTACGTCGTTTTAGCGTTATACGCTCTTATGATGATTGGCGTCGCAATATATACTAAAAACCGTTCCGGTTCAGTTGACGACTTTTTGCTTGCAGGTAAGAAAGGTCTTAACGGATGGATGACGGCTTTTGCTTACGGTACTACTTACTTTTCAGCGGTAATTTTTATAGGTTACGCAGGTCAATTTGGTAGAGCGTACGGCTTAGCGTCCGTTTGGATTGGTATAGGTAACGCAATCATAGGAACGCTTGTTGCTTGGCTCGTTCTTGCAAAGAGAACTAAGAACATGACTAAGCGTTTAAACGCAAAAACAATGCCTGAATTTTTTGAAAGGCGCTACGGTAGCGCAAATTTAAAAATCGTTACGGCAGTTATCACTTTCTTATTTTTAATTCCATACTCTGCGTCCGTTTACAACGGCATTAGCGCGTTATTTGAAATAGTTTTCGGAATTGAGGGCTGGATAGTTATGATAGCGTTAGCAGTTTTAACCGCATTATATCTTTTCTTCGGCGGTTACTTTGCAACTGCGCTTTCAGACTTTATTCAAGGAATTATAATGATAATCGGCGTGGTGCTTATGATTATCTGTTTCTTAAACCACGAAAACGTTAACTGGGATATTTCTTCAATCGTAAATAACCCGGAACTCACTTGGTTTACGTTTGGCTCGTCAAATACAGGGCTTTACGGAAGTACGGTATCTTTATTATCGCTTATTCTCCTTACTTCTCTCGGTGTTTGGGCGCTTCCGCAAACGGTACATAAATACTATGCAATTAGAGATAAAAAAGCCATTATGCAAGGCGTTGTTATCAGTACGGTTTTTGCTTTAATTATCGGCTTTATCGCATATTTTACAGGCGCTTTAAGTTCGTTATTCGGTCTTGGCAAAGGAAGTTTAGTTCCCGATGCGCAAGTAATTCCTGAAATGCTTAAAATCGCAATCCCAGTAGGTCTTACGGGCGTAATTGCAGTTTTAATTTTATCGGCGTCAATGTCAACTTTATCTTCCGTTTCGCTTGCGAGCGCGTCGGTAATTGCAGTTGATATTTACGGTAGCGTTAAAAAGGACGCTGGCGATAAAAAGGTAAACACCGTTATGAGAATTTTATGTTTAGCCTTCATCGCTTTATCGGTAACGATAGCCATTTTAAACGAAAGATTTAATATCGCCGCTATTGCGTATATGATGGGTTTAAGTTGGGGAACGCTTGCAGGTTGCTTTATGGGTCCTTACGTTTTAGGCGTTTGCTGGAAAAAGGTTACAAAGCCTGCGGTTTGGGCGTCTATCATCAGTTCTATCGTATTAACGATAGTTTTAGTTATCGTTTTAGGTTACGATAAAGCAGGTTGGGCTTGCAGTTTCGGCGTAGCGCTCAAAACGGGTATTAGCTGTTCTCCGATGATCGGCGTTATCTGTATGATATTCTCACTTATTATCACGGTTGTAATTAGTTTATTAACTAAAAAACCTAGCGATGAAATTATTCACGAAGCATTTGAAAAGGAAGTAGAAGGTTTAATATGATTTGGTCTGAAGTAGAGACTTATTCAAGAGAAAAAATAGAAGAAATTCAACTTGAAAGGCTTAAAGAAACCGTTTTTAGAGTATATGAAAAGGTTGAGCCTTATAGAAAGAAAATGGACGAAATGGGAGTTAAGCCCGAAGATATTAAGTCTTTAAAAGACTTAGCGAAACTTCCTTTCGTTACTAAACAAGATTTAAGAGATAACTATCCGTTTGGTTACTTTGCCGTTGATAGAGATAAACTCGTTAGAATTCACGCATCGAGCGGAACGACGGGAAAGCCTACGGTGGTAGGTTACACGCAAGGGGACTTAGAAACTTGGACTGACTGCGTTTCTCGTATTGCTTGCATGGGTGGAGCAACTGAAAAAGACGTTGCTCAAATTTGTTTTGGTTACGGTATGTTCACAGGGGCGTTAGGTCTTCACTACGGTCTTGAAAACATCGGCGCAACAATCGTTCCGTCGTCTACTGGAAATTCTGAAAAACAAATAATGTATATGCAAGACTTTGGAACTTCTCTTTTAGTAGCAACTCCGTCTTACGCGTTAAGGCTTGCCGAAGTTGCTAATTCTATGGGTATTGATCCTAAAAAGGACTTAAACGTTAAAATAGGTCTTGTTGGCAGCGAACTTTTAACCGAGGCTATGCGTGATGAAATGCATAAATATTGGGGCGACGATATGCTCGTTACTTCAAACTACGGTATGAGTGAACTTATGGGACCAGGCGTATCCGGCGAGTGCGAATACCTTGACGGTATGCATATCAACGAAGACTATTTTATTCCCGAAATTATCAACCCTGAAACCGGCGAAGTTTTACCCGCTGGGGAAAAGGGTGAACTTGTTATCACTTGCATTAAAAAAGAAGGCTTACCGCTTATTAGATATAGAACGAAGGATATAACAAGGCTAATATACGAGCCTTGTAAATGCGGAAGAACGCTCGTTAGGATGGAAAACCTTTCAGGTAGAAGCGACGATATGCTTAAAATCCGTGGCGTAAACGTATTCCCAAGCCAAATTGAAGAAGTTATTTTAAGCTTTAACGAACTTGGACCGCATTATGAAATTATCGTTGAAAGAGACGGTTACACGGATAAACTCACCGTTAAAGTTGAACTTAACTTTGAAACGGATAAATTTTCCGAACTTGAAAAAATATCAAACGCAGTTAAGGCTAAACTTAGAATAGTTTTAGGTCTTGACGCGAAAGTTACTCTCGTTTCGCCAAACACACTTCAACGTTTTGAAGGAAAGGCAAAACGCGTTAAAGATTTGAGGAAAGCAAAATGAAAGAAAAAATGATTATGCTCGGTAACGAAGCAATAGCAAGGGGCGCTTTTGAAGCGGGAGTTGTCGTATCAAGCGCTTACCCTGGAACACCGAGTACTGAAATAAGTGAAATTTTATGTAAATACGACGAAGTCTATACCGAGTGGGCGCCTAATGAAAAGGTAGCGGTAGAAGTTGCGTTCGGCGCATCCGTTGCGGGCGTTAGAAGTTTAGCGTGTATGAAACACGTTGGCTTAAACGTTGCAAGCGATCCGTTATATACTTTTTCATATACCGGCGTAAACGGTGGTTCTGTAATCGTCGTTGCGGACGACCCGGGTCTTGCTAGTTCTCAAAACGAGCAAGATACTCGCATGATAGCGCGTTCCGCGCATATCCCCGTGCTTGAACCAAGCGATAGCCAAGAAGCAAAAGATTTTACAGTTCTTGCGTTTGAACTTTCCGAAAAGTACGATACGCCCGTAATACTTAGAACGACCACTAAACTTGCTCACTCTCAAAGCGCGGTTGAAATTTCAGATAGAGTTGAAAAACAAGCCGTTTTATACGAGAGAAATATGAGAAAGTACGTAATGATGCCCGCCTCCGCTATAGGTAGGCACGTTTACGTTGAAGAAAGAGAAAATCGTTTAGCGTTAGACGCGGAAACTTTAAGCGTTAATAAAATTGAAAAGGGTAGTAGCGATATCGGCTTTATAACTTCTGGTATTGCTTATCAATACGTTAAGGAAGTTTGCCCTGATGCAAGCGTACTTAAACTCGGGCTCGTTAACCCCCTTCCTAAAAAACTCATTGAAGATTTTTGTTCTTCCGTTAAAGAAGTTTACGTTTTTGAAGAACTTGAACCGGTCATTGAAGAACAAATTAAAAGTTGGGGATTAAGTGTTAAGGGAAAAGAACTTTTCACAAAACAAGGCGAATACAGCGCTAACTTATTAAAGAAAGTGCTTTACGGCAAGAACGATATGGTT
>JAZSBA010000019.1:0-6453 GCA_045602125.1 Christensenellaceae bacterium | reverse complement strand
ATTATTACTACTATTTATATCTAAATTAAAAGGAGTTAATTATATGAAATTCGTCGTAAACGGTATAAGTTTATCAGAAGCAGTTGCAAAAGTCGTAAAAGCGGTATCAGCAAAAACTACAAATCCTATTTTAGAAGGTATAAAGTTAACGGTTAAGGGTGATGAATTAACACTCGTTGCAACGGATACTGAGATTTCTATTGAAAAAACTATTATATGCTCAACGTTTACCGAAGGTGAAACGGTAGTTCCCGGTAAAACTTTTGCAGAGTTTATTAAAAAGATTGAAGACGAAGATGAAATAGAATTTTCTTTAATAGGAAACGAGCTAAAAATAAATTATAGTTCAAGTGAAGGTTATATTCAAACTTTACCCGCTGAAGAATTTCCATTAATTAATAAAGATATTAAAGAAAAATACTTTACTTTAAAGCAAAAAGACTTAAAAGAACTTATTTTAAAGTCAAGTTTTGCCTGCTCGCAAGACGAAGCTAGACCGTTACTTAAAGGTTGTTTAATAGAAATTGAAGGAGATGAGATTTCTTCAGTTGCGCTTGACGGATTTAGGCTTGCTTTATATAGAAAAAAACTTATTGAAAAGTCTGAAGACTTTAAGTTTATTGCAAACAGTAGAACGTTAAACGAAATTGTTAGAATTTTAGAAAAAGACGATGAAGTTGTAACTATCATTATTCAAAAGAACGTTTTAATGTGTGAAGTAAACGGAACCGTTTTAATTTCAAGGCTTTTAGAAGGCGACTATATTGATTATAGAAACATTATAAAAGAAGAATACTTAACTCTAGTTAAGGTTAATAAAAATCAACTTTTAACCGCTATTGAAAGAGCGTCCGTTTTAACAACAGACGTTAAAAAGATAGTAAAACTTGATATTAAGGAAAATTATATGACTATTTCATCTTCAAGTGAAGTTGGTAAAATGAACGAAAACGTTCTTATTAACCTTGAAGGTAAAGATTTAACTATATCGTTTAACGGAAAATACATAATCGATAGTATTAAAGCAATAGACGATGAATTTGTAAATTTATACTTTAATAATAAGATAAATCCGGTAGTTATTAAGCCTTATTCCGGCAATGATTACTTATATCTTATAGTTCCTTTGAGAATAAACGGTTAAAAAGTTTGACAAAAAGGAAAATTATAAGTATAATTGATAAGCGTTTACTTTAAAAACGCCTAATTAAAAACAAAAACTTTAAGGAGTTTATATTATGAAAAGAACATACCAACCTAAAAAAAGACAAAGAAGCAAAGTTCACGGTTTCAGAAAGAGAATGGCATCAAAAAACGGTAGAAACGTTTTAAAGAGAAGAAGAGCAAAAGGCAGACATAAACTTTCTGCTTAAAATTAAAAATTTTGGATAATAGACTTAAAAAACAAAAAGATTTTGACGTTGTTTTTAATAAAGGAACGAGAATTTTTACAAAATCACTTACTTTACTTTATATAAAGAAAGAAAGTTTTAAATTTGGTATTAGTTTATCTAAAAAACACGGCAAAGCTTTTATAAGAAACAGAATAAAAAGGCTTATAAGGGCAAGCGTTCGTGAAATTATTAAAAACGGCGTTAATCCATATTACGTGGTTGTTTTACCCAAAGTAAGAGAATCTTACGATTTTTTTGAGTTTAAAAAAGATTTAGAGTTCTCTTTAAAAAAAGGAAATATAATAAGTGATTAAATATATACTTACGGGGCTTATTAAGTTTTACCGTAAATACGTTACTCATATTTTAAAATCTAGATGTATTTTTACTCCGACTTGTTCGGCTTATGCGCTAGAAGCGTTAAAAAAGAGAAACGTTTTTGTTGCAATATTGCTTATAATATGGAGAATTTTGCGTTGTAACCCCCTTAGTAAAGGCGGTTATGATCCCGTTCCGGATAGTAAATTTCAAAAAAAATGGGTTTTATAATAAAAGGCTCTGCCACAACCTATGATTGATTATAGAGTGGCTTTAACGCAGTATTACACCGCGTTTGATACACTCTCTTAAAAATCAACCATAAATTGAGTCAAAGCCTATAAAAAAGGGCTTTTAACGTAGCCCTTGCTTTTTGTTAAGTAAAAAAGTATTCAACATAGTTGAAAGCAAGGATATTATGGAAATATTAAACTTTTTATCTCAAGTTTCCGTTGCTATATACGACGGTAACTTACAAAACGTTCCGCTTACTGGAATAACAAAACTCGTTGCTAACATTATCGAGTATTTTTCGTTTGGTGGATATATTGCGGTAGGTATTTTAATTTTTTCTTTAATTTTGAAAATTTTACCCCTTCCGCTCGATATCTATTCAAGAGTTGCTACTAAGAAAAACGCTTTAAGAATGGAAAGGATGCGTCCTGAACTTGAAAAACTTCAAAAACAGTACGCAAACAATAAAGAACTCTATTCTAAAAAGATGATGGCTCTTTATAAAAAAGAAGGCTACTCTACTTTTGCGTCTTGTTTACCAACTATTTTCACGCTCGTTTTCTTTATCGTGGTAATTTCTGCGTTTACTCAATACTCAACTTATGCCAAAGTTGAAGTTTTCAATAAAATGGCGGTAGAATATAGCGATAGCGTTAGAAATAACGAAGACGTTGAAATTAGATATTACGACGTTGACGAACAAGACAACGTAAAAGAAACGTATATAGTCGTTGATAAAGTAACGGAAGAACACGAAGCGTATAGGCTTGGCTATTACGTTGAAGAAGAAAAACTTCAAAGCGTTATAACCAAAGCGCAAGACGCTGCTGCGGATAAATTCTTATCAACACAAAAAGAAAATAGCTTTTTATGGGTAAAAAACATCTGGATTGAAGATTTACCGTGGAAAAAAGCCTTCGTAGCAAGAGATATTTATGAAAATTCGACCTTTACTTATTCTAAAGGTTGTTCATGCACGGCAAATAAAATTGAATCGTCTATCAACGGTGGCGAAGTTTACGACGTTTTATTTGGTTCAAGTAAGCTTGACGAAGTTAAAGATCAACCGAACGGTTACTTAATTTTAGTAGTATTATCTATCGGATCAATGCTTATATCTCAACTTATAATGACCAAATCTCAAAAAGCTCAACTTGAACTTCAATCGGTTGACCAAACGGGCGCTCAAACTAGCAAAATGATGCAATGGATGATGCCGATTATGTTCGGTTTCTTCTCGTTTATGTATACCGCGTCTTTCTCGCTTTACCTTATCGTAAGCACGGTATTTAGTACTTTATCTACTGTAATTATTAATAAAATCGTTGAAAAGAAATTCTTTAAAGCTATTGCAAAAGAAGAACAAGAAAAGCAAGACAAGAGATTTTCTCATTTAAATAAAGGAAGTAAATAAAAATGGCAATATTTCAAGGAAAGACCATTGAAGACGCAATAAATCAAGGTCTTTTAGCGTTAAATATAGAAAAAGAACAAGCGGAAATCACCGTTTTAGAAGAACCGCAAAAAGGTTTCTTGGGAATTGGTAGTAAGGACGCTAAAGTTGAAGTTTCAAAAAAAGTTACTGACGGCGAAAGAGCCGTAGACTTTTTAAACGGGATTTTCGATATTTTAAAACTCCCTGCAAGCACCGAACTTAAAAATAACGATTCAAAGATAGAAATTGAACTTATAACCACTAACCCAACCGCTATTATCGGTTACAGGGGCGAAGTGTTAGACGCTCTTCAAACTTTGGCAAGCGCGGCAGCAAATATCGGAAACGAAGAATATAAAAAAGTTACTTTAAACTGTGAAAACTATCGTGAAAAACGCGAAGAAACTTTAAAAGCCTTAGCTTTAAGAGTCGCTGAAAAAGCGGTTAAATACGGAAGAAAGTTCGCTTTAGAACCAATGAATCCGTTCGAAAGAAAGATTATTCACTCGTCTTTAACTGATTTTGATAAAGTTAAAACTGAATCTCAAGGTGCAGAGCCAAACAGATACGTAGTCGTTGTTCCTGAAAACTTAAAAGAAGGAACTGAAGTTGAATTTTTCGGTAAAACAAATAAATCTCACTCAACAAATCGCGACCGTAAAAACAACAACAAGGGAACAAGAAAAGACCGCTCTGAAAAACAAGAAGTTATAAAACTTGAAAAGAAAACTTTCGGTTACGGCACTTTCCTTGGAAATAGCAAAAACGAAAACTAAAATTAAAAATAAACGCATTGATATTTATATCAATGCGTTTTTTATTCATTTAAAGCAAGGTTTATAGCCTTTGCAATATCAACGCCCATCGTATAAACGAGGTTAAATCGCTCGTTTCCAGATAGCGTATAATTTTTAGCCTTGTATTCCCCGACGATTGCTATTATTGAAACGTCTCCAATTAAAGGAAGATCTTTTTTAACTCCAAGCCCCGGTTTTATTCCTCCGTCTAATATTTTAACGTAACCTATTTCAGATGCGTTTCCCAGCGCCGCATCGACTACTAAAATTTTAGAATTAGGATGCATTAATTTAACGTTTTCACTTATAGTCTTAACTTCCTTAGCCGTAATCGGGTTTTTAAGCGTTCCATAAACGAAAATAGAACTGTTTTTACTCTCTATGAGCTTAGTTCCAACGAACGGGCCTAAACTGTCGCCAACGGTCAAATCTGAGCCCACGCATATTATAACGGGTCTTTTATCGTTGCAAGTTAGTTTTATGGCTTTTGCCATTTCAAAATAGTTTGTTCTAGATGCGGAATTAAATACGAATTGTGTCATATTGTATTTATTGCCAGTTTAAATAAAAAATTTGCATATATTTTTAAATTTAAGTAAAAAATAACAAGCGAAGATAATAACTTATATTGGCATATTCAGGTTGACATTATTTTTTATCTGTGATAAAATAATAAAACTATAATAAATAGGAGATAACAATGTTTAACATACTATCCGCGGTAGTAAACGTTGGTAGCTCGTACGTCGCTATAATCGACTTTGTAATGCTTGGCGTTATCCTTTTTGCCTTAATTTTCGGCGCAATTAAAGGGTTTATCAGTCAAATATTATCAATTTTAGGCACGATTGCATCATTAATCTTAGCGATTTCATTTTGTGATGAGATAGCAGAGTTTTTAATGACGTCCTTTCCAAGCCTTGCAGATAGCATTGGAGAGAAGATTGGCGAAATATTAGGGTTATCTAACGAATTACTTTCCGGCACAAAAGAAGAAATCTTGCAGTCGCTCGCTCAAACGAGCATCCCAGCGTTTTTACACGAACTTTTAGCAAACTCCATAATTGAAACGGCAGGGGATTTAAACCTTATCGGCATTTTAACTAAATGGGCATTAGTTGCTATAAGCTTTGTGGCAATCTTTGTTTTATCGTCGATTTTATTCCTTATTGTGAAGATGCTCTTCAAAGGAATAACAAAACTCAAATTAATAGGGGCGCTAGATAAAATACTTGGCGCTATCCTAATGGCGCTAAAATTTTTAATAGTAATTGTTGTAATTATAATGATAGCGTCTATATTTACAGATATGAATCCGATACTTGCGCCAACTCTTGAAGACGGAACGGTTGTAGAGAGCGTATTTAACTCGTTCGTATCCTGGATAATGAATTTAGAATTCATCCAAAACTTATTTATAGCATAATAAATTAAACGCACCAAATCGGTGCGTTTTCTATTTATAAAAGTGTTACGTTGCGTTATTTAGTAATAATTTGCTTTATTTTTATAAAAAACGGCGACGCAAAGGCAAAAAGTGAAAAAATAAAGTAAAAAACGCTGTAATTTTAATGATTTTACACATAAAAAACGACGTATTTAATAGGACGCAACCATTATTAAATGCGTCTAAAATGTTTCACGTGAAACATTAATTTTAATCAACCGAAAAATACAGTGGACAAAGGCTAAAGTTAAGAAAAATTTAAAATTTTCAAATCCGCAAAATTGCCGATAAAATCGAAGATTTTGCGATTTTTTATATCCAAAAATAAGGTTTAAAGTTTCACGTGAAACCATAATTTTAAAAACCAAAAAAAGTAGCCGTTTAAAATGATGTATAAATCGTTAATTTGGTTGAAAATTAATAAAAATAAGTGATATTTGACGTTTAAACGTCGTTATTATTAAGTAAATACAATGCGTCGTGCTTTTTTTAATAAAATTTGATGCGTTATTGTTGTTTAATAAATATAACGCAGTAATTTGCGTAAGTTTATAAAGGTTATGAAGAGCTTTGTGATTGTGCATATCAAATTCGCGTAATATCATAAGTTGACGTTATATATGTGCTATAACGCCTTATAATAGATAGTAGTAAAATATAAGAGCATTACAATAAGCGTTTATAAGTTTATGAGATAAAATATAATTTGCTTAAATAAAATACGGTCAATCACTTATTAAAACGGTTGTCTTTTAGCGTTTTCCTTTTATATTATATACGCGTGCGAGATTTCCGTTTGAACGTTACTTTAAACGCTAAAAAATATTA
>JAZSBA010000018.1:0-2517 GCA_045602125.1 Christensenellaceae bacterium | reverse complement strand
TTGTAAAGACGCAATAAATCTTGAGATGTATCTTTCTGAAATTAGAAGCGTAGTTTACTCTTATAGCGGGGAAAACTACTCCTTAACCGTTTACGGCGAGCAAAAGGAAGACCCGTATTTAAGCGACGGTTACGTAGGTCAAATGAAAACTTTGATAACCGTAAAAATTGAAAATTATAAAACTTCGCTTGACGACGCGTCCGTAACTATTTCTTACGAAGACCAAAAAGTAAGCGGTAGTTTTGATTATAGCCCCCTTAGCGGAAAGTTTGTTGCCGAGATTGAAGTTGATAAGCTCCCGAGTGAAAATCAAATTGAAGCAATCGTTATATGCGACGGAAACGAAGACGTCTTTACGCTAGAAAAATTTTCAAAAGAAGGGCAAATAGATTATAAGACGGCTTTAGATAACGTTTCTTATGAAAAAAACGACGAGATCAAAAACCTGCTTAACGGAAACGGGGACTCCATAGAAGTTAGAGTTAGGGTTTTAACCGAAGGGGAAAGCGTCTACTATTACGTTGCAATAATAGGTAAAGAAGGAAAGTCTTACACCTATCTCGTAGACGGCGCAAGTGGAAAAATTCTTGCCGAGCGCCAAACTTAAAATTAACGCCACGCCGAAAATATAAACGGCGTGGCGTATTATATATGTTTTTGTGCATATTGCATATATTCCATATAAAATTAAATACTAAATTTGTATAAAATGACCATTGATTTATTTTTAAATATATGGTAAAATTTTATAGTAAAATTTATTTGGAGGTGTAATATGGCTGGTTTATTACTTGACCACATTTACAAAGTTTATTCTTCCGGCGTTCAAGCCGTAACTGACTTTACTCTTGATATTCAAGATAAAGAATTCATCGTATTCGTAGGTCCGTCTGGTTGCGGTAAGTCAACCACTCTTCGTATGATCGCAGGTCTTGAAGAAATTTCTGACGGTGACTTATATATTGATGGTATCAGAGTTAACCTTATTCAACCTAAGGATAGAGATATCGCGATGGTTTTCCAAAACTACGCTCTTTATCCTCACATGACCGTTTACGATAACATGGCGTTCGGTCTTAAACTTAGAAAACTTCCTCGTGCTGAAATTGACGCAAGAGTTAAAGAAGCAGCTCGTATCTTAGGTCTTGAAGCATATCTTCAAAGAAAGCCTAAGGCTCTTTCAGGCGGTCAACGTCAACGTGTAGCGCTCGGCCGTGCAATCGTTCGTGAACCTAAGGTATTCCTTCTTGACGAACCTTTATCAAACCTTGACGCTAAGCTTCGTGCTCAAATGCGTACTGAAATCACTAAACTTCACCACAGACTTGCAACCACTTTCATTTACGTTACTCACGACCAAGTAGAAGCAATGACGATGGGTACTCGTATCGTAGTTATGAAGGACGGTTTTATTCAACAAGTTGACGCTCCTCAAAAACTTTACGACTATCCCGCAAACGTATTCGTAGCAGGTTTCATCGGCACTCCGCAAATGAACTTCTTCAACGCTACGCTTACTGGAACTAAAGATAAAGTTTACGTTGAATTTGAAGGTCAAAAGATTTTAGTTAACAAAGAAACCGTTGCTAGAATTATCAACCTTGGCGATTACCTTAACACTGGTAGGTCTATTGTATTCGGTGTTCGTCCTGAAGACTTCCACGATGAAGACGCGTTCATTGCTGAACACAAGAATTCAATTATCAAAGTTAAAGTTGACGTTCTTGAAAAACTCGGTGCAGAAAGCTTACTTTACTGCGTATTCGACACTTCTGACGACGTTGCTGAAGACGGTACAATCAAGAGCTTAGTTGATAGCAACACTCAATTAATTGCTAAGATTGACGCTCGTTCAAAAACTCAAGCTCACACCGTTATCGATCTTTCAATCGATATGAACCATGTTCATATGTTTGATAAAGAAACTGAACTTTCTATCTTAGAAGGCGAAGGCACTAAAGCATATGTTCCTGTTGTTGAACTTGAAAGACAAGCTAAGCGTGAAGCAGATAGAATTGCTCAAGAAGAAGCAAAAGCTGCTAAACTCGCTACTAAAGAAGCTGCAAAAGCAGCAAAGCTTGCCGCTAAACAAGCAAAGCTTGACGCTCAAGCTGAAAAAGAATCAGTTGAAGAAGACGCTTCTTCTGAAAACTAATCTCTATATTTTAATGTATAAAAAAGGCGTGTGCTCAATGCACACGCTTTTTTATTGCGTTATAAGCGTCGCAATACTGCGTTAACTGTCAAGCCTTTGCGATTGCAATGACCGAGCAAGGTCTATCTCCGCCTATCTCTCTCGCGAGCCTCGATATGCTCGCAACTAACGCCTTAAAATATCTTTCAATTAAACTTTTGAGTTAATCTAACTAATCTTTTTGTTTATTTTGCTTGAAATATACTAAATTATCGTATATAATAAATATAAAATTTATGCAATTTGCACAAAAAGGGTAGTTTATGGAAAGAGAACTTTCAAGAATACTTTTAGGTATAAAAGAAAAAACTCAAATAGAAATT
>JAZSBA010000017.1:0-2325 GCA_045602125.1 Christensenellaceae bacterium | reverse complement strand
AAGGCGGTTTATTTATATTAAAATATATTATATTAATAATATATACGTAGGGTAATTATGTTTAAAGATTGCGTAGCAACACTTAATATCGGCTCGGCTGACGTTACGCTTACCGTCGCTGAAAGAAGCGTTAACGGAGCGTTCTTTTTTCGTGCAACTGAAACGGTTAAATACTATTCGTATTTTGACGGTGAGTTTTACGATATTAAAGAACTTGAAAAGAACATCTCTAAACTTTTTACAGACCTTATAAACAATAGTGACGTTTCTAAAATTTCAACGGTTTACGTTGGTGTTCCGGGTGAGTTTTCAAAAGTTATTTCTAAAAATTATAAAATCACTTTTGGCAAACCTAAAAAGATAACTCAGGCAGACGTTTGGTATCTTTACGATACGGCGTATCAAGATGATGAAGCGGAATATAAACTCGTCAATCGCTCGGCGGTATACTTTGTTCTTGATAATTACAAAACTCACGAGCCTATCGGTAAAAAGGCGATATCCCTATCTGCTAGAATTTCTTACGGGCTTGCAATAAATCACTTTGTTGAAATAATAACTTCAATTTTAAATAAGTCGGGAGTAACTGACGTTAAGTTTATTTTGCAAGATTATGCGGATGCAAGGTATTTATTTACTCTTTCAGAGCGAGATGCTTGCAAGCTTTTAATAAACGTTGGTTATTCAACTTCATCTTTATCAATAGTATGTGGGGACGGGCTTTTACACAGTAAATCTTTCCCGCTCGGCGGTGGTATGATTTCCGCGTATCTTTCAGACGGGCTTAGTTGTGAATTTGAAGTTGCCGAAATTTTAAAAGATAAGTTAAATTTAGGGCTTAACGATAATCCTAGTGCTAATTATCTGGTTTCACATCAAGAATTTGGCGAGTTTAGTTTTTCAAGAATTGAAAGTAACAAAATTGCTAAATCGGTCCTTGATAATATTGCTGAAAATTGCGATAAAGCAGTTTCTTCGTGCACTCTCAAAGTTCCTAGCGATATAGATATTGCTTTCACGGGGGAAGGGATTGCAACTGTAAAAGGAGCGGTTGAATATATGGCGAGTAGACTTGGGGTATTCCCAAACGTCGTAGCGCCTAAAGTTCCGCATTATAATAAACCTAATTTCACTTCGCGCTTAGCTCTTATAGACACGGCGCTTGATTTAACTAAAAATAAGTTGTTTTTTATAACGACGAAGTAAAGGAGATACTATGTTTGACGAAGCAATGATCAATCACGTATGTAAAATTAAAGTAATTGGTGTTGGCGGTGGTGGTAATAACGCCGTTAACCGTATGATAGACGCTGGTATTCAAAGCGCGGAATTCGTTTCCGTTAATACTGACGTTCAAGCTCTTATGCATTCAAAAGCAGACCCTCAAAACCGTATTCAAATAGGTAAAGAACTTACCGAAGGTTTAGGCGCTGGCTCTTATCCTGAAGTTGGCGAAAAAGCAGCTGAAGAAAGTAGAGAAGAACTTGAAA
This sequence comes from Christensenellaceae bacterium, assembly GCA_045602125.1. Lineage (GTDB taxonomy): Bacteria > Bacillota > Clostridia > Christensenellales > Borkfalkiaceae > HGM11412. The sequence goes on along the minus strand of JAZSBA010000017.1, from coordinate 835 downwards.
AATTAGTTGAAGGCGTAAACTTACTCTTTATTACCGCAGGTATGGGTGGTGGTACTGGTACCGGCGCTGCTCCGGTTATTGCAAAAATAGCAAAAGAGAAGGGTTGCGTTACGGTAGCAGTAGTTACTAAACCTTTTGCTTTTGAAGGCAAGAAGCGTGAAGAAAACGCCAAAAAGGGTATAGCAAATCTTGCAAAATTTGTTGATACGTTAATCGTTATTCCAAACGATAAACTTCTTGATTCACTTCCAAAGAATACTCCTATGGAAGAAGCTTTAAGACGTGCGGACGATAATCTTAAACACGCAATTTGCGGTATTTCAGATCTTATAACCGTTCCGGCGCTTATCAATCTTGACTTTGCCGACGTTAGAACTATCATTAAAGGTCAAGGCTTAGCGCATATGGGTATTGGTAGAGCAAGGGGTGAAAATAGAATCGTTGAAGCCGTAAGACAAGCGGTATCTTCTCCTATGCTTGAAACTACGATAGAAGGCGCTCGCGGTATTATTCTTAACATCACGGGTGGGGAAGGCGATTTATCTATTGGTGACGTTAGCGAAGCTGCAAACTTAATCCACGGCGTAATCGACTATTCGGCAAACCTTATCTTTGGTGCAAATACTGTTCCTGAACTTAAAGATGAAGTTGTTATTACTATTATTGCAACTGGGTTTACAGGCAGTCACGATAGGCTTATAACTCAAAAGAAGTTTGTTACCGATAACGTTTCTTTTGAAGACGTTCAACCTTCCGTTCAACCTATTATGCCTCCGCAACAACCTGTTATTGAAGTTGAACAACCTAAACCTGTTGAACAACCTGTTGTTGAAAC
>JAZSBA010000016.1:0-8056 GCA_045602125.1 Christensenellaceae bacterium | reverse complement strand
ATTTCTATTATATAGTTTATCAATCTCTAAATTATTTTCAATTTCTAAAATATCAGTGTTATAAGTTTTTAAAATAAAAGCTTTTAAATTGGATATAAACTCACTCGTTGTAATTTTATTCTCTATTAAGTTACTTATATTTTCAACGCGTGAACGGGTTGATTTTAAAGCTTTAGTTTTGAGTTTTTCACTATCGACGGTTAAGACTTTTGATAAAAATTCAAGATCGCTTGAAAATAGCAAAGTTCCGTGGTGCAATACTCTATTTCCCACCCTATGTTGAGCGTTGCCTGAAATCTTTTTACCGCCGTTAGTTACTAAATCATTTCTGCCAGACAAATTAACTTCTAGCCCCAAATTATTAAGAGCGTTTATAATAGGCGTGGCGTAGTAAGAAAAGTCAATTCCGCTCGTTTTAGCGTTTGGAGAAATAAAGGAATAATTAACGTTTCCAAGGTCGTGATAAACCGCTCCGCCACCAGTTATTCGCCTTGCTAAATTAACGCCCTTTGATTTTAATAAATTAAAATCAATTTCAGCATAAGCGTTTTGATTTTTGCCTATTACTACGGTATTGTAATTTTGCCATAACAAAAACACGTCCTCTTCGGCCGTATTGAATAAATATTCTTCAACCGCTAAATTATAATAGGGGTCGATTGTTTGCAAAATACAAAATTTCATAGTTTTAAATAAAGGATTTGTCACAACTTATGGTTGATTTTAAGAGAGCGTTTCAAACACAAGTAAGACAAGGTAAAGCCCGAAGGCAATACTATTTTGTCTTGTCGAGCGGCTTTAACGCCGTATTACACCGTGTTTCAAGCGCTCTCTAATCAATTATAGTGTGACAAAGACTACATAAAACGGGAGCGAAATCGCTCCCGTTTAAGTTTAATTCTTATAAGCCTTTCTTTGAACGGTCAATTTTTTCAATGTCAGTAAAGTTAGTTGTAGGAACGTGACCTGGAAGTGGCATAATCTTTTCGTGAAGAGCATCGATAATCCAATCTGGTTGTGGGAAGAAACTCTTTTCAAGTTCGAACGCAGGAGTAATCCAGTTTCTTGAACCAACTACTACTGCAGGACCGTCTAAGTAATCAAAGCACATTTCAGTAATGTTAGACGCCATATCTCTCATTACAGAGCCTCTTTCGCACGCGTCGCCTACGAATAATACCTTACCAGTCTTCTTAACTGATTCGATAACTTTTTCATAGTTGAACGGAACGATAGAACGAGTGTCGATAACTTCGGCGGAAATGCCGTATTTTTCTTGTAAAATCTTAGCCGCTTCAAGCGCTCTGTAAAGTACTGCGCCGATAGTAACGATAGTAACGTCGCTACCCTTTCTCTTAACGTCAGGTTCGCCGAACGGAATTTCATAATGACCTTCGGGAACACCGTCTTCTAAGAAGTCTTCGCCGATACCGTAAATTCTTTGAGATTCGAAGAATACAACGGGGTCAGTTCCCTCTAAGGCAGAAGTCATTAAACCCTTAGCGTCAGACGGAGTTGACGGGAACACTACCTTTAAGCCGGGGATGTGAGCGCAAAGAGCAGTCCAATCTTGAGAGTGTTGAGCGCCGTATTTAGAACCAACTGAAACACGGAGAATAATAGGCATTTTAAGTATGCCTGCGCTCATCGCTTGCCATTTAGCCATTTGGTTGAAGATTTCGTCGCCTGCGCAACCGATAAAGTCGGCGTACATAAGTTCAACGATTGCTCTACCACCGCACATAGCGTAACCTACTGCAGAACCTACGATAGCAGATTCAGAGATAGGAGAGTTGAAGAATCTGTGATAAGGAACGGCTTCGGTCATCTTCTTGTAAACACCGAACGCACCACCCCAGTCACGGTTATCTTCACCGTAAGCAATTAAAGTTGGGTCTTCATAGAACTTGTCGATGATAGGTTCAAATAAACCGTCGCAAATATTGTACATCTTCATCTTAGAAACGGGCTTGCCGTTTGCATCTTTAGATTTGCGAACTTTATTCTTAATTTCTTTAACACGCGGACATTCTTCCTTAGGCATTAACATATCCGGTTCGCGAGTTGGATCCATGCTCTTAACTTTTTGGTTAGAGAACATAATAGAAGAAATAGCGTCTGGTTCTTTGTTAAGATCCATACGTGGAGAAATTTCATCGTTGATAGCGAGTTTCATGATTTCAGTCATGCGCTTAACGATGTCTTCCTTGATAGCGTCAAATTCTGCTTCAGTTGCAACCCCACCCATAATGAGTTTGGTCTTGTAAGCAAGAATAGGATCTGCATTTTTCCATGCTTCGATTTCTTCTGCGGTACGATAAGTTGAAGAGTCTGACGGAGAGTGACCGGAAACACGGTAAGTAACAACGTCTAAAAGCGCTGGGCCTTTACCTTCAAGAAGGAGTTTCTTCTTTCTAGAAACGGCGTCGATAACCGCAAGAGGATCGTAACCGTTAACGCGTTCAGCGTGCATTTGGCTAGGATTAAAGCCTGCGCCTAAACGAGCAACCATATCATAACCCATAGTTTCGCCACGAGTTTGACCACCCATACCGTAATGGTTGTTAAATACGTTGAAAAGAATAGGAAGACCACCGTCTTCATACTTTCCGTCCATACCCCAAAGTTTAGTAATTTGGTCCATAGACGCAAAGTTCATAGATTCTAAAACCGGACCACGACCGGTAGCACCGTCACCAAAGTTAGAAACGATAATACCTTTTTTGTGGTTAGAACGCTTATATAAAGCAGCGCCGAGAGCAATCGGACCAGACGCGCCTACGATAGCGTTATTAGGCATTAAGCCGAACGGAATAAAGAAAGCGTGCATTGAACCGCCAAGACCACGGTTAAAGCCTGTTTTTCTTGCGAAAATTTCAGCGAGTGCGCCGTAGAGAAGGAAGTTAATAGCAAGTTCTTTAATATTGCCGTTTGTGTTCATATATTTTTCAACTACTGATAAAACTGAACCGTCAAGGAATTCCTTCATAATATCGTAAAGTTCCTTATCGTCGAGTTTTTCAATAGAAGATAAACCTTTTGCTAAGATTTCGCCGTGAGAACGGTGAGAACCAAAAGATAAGTCGTTAATATCTAAGCAGTAAGCTTCACCAACTGCAGATGCTTCTTGACCGATAGATAAGTGAGCAGGACCGGGGTTATTGTATTGAACGCCGTTATATTCGCTCTTAACCTTAACTTCGTTAAGCATGGTTTCGAATTCTCTAATGATAGCCATATCGCGATAGATACGCAACATGTCTTCTTTAGAATAAATCTTCAATTCTTCTTTTAAAGTTTTTTTGTATTGACATACTGGGATGTCATCAAACTTAATGTAACCTGCATCAAAGGCTTTGGCAGGATCAACGTATTGACTCTTTGGCATAATTATCTCCTTTTAAATATTGAAACGGATTGAAATCCTTATTTTTTTAAATTTGTTAAACGACTTTTAAGACGTTAGTTGCAAGTATATCAAGGCTCAATAAACTCTAAGTTTATGAAACCTATATAAGACGTCAAAAACAAGTTAGGCAAGGCGTTTGTATTTTTGCGGAAGGGAGCGACCTAAATCGGTCGCAGGAATTTCGCAAAAATGCAAAGAACAAAGCATAACGCCGTTTTTCACGGCTTATAAAAACATGGCTTCGCGAATAACCTCACACACCGTCGGATGCGGGAACACGAGTTTTTGAACGTCGGCTACTCTCATTTCGGTTTCTACCATCATAGCAGCGCCGTAAATCATTTCAGAAGCGTAAGTTCCGATAATGGTTACGCCAACGATATTGTTGTGTTTTTTATCGGTGATAATTTTAACTACGCCGTTTCCGTGTTCGTTTTCAGCAACGTAACGACCGCTGTATTTTAAGGTAACCGTTTGAATCTTAACGTCTAAGCCCTTTTGCTTAGCAGTTTCTTCAGTTTCGCCTACACAAGCAACTTCGGGATTAGTGTAGATAACCGACGGAATTGAATTATAGTTAATTCTATCTTTCTTACCTAAAATGTTGTTAATGCAAACTTCGCCTTCACGATAAGCGGTGTGAGCGAGCATTGACTTTCCGTTAACGTCACCCGCCGCCCATACGCCTGGAACGTTGGTTTTGCCGAATTCGTTAGTAACGATAGCGCCTCTTTCAAGCATAACGCCGATATTTTCTAAGCCAAGACCTTGAGTTCTTGCTCTTCTGCCGATTGAAACGAGAGCGTAATCACTCTTGATTTCAGTAAGCTTACCGTCTTTTTCATAAGTAACTGCGTTATTCTTAATTGAAGTTACCTTTGCTCCAAGAATAAATTCAACGCCTTTTTGAGCGTATTCTTTTTGAAGCATAGCAGAAATTTCATTGTCGATAGGACCTGCGATTTTATTAAGCATTTCAACGACGTAAACTTTAGAGCCAACGCTATTAAAGTAAGACGCCATTTCAAGACCGATAACGCCACCGCCTACGATAACTATTTGCTTAGGGATTTCTTTAAGTTCTAAAACTTCGCGGTTAGTGAGCGCGTAACCTGACTTTAAAGAATCAGCAAGACCGTCAATCGGAGGAAGCGCAGGATTTGAACCGGTACAGATAAGGAGTTGCTTACCAACGTATTCCTTATCCCCTGCGGTTACAACGAAACCGTCAGCGTTTCTTTCTTTGATAACGGCTTGCGCTTTAACTACTTCAACGCCTGCTTTTTTAAGCTTAGCGCCAACGCCCGATACGAGTTGTTTGATAACTTTTGCTTTTCTATCGATTACGAAAGAGTGATCGATAGTTGCGTTTTCAAACTTAACGCCGTAATCTTGAGAGTGTTTAGCGTAATCGTAAATTTTTGCAGAGTATAAAAGAGTTTTAGTGGGAATACAACCTTCGTTTAAGCAAACGCCACCGAGCGCTCTTTCTTCAATTACGAGTGTTTTAAGAGCTGCATGGCCTGCGTGATCTGCGGCGTTATAACCTGCCGGACCACCACCTAAAATAATTAAATCGTACATATCTAAACTCCTTATTTAGTGAGTAATAAATCAAAGTTTTCAAGAGCGAAGCAAACGTCTTTTAAGAATCTTGCAGCAGGCGCGCCGTCAAGCGCTCTGTGATCGAACGTTAAAGATAAGCCCATTGCAGGATAGAACACGTCAACGCCGTTAACTTGTTTAACTCTTCTAGTGATAGTGCAAACGCCTAAGATACCAGTTTGAGGCGGGTTGATAACCGGAGTGAACGATTCAACACCGAGTGATCCAAGGTTAGTAACGGTGAAAGACGCACCCTTTAATAAATCGGGGTTGATCTTACCGCTTTGAGCGTCTTTAATAACGGCTTTTGCTGCAATAGACATTTCATTAAGAGAAAGTTTATCTGCATTAAATACCGTTGGAACGAGTAAGCCTCTATCGGTATCAACTGCAACACCAAGGTGAACGCCAGAGAAATATCTCATCTTATCGTCAAGATAGTGAGCGTTTAAATCCTTGTGGTTCTTTAACACTCTAGATACGGCGTATAAAACCATATCGTTGAGAGTTATGTTGTTAAGACCGAGCGTTTCAGCGCCAGCTTTTAAGGACGCGCGCATTGCCATAAGCTTAGTTGCGTCAAAAGAAGCGTTAAGAGTAAGTTGAGCCATCGTAGAGAGTGATGCGTGCATTGATTTAGCAATAACTTTTCTAACGTTGGGAAGTTTAACGTCTTCATATTCAGGAGCAACTGCATTAGCAACTGCTTGAGCTTCGGGAGTTTTACTAAGGTCTGAAAGAACGACTTTACCGTTAATGCCAGAGCCTTCAACCGCTTGAGTGTATTCACCCTTTGCAGCAGAAGAAACGGTTAAGCCCATATCAACGAGTTTTTGAACGTCTCTTTCAATAATTCTGCCGTTAGGACCGGTTGGAACTGCCTTTAATAAATCAGCGCCGGTTTTATCAGCGAGCATTCTTGCTCTTGGAGAAATAGAAGTAGCGTCAACGTTAGTTGCAACCGGAGCTTCAACTTGCTCTACTTTAACTTCCACTTTTTCTTCTTGAACGGGAGCGGGAGCGCTATCCCCTTCTGCCTTGGGAATAAACTCTGAAAAATCTTCGCCGTCGTTACCGATAACTAAAACGTTTTCAAGACAAGGAACGTCATCCCCTTCTTCACGGAAAACTGCTAAAATCTTGCCCGAAACCGGAGCAGGTTCGTCAAAAGACGACTTGTCAGTTTCATACGAGAATAAAATCTCGCCTTTTTCTACGGTATCGCCAACTTTCTTTTGGAAAGAAGTGATAACGCAACTTTCAACACTTTGTCCCTGACGGGGCATAATTACAACTGTTGCCATAAATTTCTCCTTTAATTTTGGTTTAAGGGTAAAATTCCCCTTTTATTTACTATTATTATAGTATATTTTACTACTATCAAATTTTATTGTCAACACAAAAACCTTGCTTAAAATAAAAAAATAGGGCTTTTACACCCTATTTTGTTTAAGTAATCTTTTGTAAATTATTATTCCCGTAACGATTGCAAGAACACCGCCTGAAAGTTTAGCAACAATCATTGAGCCTAAATACGCTGGATTGAACGCTAAAGTAAAGGCTAAGTGGTCTGCAAAAACACAAGTAGCGGAAACTGCAAACGCCGTGTTTAATATTACGCCCTTTCTATCCATTTTATCCATAGTTGAAAAGGTGGGGAAAGGCGATGCAACCGTTGATAAAAACCCTGCGACAGAAGTCCCGTTCATACCCGTTTTATCTTCAATTTTTTTAAGTGGTTTGGTGAGAATTTTAGATAAAATTAAAAGTATCGGGAACGCGCCCGCCAAGAAACAAACTACGCTTAAAATTAGGCTTGTTGCCTCCTCAAGCGGAGTGGTATACGGAATATTAATTCCCGTTAAGAAATCAAAAATACCAATACCTAAACCGATAGTTACGATAACTTTTAAAACGATGCCGATAATTAAGAAAATCTTAACGCAAAGTTTAGGCTTAAACCATAGCCCAACTGCAATAATTATTGCAACTACGGTAAGCGGTAAAAGGTTTACAATGAGCGATAAAATGGGAATATTTACGATTAATCCACCGATAAACGCGCCGATAGGAATAGTCATTATTCCAGACATAAAGCCTATCGCCATATCGCTTTGCTTATCTTTTGGAACGATGCTCACCGCAAACGGAACGACGCAAGAAATAGTAGCGCCCATCATCGAGCCAACGACCAAACCGTTAAAATATCCTACGTTACTATCGTTTGCAATAGCCGATGAAACTTGAGCGCCACCCATATCGTTAGCAAGAAGTATTGCAGATAAAAACGACGGATCAAGCATACCATCTAAACCGCCTACGATTGGCTCTAAACACCAAGCGATAAAAGGCGAGATTATAATCATGCCGACCATTGATAAAAAGAGCGTTCCAAAGAGCATAACGCCCTTTTCAAGTTCTTTAGAAAGCCCTAATTTTCCGCCGAATATTCTATCTATTAACGCAACTATTATAAAGATTGCAAAAACCCAATATAAGTATTTCATAAAACACCCGTTAAAAATATTTCAAGACCGATAATAATTAAGATTATTCCGCCGAAAATATTTGCTTTTCCTGAAATTTTAGTTCCAAATTTTTTGCCTATTATAACGCCTGCAAAACATACTATAAAAGTAACCACGCCTATCACTAAACAGGATATAACTGCGTGAAAAAAAGTGTAAGTCGCTATCGTAAAACCAACGGATAGAGCGTCGATTGACGTTGCTACGCCTTGAATTAAAAGGGCGGAAAAACCTATTCCGCATTTTTCTTCTTGTTTAGGTTTAACGCCGTCTATTATCATTTTAATTCCTATAAAAAGTAATAAGCCGAGCGCTATAAAAGGTATCGCCTTTTCAAAAACTTTAAAATAGTTTAATACGGTGTGAACGCAAACCCACCCGATAAGTGGCATTAAAAATTGAAATATTGCGAAAACGCCCGCTATTAAAGTTATTTTCTTCTTCTTGATATTAGGCTCGCAAAGCCCGTTTGCAAGCGAAACAGAGAAAGCGTCAAGTCGGAGGCCAAGCGGTC
>JAZSBA010000015.1:0-20602 GCA_045602125.1 Christensenellaceae bacterium | reverse complement strand
CAAGTGCGTACGACTACAATGACCAAAAAGGTCTATTGTATCCGTCCCCACTTGTCGAGCCTTGAAATACTCGCTTCTAACGTCTTAAAAAATAGCATTGGATAGGCTTTGCCTAACTCGTAACGGGTTTTTATAAACTTTAATAAAATTAAAAAGTGCAAGTTACTTGCACTTTTATTATCTTAATTTATGGAAAAAATTGCGTTTAAAACTGAATATTTTAATCCGAGTGACACGCTTAAATGCGGTCAAATTTTCAGGTTTAAAAATTTTAATAACGGCTATCTCGTTTTTTCAAAAGATAAAGTTTGCTATATCTATCAAGAAAACGATCTAACCGTTATCGAAACGGAATATCCCGATTATTTTTCCAATTTTTTCGACTTTTTAACCGATTATGAAAATATCTATAAAAAAGCAGTAAGTTACGGTAACGAAACTCTAACTTTAGCATCAAATTTAGGTAAGGGCGTTAGAATTTTGCGTCAAGACTCGTTTGAAATGCTCTTTTCCTTTTTAATCTCTCAAAACAATAATATAAAGAGAATAACGAATTCTATCGAAAAAATTTGCGAAAAAGTAGGATCAAAAAAATCTTCGCCGTTTGGCGAATATTACGCCTTTCCAACCATAGAGCAACTCAAAACCTTAACCGTTTTAGATTTAAAAGAATTAGGGCTTGGTTATAGAGCGGAGTATTTTAAAGATTTGGTAAGCCTTTTAGATAGCGGTTTTTCAATTGAAAACCTTAAAACCTTATCTGAAACCGACCTATATAATTCCCTTGTAAAAATTAAGGGGATAGGCGATAAAGTTGCAAACTGCGTAATGCTCTTTGGTTTTTATAAAACCAAATCTTTCCCAGTAGACACTTGGACGGATAAAATTTATAGAGAAAATTTTAACGGCAAATTAAAAGACAGAAAGAAAATAACCGAGTGGTTTATCTCCGAATTTGGCGAATTTTCAGGCTATTTTCAACAGTATTTATTCTACTATAAAAGAAGTTTAGAAAACAAAAAATAATCTTTTTTTGACAATGTGTTTATTATAGGTTATAATTGTAATAATAATTGGTGAATAAATTGATAAAACGAAAATTATCTTCTTTTCAAATAATATTACTTGGTTTTTTATCCGTAATATTCATAGGCGCTATATTGCTTATGCTTCCGATATCGAGTAAAGCTTTTGAGTGGACTTCATTTCTTGATTCTCTTTTCACTTCAACTTCGGCGGTATGCGTAACGGGGCTGGTTGTTTTCGATACGGCTACTCATTGGTCGATATTTGGGCAAATAGTTATACTATTATTAATTCAAATAGGCGGTATGGGCGTTGTAACGGTTGCAGTTGCGCTCGCTATCGTTTCGGGCAAAAAAATAGGTCTTTTTGCAAGGGGAACGGCGCAGGAATCGTTGTCCGCTCCTAGCGTTGGCGGTATAGTTAAACTCACGGGGTTTATAGTAAAAGCGATTTTTATAATAGAGCTTATAGGCGCTGTTATTATGATGCCGTCGTTTATAATAGACTTTGGCGCTAAGGGAATATGGCTTGCGTTTTTCCACTCGATATCAGCGTTTTGCAATGCGGGTTTTGATATAATGGGCGCAAATAGCGGAGAGTTTTCTTCACTTACTGCGTATTCTGGAAATCCCGTAATTTCAATAACCATAATGCTATTGATTATAGTTGGCGGTATAGGCTTTTTAGTGTGGGACGACGTTTTAAAGCATAAGTTTAGATTTTCAAAGTATAAAACTCAAAGCAAACTCGTTTTGATAGTTTCGCTTGGATTGATACTCGTTCCCGCTATATATTTATTCTTTTTTGAATATGCTTCACTTCCTTTTGGAGAGAGAGTTTTAGTATCTTTATTTCAAGCAGTAACGCCTAGAACGGCGGGTTTTAATACGGCAAATTTAACTTCACTCAGTCAAATAGGCTTGGTAATTTTTATAATATTAATGCTGATAGGCGGTTCGCCGGGATCTACTGCCGGCGGTATGAAAACTACGACGTTTGCGGTAGTTTTTGCGTCTATGATAGCAGTTTTTAAAAAGAAAGAAGATGCGGAACTTTTAAAGCGTCGCGTAGATGATCAAACGGTTGAAAACGCGTATGCAATTTTCACTTTATATCTAACGCTATTTTTATTAAGCGCAATGATAATTTCGGCGATTGAGGGCTTGCCTTTGGAAAGTTGCTTGTTTGAAACCGCGTCGGCAATCGGAACGGTTGGGCTTACGTTAGGCATTACGCCGTATTTAAGCGTAGCGTCTAAGATAATACTTATGGTTTTAATGTATTTCGGTAGAGTTGGTGGACTAACGCTTATCTACGCAACTCTCGGCGGGAAAAAGAGTCAAGTTTCTAAACTTCCCGTTGATAAAATAACCGTTGGTTAATAAAGGAGGCGTTTATGAAAACTAAATCAATACTTCTCGTTGGAGTTGGAAAGTTTGGAAAACTTATAGCAACGAAACTTAGCGATCTTGGGCACGACGTAATGGCGATAGATCACGACGAAGAGCGTATTAACAGCGTAATGGAGATTGTTACTAACGCTCAAATAGGTGATAGTACTAACGAAGCGTTTTTATCTTCACTTGGAGTTAACGAGTACGACGTTTGCATCGTAACCATCGGCGAAGATTTTCAAAGTTCGCTTGAAACTACCAGTTTATTAAAAGATTTAGGCGCTAAAAAAGTCGTTTCAAGAGCGGAAAGTGATATTCAAGCAAAATTTTTACTAAAAAATGGAGCGGACGAGATTGTATATCCTGAAAAACAACTTGCGTCTTGGATGGCTATAAAGTATAGCGCGGATCATATACTTGATTATATTGAACTTGACTCTTCATGTTCTATATTTGAAGTTTCCGTTCCTAAAAATTGGATAGGAAAGAGTATTATAGAAATTGATATTCGTAAAAAATACAATATTAATATTATCGCCGTTAAAAAAGACGGAAAGTTAGATTTAAAATTTACCCCGGATACTATTTTAACTGAAGATTTTACAATGCTCGTTATCGGAGAATATAAAACTTTACAAAAATGCTTTAATATTTAAAAAACAAAAATGATGCTAACAATCGTTAGCATCATTTTGATTATATAAGTTAATAATGTGCTTATTTCTTTTTACGGCGTATTCATACGAAATTTTTGTTCCACTTTTAGCATTGTTTTCTAAAACGTAATTATGATTATAGTAAAAAATGCAATAATCACTTTTATCAATTTGAATTATAAACATATTATAAGTTAGGTATTGCCTAAATGTCAAGCATAAATTAGGCAATATCTAATATACTTATAATATGGATAAAAGCTTAGATCTAATTATAACTGAAAATATTAAGCGTGAAGTTGAGCAGTCGGGCAAGAAAAAGAGCGATATTGCAAAGGCTATAGGAGTTTCTGGGGCGACTGTTTCGCAATATCTTTCGGGTAGGGCTCAACCTACGCTTGCAACCTTTTCAAAGTTGTGTTCAGTTTTAGATTGTTCAGCGGATGAAATTTTAAACGTTAAACATAAATAATTATGCGACTTATTTAAAAACAAAAATGATGCGTGAATTAACGCATCATTTTTTTATTTTACAATTTCTATTAAATCAAGTAGAGAAGTAATCTCGTAAGTTGGCGTAATCTCTGGGTTTTTAGCTTGATTTTTAACGTTTACAAAGCAAGTGTCAATCCCCGCGTTTATTCCGCCTAATATATCGCTCGTTAAACTATCGCCAACGACTAGCGTTTTACTATCGAACTTAACGTTAAACGTTTTTTCCGCTCCGATAAAGAACTCTTTATCGGGTTTTTTATAGCCAACGTCTTCAGAGATTGCAACGCCTGAGATATATTCCATAAACGGTTGACCTTCGAGTCTATTTTTTTGAACGATTTTATTGCCGTTCGTAACTAAATAACATTTAGCGCCGAGGTCATATACCGCTTTTACCGTTTGAACGGCGTTTGGCATAAGTTTTTTGCCGTTTTTAATATTGGATAAATATTCGCTATTAAATTCTTCGGGTAAAATCCCTTTAACGCCTAAAACTTCAAACAGTTCTTCAAATCTTTTTACTATTAAAACTTTCCTTTCAATCAATCCTTTTTCTAAAAGTTTCCACATTTTATCGTTTATCTCGTGATAAATTTCATTGTACTTATCCTTATAGGGAATTGAAAACTTTTCAAAGCAAATTTTAAGGGAAGTTCTTTCAGCGTCGTCAAAGTCTATTAAGGTGTTATCAAGGTCAAAAAGTATTTTATCGTATCTCATAAAATTATTATACAACTTAAATATAATTTTGGCAAGATACTGTAAAATCACATTTCAAATTTTTAATTAAATCTTTGGTGTAACTATCAAATTTTTCGTTGTGATAGCGATATAGAAGATTTTGAGTTTCAAATAAATCGCAGTTTAAGTTTTTAGTTTTCTCAAATAGGTTTTCAAGGGTAAAGATAACGTAGTCTTTCGCTTTATTTAGCATGCCGTCGTTAAGTCTACCGATAGTTGCAATTTCCTTCATTTCTTGCGGAAAGTCAGTATCTATTATTTGAAGCCAAAGTTTCAAATCGCCTTTTAATATCGGGGTGGAATTTTCAAATTCAAGTTTAAGTTTAGCCTTTGATTTTTTTAATCCTATAAGCGCCATACCAGAGTTGCCGTCGTTATCTTCAACGGTTAAGTTAAAGTAAGATTCGCTAACCGACTTATCAAACATTGAGTAAAACAAGCACTCGTCACCGCTAATTTCCCCGATTTTATATCCGTTTGAAAACAAAATGCAGGTTTCCGCGTCGTAAACGACGGGAGTGTTCTTTTCTTGTTCACCAGACGCTCCGCTGTTACTCGTTAGCGACGACGCTTGGGAAGGGTTATTCCCCTTATCTTCGGTGTCTATCAACTTAACCATAGGCATGTATCCAAGTTTACACGGCGAGTAGTAACGTATTGAAAAGTCTCTTATAGAAGTTGTGAGTATCGGGCTTGCGTTACTGTGATCTCTAACGAAAATTTTACTTAGAGCAAAACTTGAAATATTGTCAAGTGGCGATATGGAAAGAAGAACTTCTTTTGCCGATTTTTCGCTGGCGCAAAGAATTGCAGAGTCTTCAACTTTATAGGACCTCACGAAAAAGTCTATAACCCCCATAACGTTTTCTTCAAAAATGGAATTTCCTAGAATAATTAAATTACAAAAACTGAGTTTTGGATACCAACCCGTGCGCGTTCCTATATCTTCAACCGCGTCAAAAAGGGTAGAGCCTTTTGCATAAATAACGCTTTCATTACTTTTCGTTGATTGATTAGTAGCTTCGGGAACTGCAATTTGCGCGGTTACTTCGTAACCGCCGTCCGTTTTATCAACGCCTAGCGCTACGATGAGCGCCGTTTTCTCAACGTCGATAAGTAAGAAGTCAAGCGTTAAAAAGTTTATAAATATTATTCCAAAAATTATCAAATAAAACTTCGCTCTTTTAAACATTTTGTCTCCTTAATTATAAATAAAAGCATTACGCTTGGTAAAAGGTAAGTCATAACCATAAAAAACGGAAGAAGGTACGTTTGAACGAAGTTTATGTGCGTAAAAATCTCGTTTTGATAGATGAAAAGTAAAACCGCTTCAATTATAGTTACGATTGCAGGCGATATAAGTTTAATTTTAAAATTAAACACTTTGTTTAAACATAAACACGATAGAAGTAGTGGCAAGCAGATACTATAAACGCTAACGGCAGATAGCATAACCGAGCCTAAATAGTCAAAACGACCGATGTTTGATAGAGTTATAGAGTACTTGCTCATTTTAATAGGCGCGTAGTACTGTCTTTCGGCTATTCCTTGGAAAATTGCATAAAACACGACTATTAATAAAGTTGTGATAACAACGCTTATGATATACGATATAACCGTCTTTTTTAACAGACCTTCTTTACTCGATAAAAAATCGCCTAAGAACAATATATAAAGGGGGTCTCCAAACCATAAAAGAACGCTATACGCCCCTTTTCCTATTTTTGAAAAGGGTTGGGATATCGGAAGAAGAGAAGAGTATTCTCCCGCGGATATAGAAAGTGAGAAAATTATAAGGAGCGCTGCGAAAAACACCCAAATAAAAATTTCAACGCTTCTTGAAAAGGCGTTGACGCCCTTTGACGTTATATAAAACGCTAAAACGAAAAACGGCATAAAGATAAGGAGCGTTGGTTGGCTTTCGTAAAAGGTAAGGCTTATCGTGTTTTTTTGTTCTAAAAGGGGGATAAAAGCCTTTAAAATAAAATAAACCGCGTATAAAGAATAAGTGATTTTAGTTAGCGTTACGCCAAATATTTCAGTCGACGTTTGATAAAGTGGTTTTTCCTTTAATTTTACGGCTAAAACGCAAATTAAAAGCAGTATAAAATCAAGCAAAAAATCGAGTAAAACGGATAAATATCCCGCCTCTCCCGAAACGCCGGAAACCCTTGCTGGCAAAACGTAAAATTTCGATACTGAAAAAAGGGCGATTATTATAAAACAAACTTGTCTAACGCTAATTTTTTTAACTGTTAACAAAATTCTTTCTCCTTTTATTTTTACTTCTTAAAAAGCTTGGGCGTTCCGTTTGTTCGGCGTAAAAATTCATAATAAACCCGTCTTGTAAGTCCTTTTTAGATAAAGGCGCGTAAGGCGACATATAGGGAACGCCGAAACTATCATAGGCGCAAAGATAAGTTATAACTCCGCAACCTAATAAAACTATTCCGTAACCGCCCATAAACCCCGCAATCGTTAAAAACATCAAGCGAAGAACGGAGAGCGTTTCGTTAAGGTCGGGAACTGCGTAAAAGCAAATGCCGGATAACGCTATAATCATAATAGTAGGCGTTGAAACCATACCGGCGTTCACCGCCGTTTCGCCAAGAACTAGCGCTCCAACGACGCTCATTGCAATACCCACGTATCTCGGCATCCTTATACTTGCTTCGTTTAGTATTTCAAATATAAGAAGGGTAACAAACATTTCAACGCTAGGGGATAAGGGAATTCCCTTAATACTCCCAACTATCGTCAGTAAAAACGCAAGCGGAATAAACTGCAAGTGAAACAGTTGCGACGCAACGAAAAACGCAGGGAGTAGTATACTTATTATCACCGCAATTACTCTAAGTAACCTTGAAAAATTGGCTCTATAAGTGTTGATATAATAGTCTTCGCTACTTTGAAAGTCTTCAAGCAAAATAAACGGAGCGGTGAGCGCTATCGGAGAGCCGTCAACTAAAATTCCCACCCTGCCTTCTAAAAGTTTCGCGCAGAAGATATCGGGTTTTTCGGTGCTTCCAACTTGCTTAAACATAGAAGTTTTTCTATCCGTTATGCTCTTTATAATATAAGAACTATCAATAACTCCGTCCACGGAAATTTTATTGATTTTTTCTCTTAAATTATCTACCACTTTGTTATTTGCAACCCCTTCTATATACGCAAGCCCAACGGTGGTTTTAGAAAGTTTTCCAACCGACAGTTTTTCGTATTTTAATAGTGGCGTTTTTAGCCTTTGGCGAACTAAACTCATATTTACTTGAGCGTTTTCAACGAAACCTTCTCTAGGGCCTTTGAGTATTGACGCCGTAGGCGGTTCGGAAACGGCTCTTGACGCAGGTTTTTTAGTTGCAACGGAAACGCCTTTGTCTATTCCGTCAACTATAACTACGCCGTCGCCTGAAAGTATTTTATCAACGCAATCGGAAACCGTTTCAAGAGCCTCGCTCTCGGGAACGTTTATAGCCGTTAAAAAGTCGTTAAAATCTTTAAAACTAGACAGGTTTTGAAGTGGATAAACGGCTTGTTTTCCGATGGCTTCTTTATCTGAAAGGTCTTCCGCGTAAATTACCACCGCAGATTTGTCGCAAACGGTGAAGTTGAAAAATAT
This sequence comes from Christensenellaceae bacterium, assembly GCA_045602125.1. Lineage (GTDB taxonomy): Bacteria > Bacillota > Clostridia > Christensenellales > Borkfalkiaceae > HGM11412. Next base: position 12,671 of record JAZSBA010000015.1, on the reverse strand, counting down.
TATATCGTCGCTCGTTAAAATTTTAGAAATCTCGTCGATATTTTTAGTTAACTCGTTTAAAAGTTTCATAAAATTAATATCTCACGTTTATAAAAAAAATATACAAAGGCTTTATTATTGAGCACAAAAAAAGGCAAGGATTTCTCCTTGCCCCACCTTCGTTTAGAAAGTTACTTTTTTTCTTGAGATAACGTTTGCATAATAAGTTTTATCAAAACTTCCTTCACGTCTTCAGGAACTTCTGTATTTTCCAAGATAATCTTTTCAATCTCTTTGGTTTTTTCTTCTTCGCTTAAACTTGATTGCGTTTGCTTTTTAATAGTTTTTAAAACTTCGGTTATAGTTTTAGAAGATAAAATGCCGGTGAGTAATTCCGAAACGGACTTTTTCAAGTTTCCGCTTTGAGTTACCACTTGCTTTGAAAACGCGTGGATAAGCGTTGCTATCGCTCCTGATTGTACGCCCTTGTTAAAAATAATATAAAAAACGAATTCGCGTAAAAAAATCAAGGAATAAAGCGCGCATAACAAAATGCCTAAAATAAATGGAATAAGGCCTACAAAATTTTTAAGACTTTCGGGAATAATTTTCTTTATAAAATAAGTCGCAACGAAAATTAAAACTCCGATAATTATAACTTCAATGCCGTATCGTTCAAGAAAAGTTGCTATCGTCTGTACGGTGTTCACAGTTCCCATCCTTTCGGGTTGTGATAACGACTTTGCCGTTACCGCACACGGCGCAACGAATTTTTATTAAGTGTTTAGATTTTAATATAAGTTCGGTCATCATCACACTCCATTTGTTTTTCCAGACGCAAGTTAATTGTATATCGCTTTTAAAAAAAATCAAGTGGGTTATGACGCCTTTTTAAAAATTCTCACGCAAACGGCGGTCATGTCGTCTTTTGGCGAGCCGTTATCTAAGGATAAGGCGTGGTTTAAAACGTCGTCCGCTAGTTTTTGCGGGTTTAAAGATTTTAATCCTTTTAAGAAAGTTATAAGGTCGGTTGACGAGCCGAACGCGTCTGAAATTCCGTCGGTTATAATAAGCAAAAGGTCGCCTTCGTTTATCGGGAAGGACGTCGTGCAAGGCTTTAAGTCGTCAAGTATTCCTAGGGGTAGGGAATTGCCGTCTATAATTCTAATACTGTCGCTCGATATTAAGTAACTACTCGGCGAGCCTATCTTTATAAAATCGCAACGCATATCGAACAGATTTATCGTGAGAACGTCCATCGCTGAAAAACTCTCGTCCGTTCCCATTGATAAGACTTTGTTAACAACGCTTAAAACGCAATTTCTATCAATTCCCGCTTTGTAAAACGATTCTATCAAAGATATGGCGGTTGACGACGTTTTGTTGGCTTCTTTTCCACTTCCCATGCCGTCTGATAAACACACCATAAAAGTTCCTTCGTCTATTTTTATAAGCGAGTGGGTATCCCCGCTTTGAAGCGACCCTTGCTTTTTTTGAGACGCCAAGCCAAAAGACGCGTCAAGTATAGGCGCTGGGCGTAAAGTAAGCGTGCAAACCGTGATAGATAGCGGTGTTTTTGAAACTATGCTCATTTTTATTCCGAGCGCTTGAGAAACGACGTTTTCAATAATTTTAGCGTTAAACTCGGTTAAGTTTAAAGTTAAGTATATTTCAATTCCGTTTCCGCCTTCAAACGCCATAATCTCTTTATAGATAACGCCGTTTTTATGTAAACTTAAACCAATTTGCTTTTCAAGTTCACAGTCGAACGATAAGTTTCTTGAAAAATCAAGCGCCAAGTTTTTTAAAACGCCGGCAGTTCCGCTCGCTTGCATGGTGATAAGTTCCTTTCCGCTGGCAACTTCGTCGGTTTCTCGTATTTTTTGCTTGTATCTTCCAATGAGTTCGTTAACTTCGCAAATAATGGAGTTTACGTAACCGCAGTTTTCAACGAATTTTTTAGTAAGGTCAATGAGCGAAACTCTACCTTTGGCAACGCCAACCGAGATAATTTTTATAAGTTCGCTTTGCTCGGGCATATTTTTATTTTTGCACCGTTCAAAAGACGGGCAGGATTCGCATACGTTTATAACCACTTCGTCCGCCATGCGAATATACGCTTGCTCGCCAACCACCGTTTGTCGTTTTAGTTCTTCAAAGCCCCGTTTCATCTCTGAAAAAGCGCCTGCAAGCTCGTAAAGTTTCCCTGAAATTGCAATTCTCGTTCTATTTATAGCGTAGCGAGAAAGTAGTTTCTCGTCTAAACTTTCACGCTGTTTTTTAAGCGTTGAAAAGAGTTTTGACGGCAAGAATAAAAAGGCGCAAGCGGGGATAACCGAATATAAAACGTCGAGATAGTGAAACGCCCCGTAAATTTTAAGCCCCCAAGCAAATAAAAGGTTTATAGCAATCACCGATAGCGAAGATAAAAACTTTGATTTGCTTGAAAATAGCGTGCAAACAAGCGCAATGCAAGTAAAACTTGCAAAGAAGGAAAATTTCAAACTTAAAATAGTCGGCGCAAACGAAAGGACGACCGAGATTGAAACGCTCGTTCCGCTTGAAAATATAGATGCAGAGCAAAGTATTATAAAAATAACGGTAGAGAGATATAAATTATAGCCTAAAAGATTGATAAAGCCTATTCCTAACCCCACGGTAAAGACGGCAAGGCAAACAAGTTCTTCGTTTGCGCATTTATACTTAAAGTTTTTAATAAAAATCACTCTTAACGCTGAAATAAAAAGGGGAGTTAGCATAACGCATAACACCGCTTGAATTATAGTGATAATCAAATTTTCGTGGCTAGCCGTTAAAACAAAAGGTAAAACGGCAAGAATTGATATTGGAAGAATTTTCGCTCCAACCTTTTTATTTTTCTTTCTTAAAAGGGCAAAGATAGGGCATATTAGTAGCGCCGTAACTATCGATAAAATAAGGTTTAAAAAAGAAAACTTTAATAGCGATGCAACTATCAAGCAAAACGCCGATAGAACTGCGTTAAACCCAAGATATAATAGGGCAAGAAACGCTGGAACGCATAAAAAAGATAACGGATGCGCTCCGTTTAAGAGAACGAACAAAAAAATTGAAAGGGCGATTTTAATCGCCGTTTTATAAGTAAATCTAATTTTTGCCATAAAAAACCACCTTGCTTACGTTTTAACATTTGCAAGGTGGAAAAATATTAAAATTATTGTCAGTTTAAAACTATTTTTATCGTAAAACTTCAACGAGCGTTGTTCCAACCGGGCGGATTGACGCTTCAAAAACGTTATTATCTCCAAAGAGTTTTTTCATAAATTGAACGTAACTTCTAACTTCTTTGTCGTTTACGATAGCGAGAATTGAGCCTGCAAAACCACCGCCGTGAACTCTGACTGCGCCGTCTTTAATAAAGTTTTTGCTAAGTTCTATTCCTAAAACAACGGGTTGCTTAACGTCGCCTGGAACGTAGCAGTTTTGAAGTAGGGTAAGGCTTGATTCTCCCGACTTATTAACGGCGTCTAAAAAACTTTGAACGTCGTTAGAGAGCAAGGCGTTTTGAGCCTTTATAACCCTATCGTTCTCATTATAAAAATGAAGCGCTCTAAGTATCGCCCTTCCGCTAAAACGACGTTTTAAAGTGGGGAGCATTTTCTCAAAATCACGTCTTGGAACTTCTCTTAAAACCTTTTTGCCGAAGAAACTTGCAACTTCTTCCATTTCCTTTCTGATAGCCGCGTAGTGTTCGGTGAGAGCGGCGTGGTTTCCGCCCGTGTTAGTTATAACTAAAGTATATCCCTTTGGCGCTTGCAGTTTTTTAACGGCTGGATTTTCAGGCTCGTTAAAATCGAGTTTAACGAGTGAGCCGATAGAAATTCCACTTTGATCAAGTAGACCGCAAGGCTTTCCAAAATAAACGTTTTCAGCGTATTGAGAAATAACCGCTCTATCAATATCGGAAAGTTTTCCGTGAAGATATAAAGTGTTAAAAATCTCGGCAATTAAAACTTCGAACGCAGCGGAAGAAGAAACGCCCGCTCCTTTGAAGATATTGCTTGAAGTGTAAGCGGTAAAACCGCCTATTTCAAGCCCTCTTTTTTTAATTCCGTCCGCAACCCCTCTAACGAGCGCGTCAGACTTTCCGTATTCGTTTTCCTTAACGGTTAAATCGGAAATATCAACTTCAACCGCAGGGTATCCTTCCGAGCAAACTTTACAAATAGTATCGTTTCTCTTTGAAACTACCGCTATAACGTCGCACGAGATAGACGCAACCATCACGAGCCCGTGGTTATGGTCGGTGTGATTGCCTAAAATCTCCGCTCTGCCAGACGAAGAAAAAACGTGAGTTGGGTTTTCCCCTTCGCTATCTATAAACGTCTTTTTCAATCGTTCAATGCGTTCAACTTTTTCATTAACGTTACAATTTTCACCATATAATAATTTTAAATCCATAATAATAAACACTATCTCCAAACTTTATTGCTTCCCACAATAGAGATAGAGATATTTTAACACTTATTTTGAATAATGTAAATGATTAACTTGCAAAAATTATAAAATTAGATTATAATTTATAATATGTTTTTAGTAGTTGGTCTTGGCAATCCTGACGCCAAGTATAAAAATAACGTTCACAACCTTGGTTTTATGGGGATTGACGCGCTCGCTGAAAAGTTAGGCGTGTCTTTCGATAAAAAGGGGCACAAGGGCGTTTATACGGTAACTTCTGTCAAGGGGCAAAAAGTAGCGCTTTTAAAACCGCACACCTATATGAATTTAAGTGGGGAAAGCGTTCAAAGTTTTGCAAGTTTTTATAAAATTCCCACTCAAAATATAATCGTTATCTACGACGATTTAGATATTGAAAAGGGAAGCGTAAGAATTCGTCAAAAAGGCTCTGCCGGTACGCACAACGGCATGAAGAGCGTAGTTAATATGCTCTCTTCTCAGGATTTTCCTAGAATTAGAATAGGATGCAAGCCGGTTGGTTTTAAAGGGGATATAATAGATTACGTTTTATCAAATATCAAACCCGAAGACAAAGAAGTGATAAATAGCGCGATAGATAGGGCGTCGAGCGCTGCGTTAAGTTTCGTTAGCGGAGAAAAAATCGACGTCGTTATGAATAAATTTAACGGTTAATATGCTTAAAAATCTCGTAAAATCCGAAAAATTCGGATGGCAAAACAACCAAATAGCAAAAGACGTCTGCGGTGGTATCCCCACCGCAGTTTTCGGCGTGGCGTTTTCTGAAAAGAGCGTTATAGTAAGTTCTTTTGAAAACCCCGTGCTATTTATAGTTAGAGATTCAATAACCGCCAAAAAATATTTATCCGAGATTTCTCAAATTACGGGCGAGAAGGTAGTTTATTTGCCTGCAAAAGACGATTCGTTGCTTTTAAGGTCTGCTTTTGATAAAGAGCATATGTATAAAAGGCTAACCGCTCTATACGATATTAAAAACGGAGCGAAAGTCGTTATTGCAACCTTTGAAGCTTTAATGCAACTTTTCCCAAAAGAAATTAAAAGTTTAACTTTTAATAAGGGGGAAGATTACGACTTAGAAGAAGTTATAAAAAGCCTTGTAAAACTTGGATATACTCGCGATGAAGTTTGTGAAAATCAAGGCGTTTTCACTTTGCGTGGCGACACTTTGAGAATTTTCCCTATCAACTCAAACCTTCCTATAAGGCTTGACTTTTTCGGGGATAATTTAGAAACTATTAAAATAGACGGGTTTGAAAAAGATTCCGTTTCCGTTTTGCAAACGACAGACGTTTTAATCGACGCTAGCGAAACAGATCAAGTTAAAGAAAAACTTAAAACTTCGCTTAAAAAGTACGGCAGTTTATTAGTTAAAGAAAAGGCGTCCGCGCTATATAATAAAATCGTTGATAAGCTTGAAACGGACTTGTTCGATCCTTCGCTTTCTTATATTTTCCCGCTTATTAAAAACTCAACCCACGATTTTACCGAGTATTTTTCAAAAGACACGGTAATAATTTTTGACGAAAGTAAGATAACTTATGAAAATTTAATTTATCACAACAAGGAAAAAATCGAAAGAGTAGAGGGAATACTTCGTTCGGGCGAGGGTTTTGATTTTATCTCCGAGCAACTCGCTAGCGACGAATATATTTTACAAAAACTTTCCCCGTTTAGAAGTTTAGCGGTGCAAACTTTAACTTCTATCGTTCCATTTTTTAATCCAATTAAAACTTACAATATCCGTTCAACTCCCGTTGAGAGATATTTTTTAAAGTCGGACGATCTTTGTAGAGACGTTAAAGGTTGGGTAGCCGTAGGCTACACGGTAGTTTTGTGTTGCGGAGACTATATGTCCGCCGAAAAAATCTACTATAAACTTTTAGAAGACAAAATTCCGGTAAAATTTACCGAAGACGTCGATGATAACACCGTTGGAGCGGTCGTTACAACTCTTTCGCTAGACAGCGGTTTTATCTTCCACGAAACTAAACTCGCAGTTTTAGGAACGGGCGATTTATTCTTTAAAAAATCCAAGCAAAAAACGGTTAAGAAAAAGCGTGGAGATTTATTCACCGCGCCGGAAGTAGGCGGTTTTGCCGTTCACGAAAGATTCGGCGTAGGCTTAGTTAAAGGCGTTAAGAGAATAAACACCGTTGAAGGCTCTAAAGACTACGTTGAACTTGAATACGCAGGCGGTGATAGGCTTTACGTTTCAACCGATCAAATGGACAGTTTGTCAAAGTATTTAGGCGGTAGCGAAACCCCAACTTTAAACAAAATCGGCAACGGCGAGTTTGAGAGAATAAAAGAAAGAGTAAAGCAAGCGATTGCTAAAATGACTATCAACCTTAAAAAGTTGTATAGCGAGAGAAAGCAGGCAAAGGGCTTTGCCTTTTCAGAAGATAACGCCTTGACTTTGGAGTTTGAAAATTCCTTCGGCTTTGAAGAAACGGAAGACCAAATTTCTTCTTTAGAAGAAATTAAAAGCGATATGGAAAGCAGTAAGGTTATGGATAGGCTTTTGTGTGGCGACGTTGGTTTTGGCAAGACGGAAGTTGCTTTCAGAGCGGCGTTCAAAGCCATAATGGACGGCAAGCAAGTTGCCATGATAGCGCCTACGACTATACTTTCGGAGCAACACTATATGACAGCCGTTTCACGCTTTGAAGGTTTCGGCGTTAGAATAGGCGTGCTCAATAGATTTCAAACGCCTTTGAAAACTAAAAAGCTTTTAGAGAGAATTGAAAAGGGCGAAGTAGATTTCATAATAGGAACGCACAGGCTTTTTTCAAAAGATATAAAGTTTAAAGATTTAGGCTTGCTTATAGTAGATGAAGAACAGCGTTTCGGCGTTGAGCATAAAGAAAAACTCAAAACCTTAAAAGATAACGTAGACACTCTCGTTTTATCTGCAACCCCGATACCTAGAACGCTTCACATGTCGCTCTCGGGCATTAGAGATATAAGCACGATAAACACTCCGCCCAAGCAGAGAATTCCCGTTCAAACGGTGGTATCTGAACTTACCGATAGTTTGATAAAAGACGCTATCAAAAGGGAACTTTCAAGAAACGGTCAAACTTTTATACTCTTTAATAGAGTTGAAAACATTTATCTTTTTAAAGATAAAGTTCAAAAAATCGTTCCCGAGGCAAGAATAATAGTCGCGCACGGTCAAATGCCGGAGAGAGAGCTTGAAAGGTGCATTTTAAGTTTCTATAACGGCGAGGCGGACGTTTTAATTGCAACCACGATTATTGAAAACGGAATTGATATTCCAAGAGCCAACACTTTAATAGTTGAAAGTAGCGATAAATTAGGTCTTTCAACCCTTTATCAATTAAAGGGAAGAGTTGGGCGCGGTAACTTAATGGCGTACGCGTACTTTACCTATACCGAAGGTAAGATTTTAACGGACGCGTCTTACAAGAGATTATCTGCGCTCATGGAATACACCGAGATGGGTAGCGGTTATAAAATCGCTATGCGAGATTTAGAAATTAGGGGAGCGGGCAACGTTTTAGGTAAAGAGCAACACGGCCACTTAGATAGAGTGGGTTACGAGCTTTACAGTAAACTCTTAAAAGAAGAACTTGGCGAAGTTACTAAAAACGCTGAAATTGAACTTGATATTAAAGCCGACGCTTATATTCCCGAAACCTATATTGAAAGCGAGAGCGCTCGTATGGACGCGTATAAACTCATTGCCGAGATATCGTCTGACGGCGATAGGGTAAGGGTTACGAACACTTTAACCGAAGATTTTGGCGAAATTCCACGCGCGGTTACCACGCTTATCGATATTGCAACGCTTAAAATCAAGGCAAAGGCGGTTGACTGCATTAAGATTGCAATATCTTTAAATCTTTGCAGGTTAACGCTTAAAAATCTCGAATCGTTAAGAGACGGAAAAGTTACTAAAAAACTCAAAGATTACAAGGAATTAGTAACCTTAACTTTTGATGAAAGACCGGTTTTAGTATTCAACTCGCAAGGCAAAAAACCTGAAGAAGTTATAAAAACGGTAGTTGAATTTTTAACTTTTGACGATTAAAAGATATGAAAAAGCCAAAAAATCTAATAAATAGTGCAAAATATTTTTGAAAGTTAGCGAAAAACTATTGCATTAAAAGTAAATATTTTGTATAATAAGAACACTATTATTGTAAACAATAAGTGGCATTATGCCCTTTTTTAGACGGAGAATTTTATGAAGAAGTTTTTAGCAAAGATATTATCCTGCTCGCTTGCCGTGGTGCTTTCGCTCTTCCTTTTAAACGGTTGCGCGCTCATTACCACTAATGCAGAAAGAGATATGTCGCAAGTAATTGCAACGGTTGAACTTGACCCAGCGCTTAAAGAAGACGTTTATAAGCGTGAACTCGTTTCAGCTTTCAATCAACAAGGCGCATACTACGTTCAATACATGGGTATGACGGTTGAAGAAGCGTACGACGCGATGCTTGAAGACATAATTCGCAATAGAATTTTAAAGCAACAATCAAAACTTGCTTTCACGGGTAGCACGAGTCTTAACGATAAAGGTTTCTTTGCTCAAGCAGACGCTATTTCAGATGCGGACAAATCTTCTTACGATTTCGTTTTATCGGGCAATAACTACTTAGGCGACAAGTTCACCACGATAACTAAAACCGATAGCATAGATAAGTTCTTTACGGAATTTGAATACTATGAAATTTACTACAACGTTTTAAGTTCGGTAAGAGCGTTGGTTGACGGTTATAGTGATGAAGAAGACGAGCACGATCACGACCACGGTTCTTACGAAACTTTCCAAGGAACTGTTAGAGCAACTTTAGCCGCTCCTACTGAAAGTGCGTATAACGAATACGAAATGAAGAACGACGAAGAAGGTAAAGTTGTAGACAAGGATTCTGATTTCTATAAATCGTTCAAACAAGTTAACGAAGATCAGGAACTTGGTCTTGACCTTTCAACTTTCGCAACAAAATACGATTTGGCTCTCTCCGTATACAAAGCGTATTACAATAAGTTCTCTTTGGTAGGCGATAGATCTGAAGTTAACAAACTTATAAGAGACCTTAAAACTTTAGGCTTTATCACTAGTGAAGAAGCAGCGAAAGCTACTCCTACGACTAAAGAAGAGATTCTCGCTCTCACATATTTTAAAGACGCCGTTCAAATTCAATACGAAAACAAATTAATCGATAAATTCGAACTTGCTCTTCAAAACAACGAAGAAAAGAAGTTTGCAGACGATAATCTTCACAACGCATACTTAAATGCGTTTAACAATCAAAAACTTGCTTACAATAACTACACCACTTACGAAACTGCTCTTGAAAACGCAAATAACTCTTCACTCGTTTTATATAACCCTGCAGTTGAAGGTAAGTACGGTTACGTTTTAAACCTTTTAATAGGATTTAGCACAGAGCAAAAAGCGCTCTTAGACGCAGTTGATGAAAATCCAAAACTCACAAAGTCTCAAAAGGCTCAAGCAAGAGAAGATTTATTAGCGCAATTATACGCTAAAGATTTAAGAAGTTCTTGGGTTGAAGCTTATTACGGCTCTTACGAAAACGGCAACTTCACTTTCGGCGATGATTACTGCAAGACTGATGCGTTAAAGACTTATAAAGGCTCTATCTACGGCGCTCACGAATACGAATATCACGGCGAGTACGACGAGCATGAAACCAGATATTCTTTCGACCTTGTTAAAGGAACTGAAATTCCGTTTGAAACTTTCTATGATAGCATTGTTTGTGATATTATGGGATTTGTTGGAAAATCCGGTAAACTTGCAAACTATTCAGATAGCGATAAAGAAAAGTTCTTAGATTTAATTTACGCTTACTCAACTGACGATGGTTCGTTAAGTGAAGGCGACGGTTACGTTTACTCTCCAAAGACTTCGGCAACCAAGTACGTTCCTGAATTTGCTGAAAGCGCTAAGAAAGTTGTAAACGGTGGCGCCGGCTCGTACGACGTTGTTGCTACTGAATTCGGTTATCACATCATCCTTTGCACTAAGGTTATCGAACCTACGACTACTGCTATTTCTTATGAAAAGTTTATGCAAGACGTTAACGTTGAAGATACTATTCCATATCTTTTCAAAGAATATCAAAAGAATAGACTTGTGATTGACAACGTAGATAAAGTTACCGAAGCTTTCTTCAAAACAAACCTTGCTGGTAGCGTAAAATACTATGAAGATAATTACAAAGACTTATTAGAAGAATAAAATTTATAAAATCTCGGCTAAGCGTAGCCGAGATTTTTTTATCCTTTATCTATATATAATATACACTCCTTTTAATTATAAAAAACGGCTATTTCGTAAAATCCCTTATATTATCGCAAAAAACGAATTTTGGATAAAATTCATAATATACAAACTGTGTGAATAAAAATTCCTCAACCACAATATGTTGTGTTATTTTTTAAAAAATATTTTCAAATTGTGGTTTTTGCAACAGTTTTTCGCAAGGAATTGTGCTATACTAATAAGGCACCTAATAAAACGATTAAAAAAACAAGGAAAAAGTTATGAAGATTATCAAAAGAAGTGGTAAAGAAGTAGATTTTAATTTAGACAAGATTTTGGGCGCCGTAATCAAGGCGAACAACGAAGTTGTTGAAGACGAAAGGATATCGGACGAAGAGATTCGTGAACTCGCTAAAAGGGTAGCGGATATTTGCGCGTCTAGAACCCGTTCTTTAAGCGTGGAAGAAATTCAAGACTTAGTTGAAAATGAAATTATGCGTCTTGGAGCGTTCAACCTTGCAAGAACTTATATCACTTATCGTTACAAAAGGCAACTTATAAGAAAATCTAACACAACTGACGATAGAATTCTTTCTTTAATAGATTGCAATAACGAAGAAGTTAAGCAAGAAAACTCTAACAAGAACCCAACCGTAAACAGCGTTCAACGCGACTATATGGCGGGTGAAGTTTCCAAAGATATAACCAAGCGTATTCTTCTTCCACAACACATAGTAAAGGCGCATGAAGACGGTGTTATTCACTTCCACGACGCTGACTACTATGCTCAACGCATGCATAACTGTGACCTTGTTAACCTTGAAGATATGCTTCAAAACGGAACGGTAATTTCAGGCACTATGATTGAAAAACCGCACAGTTTCTCAACCGCTTGTAATATCGCAACGCAAATTATTGCGCAAGTAGCGTCTTCTCAATACGGTGGTCAAAGTATTTCTCTTACTCACCTTGCTCCGTTCGTTCAAATTTCAAGAGAAAAGATTTGGGGCGAAGTAAAAGAAGAGTTTAAAGACGCCGGCGTGGAAGTTTCTGAAGAAGCTATTGCTAAAATAGTTGAAAAGCGCGTGCGTGAAGAAGTTAGAAGGGGTATTCAAACTATTCAATATCAAGTTGTAACGCTTATGACCACTAACGGTCAAGCGCCTTTCATCACGGTATTTATGTATCTTGGCGAAGCTAAAAACGAACGTGAAAAGCAAGACTTAGCAATAATGATTGAAGAAACGCTCGTTCAAAGAATTCGCGGTGTTAAGAACGAAAACGGCGTGTATATCACTCCTGCGTTCCCAAAACTCATCTACGTTTTAGAAGAACAAAACGTGCATGAAGATAGCCCGTATTTCTACCTTACTAAACTTTCGGCAGAATGTACTGCTAAACGTATGGTTCCAGACTATATCTCTGAAAAGATTATGCTTGAACTTAAAAAGGATAAGAACGGTGACGGTCATTGTTATACTTGCATGGGTTGTCGTTCCTTCTTAACTCCTTACCTTGACGATGAAGGTAAACCAAAGTACTACGGTAGATTTAACCAAGGCGTAGTAACTGTAAACCTTGTTGATATTGCCCTTTCTGCTAAACGCGATATTAACTTATTCTGGAAAGTATTTGCAGAGCGTATGGAACTTTGCCATGAAGCTCTTCAATGCCGTCACGAAAGATTATCGGGAACTACGTCAGACGCTGCTCCTATTTTATGGCAACACGGCGCGTTAGCAAGGCTTAAACCGGGCGAAACTATCGATAAGCTTTTACACGGTGGCTATTCAACTATTTCTTTAGGTTACGCAGGTCTTTGGGAAACGGTATACGCTATGACCGGCAAGAAACTCACCGAACCAGAAGGCAAGGAATTCGGCTTAAAGATTATGAATACGCTTAACGAATACACTGCTAAATGGAAGAGAGCGGAACACGTTGACTATTCGTTATACGG
>JAZSBA010000014.1:0-10171 GCA_045602125.1 Christensenellaceae bacterium | reverse complement strand
CGTATGGCTACCCGACGCTTTTGGTTATTCCGCCGCCCTTCCTCAAATTTTTAAACTTTCGGGCGTAGACACTTTTATAACCTCTAAAATATCTTGGAACGATAGAAACACTATGCCTCACGACGTGTTTACGTGGAGAGGTATTGACGGATCGGACGTGTTTACGTATTTTATAACGTGCCAAAGCGCGCATACTCAAAATCCTCGTCTTACGACTTATAACGCGGACGCTACGCCGGATTTTTTAGCAGGTTCTTATAAGCGTTTTCAGGATAAACACGTTTCGGATAACGTTTTAATTTGTTACGGATACGGTGACGGTGGCGGCGGACCGACGGCTGAACAAATAGAAACGATAGAGCGTATGAAACGGGGAATCCCGGGATGCCCAAACGCCGAAAACGGTACTATAGACGGGTTTATTGACAAAATTAAGGAGTCGTCAAGGGGTAAACTATCCTCTTGGGTAGGCGAACTTTATCTTGAATGCCATAGGGGAACGCTCTCGGCTATTTCAAAGAATAAATTATATAACAGAAAGATAGAGTTTTTAATTCATAATATAGAAGCGCTCGCTACTATGAACAAACTTTTAAACGGCGCGCAATACCCTTATGCGGAACTTGAAAAGATGTGGGAAGAGATATTAACTCTTCAATTCCACGACGTACTCCCCGGTTCGTCGATAAAAGAGGTTTACGACGATACTGATGCTATTTATAAAAAGTTGTTTTCAAAAGGCGAAGCGTTGCGCGATAAGATAGTAACTCAAATTGCTCAAAAAGCAAAATCTGGTGAGATCGTGTTCAATATGCAACCGTTCAAGGTTAATTCCGACCTTTTACAAGGTGAAAAATACGTTATGGCAAAAGCACCGGCGTACGGCTTTGCAGTTGCGGAGAGAAGAAATAACGTATGCTCGGTAAAAGTGGCTGATAAAATTTTAGAAAATAAATTTTTCCGCATAAAATTTGACGATAACTATGAAATCGTCAGTATTTATGATATAATAAACGGCAGAGAAGTTTTAAAACCCAACCAAAAGGGCAACGTTTTGACAGTTTACGAAAACGTTTCGATAGAGTACGACGCTTGGGAAATCCGTGATTTTTACACGGAAAAAGCATACCCTTTAAACGATTTGAAAAAGTGCGAATTTGTAGATTTGGGTAGCAAAAAGGGAATAAGAGTATATAGGAAATTTATGGATTCGTCTTTAAAGCAAACGATACTTTTATCGGACGTAAGTCCTCGTATAGACTTTATTACGGACGTAGATTGGAAACAGGAAAACCTAATGCTTAAAGTGAAGTTCCCCGTTGACGTGTTTGCTCAAAACGCTACTTTTGATATTCAATTCGGCAATATTGAACGTCCGATTTACGGTAATACGTCTTGGGATGAGGCAAAGTTTGAAACTTGCGCTCACAAATACGTGGATATTTCTGAAAACGGATACGGCGTGGCTCTTTTAAACGACTGTAAGTACGGACACGACGTGTTAGACGGAAATTTAGGGCTTACGCTTCTTCGTTCGCCAACTTATCCGTATAAGGATGCCGATCAAGGTAAGCACAAGTTTACTTATTCGCTTTGTCCGCATAACGGACGTTTATCTGAAAGTGACACTTTAAAACTTGCATTCGACTTAAACAATCCGCTTTTTGCCGTTAATTCGGTAGGTAGCGGTAATTTAGAGAGTTATTCTATGATAGAATGCGACTATTCAAATCTCGTAGTTGACACGGTAAAGATGTCAGAGGATAAAAAAGGCGTAATCGTTAGACTATACGAAACGTTTAGAGAAAGAACGGACGCTATAATAAAGACGGGATTTGAGTTTAAAAAGGTTTATAAGTGTGATTTAAGAGAGAACGTTATATCCGAATTAGACGGAGTAGGTGAAAGCGTGGAAATTAAGGTTAAACCGTACGAAATCGTCACACTTAAATTTGAATTATAAATATGAAAAATTTTAAAGAAATCATTTGTATAATATTGGCCGTTTGTTTATGTTGTTTAGGTTGTTCTTGTGGGGAAACGAGCGAAAACGTAACCCCGCAAAACGGACAAACCGTAACGGTTTCTAATTTTGAAGTAGACGAGTTCGTTTCAAAAGAATGGACTAGCGACTTATGTGACGACTATTATGAGGATAAGTGGAGCCATTACGAACCGTGTCTTGTCGATTTTAAGTGGCAAAACGAAGCCGATACTTTCTTTATATCCACGAGCAAGGATATGTCTAACGCAGTGGAATATGAGGTTGAAGGCAACGAGTTTTTCCTTAGAGGCTTAAAAACCGAAACGACCTATTATTGGCAAGTTGCAAAAGACAACGAAAAGAGTAAAGTATATCATTTTAACACCGAAAAAGGGGTTAGAACTCTTTATATAGGCGGTGTTACCAACGCGCGCGATATGGGCGGATGGACTGTATACGACGACGAAGGAAAAGAGAAAGGGTTTTTAAGGCAAGGGCTTTTAATCCGTACCGCCTCGCTTGACGGCATCTCGCCGAACGGAGTAAACTGTTTGGTAAACGAGTTAAATGTTAAAACTGAATTAGATCTTCGCGCCGAAAGCGAAACGGAAAGAAGACCGATTATAGACGGAATAAATTATATAAATATCTCTTGTCCTCAATACGCTTATAGCGGTATGGGAATATTTGAGTTTGAAGGTGGGGAAAATTCTAACGCAAACGCAGTTAAAAAGATTATTTCGGTATTTTCGAACGAGCAAAATTATCCTATCAATTTCCATTGCGCGATAGGTCGTGACAGAACGGGGACGATAGCGTTTTTGCTCGGCGCTCTATGCGGAATGAGTGAAGATGATCTTTGCAGAGATTACGATATATCCTTTTTTGCAGGGTTAGACAGTTCAACTCCGTCTAGAATGCACTCGGTAGCCTTTATGCCACTTGTAAACAAAATGAAAAATTATAAAGACGGCACTAAATCTTTAGCGTATAACGTTAAACAATATCTTTTAGATATTGGTATTACACAAGAACAAATACATTCTATAATTGACGTTTTAGTAGAGGAAGTTTAAAATGACAAATAGTACGGGCGGAGAAAAAGGGTTTTTATTCAAGCGTTTTGGAACGATGATAGATTGTTCGAGAAATGCGGTAATGAACGTTAATTCTATAAAAAAATGGATAGACTTAACTGCAGACCTCGGATATAATTTGCTCTCGCTTTATATGGAAGATACCTACGAGGTAGAGGGCGAGCCTTACTTTGGTTATTTAAGGGGCAGATATTCAAAACAAGAACTCAAAGAAATAGACCTTTACGCTAAGAAAAAGGGAATGGAAGTCGTTCCGTCAATACAAACTTTAGCCCACCTAAATCAAATTTTTCGATGGCCAAAATATCGTCCGTATAACGACGTTGACGATATCTTATTAGTTGGGAAAAGTGAAGTTTACGAACTTATAGACCGTTGTTTTAAAACTATCGACGAATGTTTTACTTCTAAAACGGTAAATATTGGCATGGACGAAGCCTTTATGTTAGGCAGGGGTAAATACTATAATTTAAACGGCGATACGGAAAGATTAGAAGTGTTTTTAAGTCACTTAAAAAAGGTTGCTAAACTTGGCGAAAAGTACGGCTTTAAAATGCTTATTTGGTCGGACATGCTTGCAAGTCGGTCTGATGATAAAAAACTTGTTGAAAGTATCAAAAGTCAGTTGCCTAAAAACGTTGAACTAATTTATTGGGATTACTATTCGACCGAAAAGGAAAACTACGATAAAAAGATAAAACTAAATAAAGAGTTTAGTCCTAACGCTTGGTTTGCGGGCGGTCTTTGGAGTTGGACGGGATTTGCTCCTCACAACGTGTTTAGTATAAAGGCAACTGAGGTTGCTCTCAAAAGTTGTATTGAAAACGGAGTGTCGGACGTATTGCTAACTCTTTGGGGCGATAACGGTGGAGAATGCAGTAGATTTGCTCTTTTACCGGCACTGTTTTACGCGTCTGAAATTGCAAAAGGTAACGACGAAAGTTTAATAAAACAAAAATTTGAACAAAAATACGGAATTCCTTTCGACGGGTTTTTAAGCGTCGATATGCAAGTTTCCGCCTACGACGGTGAAGAAAGGACTTGCAATCCCGATAAATATATTTTATACAACGATTGTTTTTCGGGAATAATGGATTCCGCTATATGGGACGAAAGTCAAAAAGAATACGAAACTTGCGCAGAAAATTTAAGTAAGTTTATAGGCGATAGTAATTTTGGCTACGTATTTAAAACCTTGCATGCTTTAAGTTTAGCGATTGCTGAAAAAAGTTTACTGGGAATTCAAACTAGAGAGGCTTATAAAAAGGGTGATTTAGAAAAATTAAGAGCCCTTATAAACAATTACGATCTCACGATAAAAAAGGTTGAAGATTTCCATAAAGAGTATAAAAATCAGTGGATGACGGAAAACAAACCGCACGGGTTTATCGTTCAAGACGTGAGAATCGGTGGTGTTATTATGAGACTAAAAACATGCAAAGAAACGCTTATAGACTACCTTTTGGGCAAAATAGAGAGAATTGAAGAACTTGAAGAAGATCTTTTAGATTGCGCTGACAAAGAGGTGGAAGTTAAAAAGGCGGTTACCTTTGCAAGGTGGGATGAAATGACTAGCGTATGCAAATTTTAAGAGGTTTTTATGGCTATACGATTTAACCGAGAAAATAAAGTTTTTATATTGGACACGAAGACGTCGAGTTACGTAATGAAAATATACGACGGTGGATATCTTCTAAATCTGTATTACGGACGGAAGATTGTAGGCGACAGCGTGGAAGATTTTGATATAAGGGCAAAAAACGCCTCTTTTTCTCCTGCCGCCGCTGACGTCGGAGAAGGGGATTTTGCTCCTGACTCCGCGCCTATTGAATACGGTTGCGACGGCGCGGGCGACTTTAGGGTTTCCGCTATAAAAATTAGAAACTGTAGCGGTGATAGCGTTACCGATTTAAGATATCTTTCGCACGAAATCATAGACGGAAAACCTGAAATAAAGGATATGCCGTCAACATACGTAAACGGTGGCGAAAAAGCAACGACCTTGCTAATAAATATGCAAGACGCGGTAACGGGCGTACAAGTAACCCTTAAATACACCGTTTTTGAAAACCATGGCGTAATGACTAAAAGCGTTAGCGTTAAAAATTGCTCTAAAAATGCGGTGTATATAGAAAAGGCAATGTCTCTTTGCAACGATTTCCCTAAAATGGACTGGGATATGATAACCTTGTACGGTAGACACTACTACGAGCGCCATATAGAAAGAAGAAGACTTGCTCACGGGTTACAAGGAATTGAGAGCAACAAGGGAATTTCAAGTCACTGCCACAATCCGTTCGTGGCTCTCGTTTCGCCGAACGCTGACGAAGAGCATGGCGAAGCGTACGGCTTTAATTTGGTTTATTCGGGTAACTTTTCAGCAGTGGTGGAGTGTGATTATAACGACTCCGCAAGGCTCGTCATGGGTATAAATCCGAACACGTTTACTTGGAAATTGGAGGCAAACGAAGTTTTTGATGCCCCCGAGGTCGTCTGCGTTTATTCTAATGAGGGAATAGGCGAGATGAGTAGAATTTTCCATAGATTTTACAATAATAACTTAATTAACGGCAAATATAAAACCGAAAAAAGACCAATTCTTATAAACAGTTGGGAAGCGACGTATTTTGATATAAATGAAGAAAAACTTTTAGATTTTGCTCGCTCGGCAAAAGAACTTGGCGTAGAAATGCTCGTCATGGACGACGGGTGGTTTGGGGGTAGAAACGACGATACTACCTCACTTGGCGATTGGTTTGTAAATAAAGAAAAATTTCCGAACGGACTTTCGCCGTTTATAGAGCAAGTGCACGCAATCGGGTTAAAATTCGGTATTTGGTTTGAGCCTGAAATGATTTCTCCAAAATCCGAACTTTATAAAGCCCACCCCGATTACTGCGTTCGAGCAGAGGGAAGAGAGCCTATGCTCGGCAGAAATCAATACGTTTTAGACGTATCGAGAAAAGAGGTTAGGGACGCCGTTTGGTTGCAAATAGACGAAATTTTAAAAAATAATAAGATAGATTACGTCAAATGGGATTTTAACAGATACGTAACCGACGCAAATTCGGTAGTTCTTCCGATTGATAGGAAAAAGGAGTTTGCGCATAGGTTTATCTTGGGCGCTTACGACCTTATGAACAGGTTAAAAACTAATTATCCCGATATCTTGTTAGAGTCTTGTAGCGGTGGCGGGGGAAGGTTTGATCCCGCAATGCTTTATTACTCTCCTCAAATATGGACGAGTGATAATACCGACGCTATAGGTAGACTTTCTATACAGTTTGGCACTTCGCTTTGTTATCCCGCGTCATGTATGGGCGCGCACGTTTCCGATTATCCGAGGGCTTATTACGGCACTAAAGCAGACGTTGCCCTTTGGGGAAGTTTCGGTTACGAGTTAGACCCACGCAAGTTAAACGAAGAACAAAGGAAAGAATTTAAAAATCAAATCGCGGAATATCACAAGTATTATAATTTAATTCATTTTGGCGATTTATACAGAACGTTATCGCCTTTTGAAGAGAAATATAAGGTCGCGTGGCAAATTGTAAGTCAGGATAAAAAAGAATGCCTACTTACCGTCGTATGTTTGCAAGAGAGAATACCCGAAAATTTCATATATAAGTTTAAAGGTCTTGACCAAAATGCGTACTATAAAAATGAGGAAGACGGAAAGGTTTATTCGGGTGACTTTTTAGCGAGCGTAGGGCTTAATTTGAGCAATAAGATAAATTACGTGTACGGCAGTAGAAAGTGGTATTTTATAAAAGTTGATTAGAAGGATACGGCTATGGAATTTATTTGGGCGGGAAATAGAGAAGAGATAAATCAGCAAAGGAATTTTTACGTAAATTTGCAAGGAAAGGCGGATAGAATTGAGATTTGCGCCGTTGACAACTATCAAGTTTTTTTCGACGGACAATTTATCTCTTACGGACCTGAACGAACGGCGGCAGGATACTCCCGCAAAAAGGTTTTATACTGCAAGGGTGTAGACCTCGTAGAAATAAAGGTAATTTCTCATGGCACACCCGTGTATATGTGCGATTTTCAAAAACCTTTCTTTGGCGCAGAGGTATACTGCGGTAGCAAACTTTTTTGTACGAGTAAAGACTTTTCGTGTAGAATAGACCTTTTAAGAGATTCAAAAGTTTGTAGATACAGTAGACAAAGAGGGTTTGTAGAAAAGCAATATCTTGCTAAAGAACAATTTGAAGGACTTTCCACTTATTTCGTTGAAAGCCCGATTATTTTAGAGGGTATTGGCGATACGGCTGACTATAAAGAAATTGCCTTTGAAAAGATTTCCGAGGGTGATTTTAACGGTTTTGACAAAGTTTCAAAGCCTTGGTGGGAAGATTTGCAAGACTACGTTACGAAAGAAGGTTGGTATAGCATTGAAAAAGACTTTCTAACGCTCGGTAAGGGATACAAAGAGACGACTTTTTGTTTGCCGATTCTTAAAACGGGCTTTTTAAAAGTGGACGTGGAAAGCAAGGGGAAAAGTGAGTTTTATATCGTTTTCGACGAAATTTTTAGAGATAACAAATGGATTTTTAGGCGCTCTGAATGTAACGATTTATTCGTATACGGCTCGGAAGGCGGAAATTATTCTCATATTAGCGCAGAACCGTATACTATGAAGTATATCAAGGTGATTTATAAAGGCGACGTAAAAATAAAGCCGTCCATAATTCTCTATGAAAACTCAAAGTCAAACTTCGTAAGTTTTAAAGGCGACGAAAAGATAATGAGTATTTTACAA
Source organism: Christensenellaceae bacterium (assembly GCA_045602125.1). Classification (GTDB taxonomy): domain Bacteria; phylum Bacillota; class Clostridia; order Christensenellales; family Borkfalkiaceae; genus HGM11412. The sequence goes on along the minus strand of JAZSBA010000014.1, from coordinate 2,322 downwards.
TCAGCCCAAAACACCTTTGCGCAAAACGCAGTAGATATTTTTACCGATTGCGCAGGTAGAGAAAGGGCTGGGTGGCTTTGCGATTCTTATTTTACAGCGAAGGCTGAAAGGCTTTTTACGGGAAGTAATGCGATAGAAAAAAACTTTTTGGAAAACTTTATTCTTTCTAAAACCGACGAATTGCCAAATGGAATGCTTCCTATGTGTTTCCCGTCTGAACACGACCAAAACTCGTTTATACCAAACTGGGCAATGTGGTTTGTCGTAGAACTTAAAGATTATCTTGAAAGAACGGGCGATAGAGAGTTGATAGAAAAGGCAAAAAGTCGCGTTTACGGTGTTATAGACTACTTTTTGAAGTTTGAAAACCCTTTTGGACTTTTGGAAAATTTAGAAAGTTGGATATTCGTCGAGTGGAGCGTTGCAAACAATTTAGATTACGTAAAAGATATAAACTTCCCGTCTAATATGCTCTATAGCGCAATGCTAAAGTGCGCGGGGAAACTTTACGGAGACGAACGTTTGATAGAAAAGTCAGAGCAAATAAAGCGGGCTATCGTCAAGTATTCTTATAACGGTAAGTTTTTTGTGGATAACGCAAAAGTCGTAGACGGCAAAGTAAATCCTTATACAGACCATATAAGCGAAACGTGTCAGTATTACGCTCTGTTTTTTGATATTTACGGTAAAGACGATTTCGTTAATTTAATTAAAGATAATTTTGGACCAAATAGAACGGAAGGTTTTAATTACGTTGGTAAAAGCAACGCCTTTATCGGTAATTATTTAAGACTGTTTTGGCTTTTAAGAGTAAAAGAGTACGATAAGGTGTTAAACGAGTCGATAGAGTTTTTCTATAAAATGGCAAAAGAAACGGGCTCGCTTTGGGAACACGATCTGCCACAAGCGAGTTGTAACCACGGATTTGCCTCGGTAATTGCAGTTATTTTACTTAGCGCGCTATTAGGTTATATAACGGTAGAAAAGGGAGAACTCGTGTTTGACAAAGACTTTGACGTGAAAGATTTTATAACGGTTGAAAAAACTAAATAATAATACAAAGTGACTGATAGAAGTAAATTTCACAGTCACTTTTTTATTTGTCGGTTTGCAATTTTAGTAAAAAAAGTAGAAATTGAACCCCTTTATAAAAATAAAGGTAATTCCTTAAATTTTTATAAAAATAGCAAAAAACAAGCAAAAATTTGCTATGTAAAAGTTAAAAAAACAGCAAAAATTGTTGATAAAATAGCAAGACTTCAAATTTGCTTTAATATATAATTGATATGATGCTTATGATCGGGCGCTGTAATTTGTCAGCGCGCAGTTATAAATAAAACAAAAAGTAAAAAAGGAGTGTTAGCGATGAAGAAAAAGTACGAAGATCCCAAATTGTTAATTGTCTTTGAGCAAGAGGACGTTATAAAAACGTCTGCGGGAAAAGATACGTTTGATGACAATTATCAAGATTTTGGTGACGGCAATTAAGGGAGGCAAAAAATGAAGAAAGAGTTTAAAAGATTTTTAATAGCGCTTTGTTTTGCGATTTGTTGCGTTACGGCAACGGCGGTAACTGCAAGTGATAAAGTTAGCGTGGTAAAAGCAGACAGTTTGGGCGCGTATAACGTTAGTTTAAATATGGAAGAAAATGATTTACGTGACAACGGCGTAGTAACGGAAAACGGAGATAAGTATTTGTATTTGAGCATTGAAGGTGGCGAATCCATTCCGTATAGCGGAGATTGGGACGTTTCTTATACCTCGGAAACTGCCGTAAAGGTAAACGGCGAAACAGCGCAAGGGGCAATGATTAAAACGGACAAAAACCGAGTGGCATTCCCTTTAAAAAATAGCGCGTTAGATTACGGCGACTTGCAGGCAGGCTCAACTATTACGATTGACGGTACGTTTACCAATGCGGAAAAAGGTTCGTTTACGGTAAACAAAGCAACGTTTGTTTACGACGGCTATATGTGGACGGAGGAAAACTCTGCGTACACGTTAGAATATTCCGGGACGGAAAACGGTGCGCCACAAAGCGGTTTATATGCGTCTATGGCGCAAAACGATATTCCTTTCGACGTAGAATGGAAAATTTGGTTGAATCCTTTTAGGGACGATCAGTTCGTTTTGACGAGCAACGGCGAAAACACTAAGTTTAGCGGCGGTTTGTGTAAATACGGCGCTACGGACTGGTTCGTAACGTTTAACAGCGATAAGAACGGTCTTTACAATAGCGCGAAAGATACTCCGTCGGAAGGGGACGTAGTGACCTTTGGCGGTTGGTTCTATCGCGGAACGGATTTTATTTATATTGAGAAC
>JAZSBA010000013.1:0-6157 GCA_045602125.1 Christensenellaceae bacterium | reverse complement strand
GTACGGTTGCCAAATGAACGAACACGAAAGTGAAAAACTGTGCGGAATATTAGAAAAATTTAATCTTACTCAAACTGACGATGAAATTTTAGCAGACGTTATAGTGTTTAATACTTGCACTATAAGAGAAAACGCTGAAAGAAGAGCATACGGCAATATTGGAGCTCTAAAAAAGCTTAAAAAAGCCAATAAAGATAAAATTATAGCGGTTGGCGGTTGTTTAACTCAACAAGAAGGCAAAGCGGTTGCTTTAAAAGAGAAATTTCCGTTTATAGATATTATTTTTGGAACTCACAATCTATCGGAATTTGAGAGTCTATTAAAGAGAAGGTTGTCTACCGGCAAAAAGTTTATAGACGTTTGCAAAGATGAGTATAAAATGCCGTGTCAGGTTCCCGTTAAGAGAAATACGTATCCTAGCGCTTACGTTAACGTTATGTACGGTTGCAATAATTTTTGCACTTATTGCATAGTTCCTTACGTTCGCGGTAGAGAAAGAAGTAGAGCTCCTGAAGAAATATTGGAAGAAGTGAGAAGTTTGGTAAAAGACGGCTACAAAGAAATTACGCTTCTCGGGCAAAACGTTGACTCTTACGGTAAAGACTTATCTCCAAAAGTTGAATTTTCATCTCTTCTTGAAATGGTTGCAAAAATTGATGGAAAATTCCGTATAAGATTTATCTCAAATCATCCCAAAGACGTTAATGAAAAACTTGCTTTAACAATCAAAAATAACGATAAAATCTGTAATTCTATTCATTTTCCTGTTCAGTCGGGGAGCACTAGGGTTTTAGCTCTTATGAATAGGCGCTATACTCGTGAAGATTATCTTAAAAAGATTGAAATGCTTAGAAATACCGTTGATGGGATTGCAATAACTACCGATATTATGGTAGGTTTCCCTCAAGAGAGCGAACAAGATTTTGAAGATAGTTTAAGTTTGCTTAAAGAAGTTAAGTACGACGGCGCGTTTACTTTCGTTTATTCTAAACGCTCGGGAACTAAGGCTTTTGATATGGACGGCCATATTGACGAGAGCGTTAAAAAAGAACGCATCGTAAAACTAGTTGAAGTTCAAAATAACGTTAACAAAGAACTTGCGCAAAAATACGTTGGTAAAACCATAGAGGTTTTAGTTGACGAGTTTAATACTGCTTGCGGATATTACATGGGTAGAGACGATCGAGGAAAAGCAATTCATTTTAGCTCCGATAAAAACGTTGTTGGAGAGTTCTTGCAAATTAAAATTACTAAAGCGGACGGTATTTCCGTTTATGGAGAGATAGTGTAATGGGAAAATCACCGATGATGACTCAATATCTTGAAACAAAAGCGCATTATAAAGATTGCGTTTTGTTTTATAGATTAGGCGATTTCTACGAAATGTTTTACGACGATGCTATAAAAGTTAGCAAAATGCTCGATTTAACGCTCACAGGTAGAGATGCGGGAGACGGTAGAGCGCCAATGTGTGGCGTTCCTTATCACGCTGCGGATACTTACATTGCAAAACTAGTTGCAATGGGGGAAAAGGTAGCAATTTGCGAGCAGGTAGAACCGCCTAAAAAAGGAACTATTGTAAAGAGAGAAATTTCTAAAATAGTTTCGGCTGGAACTATTACTGAAAATCACCTTTTAAACGATAGAGAAAACAACTTTATTTCATCCATCGCCGTTGACGACGGCATATTTTCAATTGCTTGGACTGATATAACGACTGGTGAGTTCTACGTTGAAACGATAAACAATTATAAAGACGTTGAAACCTTAACCGATTATTTAGTTAAAATTTCTCCGTCGCAAATAATATCTTCTCAAGGCGTTTATCTTACGCTTAAAGATACTCCCGTGTTTAAGCACGGAGTTCTTCCCATGCCTGAAATTTACAAAGAGTGGGCTTTTTCACCAATGCATGCGGAAACGACTATTAAAGAACATTTTGAAGTGTTAAACGTTTTATCCTTCGGCATTAGCGAAACTCCGTCTGCAATTTCAGCGTGTGGAGCGCTTATAGAGTATCTTCGTGAGACGCAAAAACACGCTCTTATCAACATTAACAAAATAACAGTAGTTGAACCTTCAAACTACATGATAATAGATTCAAACGCCGTTAGAAACCTTGAACTTATAAAATCTTCAAGGGACGGTAAGCGTTACGGAACGTTAATTGGCGTTTTAGACGAAACGCAAACGTCCATGGGTTCAAGAAATTTAACTAACTGGATATTAAATCCGCTAGTTGATACGCAAAAGATAAATTACAGGCTTGACGGTGTTGAATACTTATACAACGATAATTTAGTTAGAAATGCTTTAAACGAAGTTCTATCAAACGTTAGAGATACTGAAAGGCTTGCAGGTAAGGTTTCAAACGGAAATATTCATCCTAAAGATGCGTATAATTTATCAAAATCGCTTGAACTTATGCCACTTATTAAAAAATCTATTTACGGTTGCGACGTTAAGGCTTTACAAGACGTTGATAAAGCTATTGCCGATTTTTCCGAGATAACGTCGTTGATTTCTCTTGCGTTAAAAGATGAAATTAGCGTTAACGCTTTAAAAGAAGGCGGATTTATCAAAGAGGGTTTCGATAGAGAACTTGATAGGCTTAACGATATAAACAAAAACTCAACTACGTTACTTAAACAACTTGAAGAACGCGAAAAAGAAGCAACTGGAATTAAGACCTTAAAAGTTGGTTTTAACAAAGTTTTTGGTTACTATATTGAGGTTTCTAACAGTTTTAAAGATAAAGTTCCTTATTCTTACGTTAGAAAACAAACGCTCGTTAATGGCGAAAGATTTATAACCGAAGAACTTAAAAATTTAGAAGAAGATATTTTAACCAGTAGGGAAAAAGCACTTAAAATAGAACTTGAAATTTTTGCTAAAATTAAAGGAATTCTCGCTGAAAATATTGTAGAAATTCAAAAGGCGTCTAAAGCGGTTGCATTTTTAGATTGCATAAACACTTTAGCTGGCGTTGCTAAAAAATTAAATTACGTTAGACCTAAAATTTGCAATAGCGGAGAACCGTTAGTTATTGAAGAAGGTAGGCATCCCGTAGTAGAGGCAATTTCTAACAATCAATTTATTCCGAACGATACTCGTCTTCACTCAGACGGTAACCGTATGATGATAATCACAGGACCTAATATGGCGGGAAAATCGACTTATATGCGTCAGGTTGCTCTTATTACGATTATGGCTCATATCGGGTCTTTCGTGCCGTGTAAAACCGCTCAAATACCTATTACCGATAAAATTTTTACAAGGGTAGGAGCAAGCGATAATTTAATATTCGACCAATCGACGTTTATGGTTGAAATGAACGAAGTTGCCTCCATTTTAAACAAGGCAACGAAAAATAGTTTAATCGTTCTTGATGAAATAGGTAGGGGAACTTCTACATACGACGGCTTATCTATTGCGTGGGCGGTGGTAGAATACGTGTGTGAAAATATCAAAGCAAACACGTTATTTGCAACGCATTACCACGAACTTAGCGAACTTGAAGGAAAGCTCGACGGAGTTAAAAACTATAAAGTTACAGTAAAAGAACACGACGGCAGTATAGTATTTTTGCGTAAAATCCAAGAAGGTAGCGCAAATAAGAGTTTTGGTATTGAAGTTGCATCGCTCGCAGGCGTTCCTAAAACGATCACTAGAAGGGCAAAAACGATACTTAAACAGCTTGAAAGCAACGATATTAACGCTAATGCTAGCGAGACGTGTTACGAACAAGTGGAAGAAGAAAATCCGGTTATAAATAGAATTAAAGCGCTTGACGTAAATAATATTTCGCCACTTGAAGCGCTTAACGTATTATTTAAACTTAAAGACGAAGTTGGAGATTGATTATGTCGGTTATTAATATACTTGACAAAAAGGTTTACGCGCAAATTGCCGCGGGCGAAGTGGTTGAAAGACCTTCGTCAGTAATTAAAGAGTTAGTAGAAAACTCGATTGACGCTGGCGCAACCAAAATAAAAATCAATATATTCGGCGGTGGAAAAGACGTTATTGAAGTTTCTGATAACGGCTCGGGTATTTTAAAAGAAGATTTATTAAAAACTATTCTTCCGCATGCAACGTCAAAGATTAAAGACGTTGAAGATATATCAAATATTAAAACCTTAGGTTTTAGGGGAGAAGCTTTAGCGTCTATTGCGTCCGTTTCTAAACTTAGAATTACTACTAAAACGAAAGGCGCAGAGATTGGTTACACTATGGAAGTTGCAGGCGGAGAAAACCCCGTTATTTTTGATGCGCCTGCAAACGAAGGTACTTTCGTTACGGTTTCTAACTTATTCTATAACGTTCCTGCAAGGCAAAAGTTTTTAAAGACCGTAAGATCTGAAGAAAACGACGTAACTGATATGGTTACTAGATTAATCCTTGCAAACCCAAACGTTGCTTTTAGATATGAGATTAACGATAGTTTAATTTACAATTCTTACGGCGATGGTATTGAAGACGCTATAAGGGGAGCTTACGGCAATAAATTTATTGAACAATTCGTTCGCATTTCACACTATAAAAACGGCGTTAAATTAGAAGGTTACGTTGGTAGAATTAATTATACGAAGCCCAATAGAAGTTATCAAACGGTAATACTTAACGGAAGATGTATTCACAATCAAACTATTCAGTCTGCAATTATGAACGCATACGCAGGATATTTAATGAAGAGAAGATATCCTATGGTAGTTTTATACATTACCGTTCCACCTCAAATTGTTGACGTTAACGTAACGCCTAATAAGTCTGACGTTAGATTTATTGATAACTCCGTTATATATAGCGCCATTTATTCTACCGTTTCAAGCGTTTTAGACGGTAGTGACGTAGCGCTTGATATTATAAGACCAACGCCTGATAGGATATTAAAATCTCCCGAGCAGGTTAGAAAAGAAAGCCTTATGCCACCTGAAGAGCCTGAGATCACTCTCATAACTTCAAAAGGAAATAATAATCCTAACACAGGCAACTATAAATTAGATAAAAACTTCGAACTTTTCGAAAATTTTTCAGCTGTTTTTGAAGATTTTAATAAGAAGGCAAAAGCTTCTCAAGCCGAAAATTTACCGGATAAACCTGATATTTTTGCGGAAAACAAAAAGTATATTGAAGAACTTGAAAAAAAGCGTGAATTAGAATTAGTTCCTAAAACGGAAGAAAAGCTTAAATACGTGGGTCAAGTTTTAAACTCGTTTTTAATATTTGAACGTGGTAGCGACGTTTATTTTATAGATCAACACGCCGCTCATGAAAGGCTTTTATATAATAAATTGTTATATCAAAGAACGGTTAAGGAATATCCAACTCAACCGTTGCTCGTTCCATACGTTTTAACAGTTAACTCGGTTGAAAGAGAGTATATCTTAGATAAGAAAATATTTTTAGAAGAAATGGGCTTTAAAATTGAGCAAAATTTAGAAGGGAATTTTGAAATTTACGAAATCCCTCTTGAACTTGTTGATATTGAGCTTGACGTTTTCTTTGAAGATATTTTCTACGACTATTCGTTAAGGAGAGAAACCGTTCCGGAAATTATTAATGAAAAACTTATGCAAAAAGCGTGCAAATCGGCTGTAAAAGCGGGTATGGCTCTTAGCGATAGTGAAGTTGATGCGTTAATGATTTTATTAAATGGAAATATCAATCTTAAATGTCCTCACGGTAGGCCAATTGCCGTAAGAATTACAAGATACGAGATTGATAAATGGTTTAAAAGAATAGTATGAGACCACAAATAATAATTATATGCGGTCCAACTGCTTCTGGAAAATCATCTTTGGCGATAGCCTTAGCTAAAAAATTAAACACTGAAATAATTTCTGCGGACTCTCTTGCAATTTATAAGCGTTTAGATATAGGAACTGCAAAACCAACGAAAGACGAACTCAACGAAGTTAAGCACCATTTAATTGACGTTTGCGAGCCTACTGATACGTTTTCAGTTTCAGATTACGAAGAGTTATCTTTACCAATAGTTGATAAACTTTTAGCAGATGGAAAAACCCCAATAATTTGCGGTGGTACGGGCTTTTATATAAACTCAATACTATATAAAATGAGTTACGGCGGTAGCGCTAGCAATTTAGAAGTTCGAGAGAAATTTCTTTCGCTTGCTAATGAAAAAGGCGTTGAT
>JAZSBA010000012.1:0-5959 GCA_045602125.1 Christensenellaceae bacterium | reverse complement strand
AATCAATGGAGAGTTATGATTTATATAGTAGACGGAACTCTTGACGGAATATACACCGCAATATTTAGTTCGTATTTAACTAAAAAGTTTCCCACCGCTCTATCTTCAGGCGACGTTCAACTTGAAATAGGCGGTGAAGTTATAGAAATTTTAACTGACAAAACTAAATCGGATAGAGTTTTTAATAAGTTAAGTTTTATTCTTCCAAAGAAGGAACTAAATAGACTTTATATTGCAATAAAAAGTGGAGATCCCGCTAAATTAACCGTGATTTTCAACTATCTAGTTAAAACGATTGAAGAAAATCGCTGTATTTACGATAAGCTTAACGACAAAGACGTTTTTAATTTTGACAAGTTAGTTTCAGAAGTTCAACTTGAAGCGCATAGGTTTAAAGGGTTTTTACGTTTTTCGAAAACTGAAAACGGAATATATTACGCAAAGTATTTTCCCGATAGCGATATAAACTCTTTAATTCTCCCCCACTTTATTTCAAGATATAAAGAAATGCCTTTTATAATTCACGATCTTAATCACGACGTAATTTCCGCTTACGCTAACGGGAAAAGTAAAACAGTTATAAAAAAGATAAACTGTTTAAAAGTTGAAGACGAGTTTAAAAAACTATTTAAAACTTACTACGATAGCGTTTTTATAAAAGAGAGAAAAAACGAACGACTTATGAGAACCTATATGCCTAAGCGCTACCATAAATATTTGCCCGAAAAAGACGAGTTGCTTTGAAAAATTTTAAAGCACGCATAAAAATCATTTGCAAAATTAAAATATATATGGTAACATAATTAAGTAGACGGCCTCATGGTCAAGAGGTTAAGACGGTGCCCTCTCAAGGCACAATCAGGGGTTCAATTCCCCTTGGGGCTACCATAATAAAAGCAAACCGCATTTTGCGGTTTGTTTTTTTTATTTTAAAGACTATTGGGGGAATTGAACGCCTTGGTGGTCGCAACTTAAAAACTTCTACTCTACTAACAGTTGCGACAAAACAGTGGACACCCACTGTTTTCAAGGCCGGCGTGATAGCAAAGCGGAGCAATTCCCCTTGGGGCTACCAAAAAAGAACGATTGAAATGAGTCAATCGTTCTTTTTTACGTCAAATTTGCAAAATTTGATTATAACGTTGCAAAGCAACTATAATTCGAGCGATAGCGAGTTCCCATTATTTGCGTAAGCAAATTTGAATTATAACGAACTAAAGTTCGCATTATAACAACTTCGTTGAATTATAGTTCGCTTCGTTCACATTTTTATTGAACGCCTTGGTAGTCTTTTAAATGTTGACACTATTTGTTTTTAACTATATAATTAAAATACTATGAATTACCCTAAATATAATTTTATTGACAATCAATTAACACCTGCTCAAGTCGAGTTTAACGGCAAAGTTACTCCCGTTTGGATGCAACAACGTTGGCAAGACGGAAAATACGCCGTTTACGTTAGGCAAAACGGATGCGGTCATTGTTGCGCTTCTATGATTTGTAATCTTTTAGGTATTGAAATGACGCCTTATAAACACATTGAACATTGCGTTAAACTTTGGGGAGAGCCAAGCGTTTCTCCAAGCGGAAACCAACAATACTATTTTTTGAGTATAACCGGTCTTGCCGAAAGTTTAAACTCGTTAGGAATACCTTGCAACTACTATGGATTTAAAGCGCAAGGAATTGAAAACGCTATTAATCATATTTTTGACTGCTTAAAAAAAGGCAAACTAGTTTCATTTATTTCAAGCCCGAGCAAAGACTTCCCCGACAACCCTTTTTCTAAAGGCGACCACTACGTTTTAGCTGTAGGACTAACGAAAGATAATAAAATTTTAATTGCAAATAGTTCAACTAACGGAATTTACAGTTTAGGCGAAGGCATACAAGAAGTTGACCTTGAAACTATTAAAAAATCGTTTAACCCTAACGCAGAACCAATATATAGGACTTGGGGTGAAATAACCGACTTGCATTTGGGGATTGGTTACGTAGTAATAGATTAAAAAAAAGCCGATAGTATCGGCTTTTTTATTTGGTTTTATTCGTACTTTTCAGATTTTATACAACTATTTAAAGTTCTTGCAAACAAGTACAAAACGAACGCCATTGACAACACTCTATAGAGTAAAGAAAGGACGTTAAACGGCGTGTATATCGACATTAAAATATAAGTCGTTACGCAAAATAAGAACGTAAAAATTGAACTTATCGTCCTTTTTGTTATAGACCAATCTTCAGTTTCTAAAACGTCGATAAATATAATTGCAACGCACATAAATATCAAAGGTTGCAAGAAAGACGACATCGACGCAGTTGACAGTAAGTTTTCAAGTGAAAGACCAATAAATCCTTCTTGGTTAAGTATAGCGCCTATTCTCATACCGTAATCAAAAAAACCTAAATTAGTTTCAACGTCAACGTCAACGAGCATTGAAGAAAAATTACTATAAAGCGCCTTTGTGATTGCTAATCCCGCCGATACTGCGCAAGTTATTAATATCGAAGTTGTCCTTGCTCTATTAAACTTATTTCTTACAACTAAAGATGAAATAAGAAAAACACCTAATAACTCAACTAAACATCTCAAAGATACCGTAGAAAAATAATTGTAACCTGCTTGATTTATAGTGTTGTTAAATATAAATTCAACTGCTATATAGAAAACTCCTCCAAGCAATAAATAGTATATTAAATTTGAAAATTTCAACTTTCCCCTAACGTCTAATCGTGAAAAGAAATATAAAAGCGAAACGGGAACGAACAATGCAAGCATAACGCTCAAACATAATATGAGCATTAAATCTTTTACCGCAGAGCAGACGAATGAAAACGCCATTATAACGAGTAAAAATACAAATGAAAATATAACGGGATCTAAAAGTTTAGGTTTTACGACGACGTCTTTCGTTATAAATTCAGCAGTATCGCCAGCACTATAAACTTCATCAATAAGCAAGCTTATTGCCGACCTTGACGAGTCGGATTGAACCTTTTTAACTTTGTGGTGCTTTGCTGAATAAAAGTTAACGGTTTTATCAATCTTTAATTCATCGTTATTAAGTCTTAAAAATTCATTATTCATCAAGATCACCTACAACGTTTTTTGATAAAACGTTAAACACCACGTAGAAATTACTTCCAACGCCTTCTTTACTCACAACGCCATATTCAAGGTTGTGGGCTTCTAAAATAGCTTTTACTATTGATAAACCTAGACCAGTACCCTTAACCGCTCTATGATGCGTTTCGGAATAACGTAAGTATCTTTCCCAAATAGTTCCAATTTTATCTTCACTTATACCAACGCCACTATCGATAACTTCTAAAGTTGCAACGTTGTCTTTTCTAGAAAGATAAACTTTAACCGTTTTATCTTCCCCAGTATAGTTAACCGCGTTACCAACTAGATTATATACTACTTCTTCTATTTTCTTTTCGTCAACGAAAACGTAAACGTCTTTATCCAAACTTCTCTCAATCGTATAACCCTTTTCTAAAACCACACCGTCAAACCTTAATAAAATAGTTTCGATAAGTTCGGATAAATTAACTTTATTCTGTTCAAGAACGGTGGATTGAGACTGTAATTTTGAAAGGTTTAAAATATCGTTAACTAGTAACGCAAGTCTGTCTGATTCGTCAATTATAACTTGTGTATGCTTATCGCGTTTCTCTTTGTTGTCACCTGAAATATCTCTCACCATTTCAGCGTAAGCTTTAATCATGGTAAGCGGGGTTTTAAGATCGTGAGATACGTTCGCCATAAGGTCTCTTTGCAATCTACCGGATTTATTAATCTCATTTTTCGCTTTGTTTAGCGCATTTGCAAGTTCATACATTTCCGTATACGATCCACCTTTAAACTGAACGGCATCGTCACCATTTGCCCAACGTTCAGCAACAGCGCTCATATCGTCGATTGGTCTTGAAATTCTATCCGCTAACAAGAAAGAAATAAATAACGAAACTATTAATACAATAATTGCTACTAAAATAAGTTGATTTCTCAAAACGGCAATAGCGTCTTCAACGGGAGCCATTGAAGAAAACAAAAGTAAAAACTCTATTGAGCCGTTTTTCACAAATTTTCTTGCAGTATAAAATAAGGGAACGTTATCAGAGTTGGTTATTTCTCCACTTAAAGAGTCTTTATTACCGGCGCTTAAATCCCCGGCAATCGAATAGAGAAACCGTATGTCTTCCTCTTTTAATTCATAGTTTGGGTAAGTAATATATATCGTACCCTCTTTATCAACCAATCTATACATAGATATATCAGAAGATTTAAGATTGTCTAAATACTCTTGACTTACGGAATTTGTCTCTAAAATATCGTTAACTATAACGTCGGCATACAAATTCATATTCGTTCCACGAACGGATTGATAATTGTATTCGAAAAATACCGTCTGCAAAAGCCAGATTAAAAAGACTAGCAAGACGGTAAATATAACGAAGTATATCCATATTCTATTTCTAAGTTTGTTTATACTAAATTTTGATTTCACGGCTCGAATTTATAACCTACTCCTCTTAAAGTAACGATATATTTACGGTATTGACCGAGATTTGAACGAAGCATCTTAATATGCGTGTCAACCGTCCTATCGTCTCCATAATAATCAAAACTCCACACTTCTCTCAATAATCTTTCACGAGAAAGTGCAATTCCAACGTTTTTAACAAAGTATTGTAAAAGTTCGTATTCCTTAGGAGTTAAAGAAACCTTTTCCCCGTCAACAAACACGTTTCTACCCGAAAAGTCTATTATTAAACCACCAAATTTAACTTCATCAACGATACCAGGAACGGTTGCGTCACGGCGTTTTAAAACGGCGTTAACTCTCGCCATAAGTTCTTTGGGCGAGAAGGGTTTAACAACGTAATCGTCCGCCCCAAGTTCAAAGCCGAAGAGTTTATCGTATTCTTCAGTTCTAGCAGACAACATAATAACCGGAACGTCTTTAACTTTTCTAAGTTCCTTAACGGCAGAGAATCCATCTAATCTCGGCATCATTATATCCATAATGATAAGATCGAAATCTTCGTCTTTCGCAAGTTTTACCGCCTCCATACCGTCACAAGCCTCTTTGGCTTCGTAGCCTTCAAATTCAGCGTATTCTTTTATAACTTCTCTTATTTTTTCTTCATCATCAACTATAAGTATTTTTTTCATAAGCGCACTCCTTTTACTTATATGGTAATGCACGCGTGTGAAATTAGCGTGAAATTAAAGTAATTTTTTGTTAACCTTTCCGTTTTCGTTAGTTAAGAGATAACTATTGCCACCGCTTGAAAGACTTTGAACGAAAGTTTCGTTAACAAATTCTATTGCGGAGTTATCTTCTATAGCATAAACGCTTTCAAGATTATTGTCAATAATAGCTTTTGTTAAATCAGGCTCGCGAAGATTGAAATGCGGGGAACATACACCTTTTAACTGCCCTATACCCTTATATAACTTATACTCTTCGCTTTCGCCGTTCATTATCTCACTATCCGTGTACATAGTTTCAAACCAACATATAGCGCCGGCGGATCTCCCGGTTATAATAACACCGCGGTTATATGCGGAAATGAGTTTTTGAGTTAAACCTCTTTCTTCCCATTTTTTGAGCATATATAAAGTATCTCCACCACTAACGTAAATAAAATCTGCCTTAGATAACTTTTCGTCAATTCTCTCGTCAGACGTTTCAACGTTTTCAAGGAGCAAGCAGTCTGCTTTAATGTCAAAAACCGAAGTGTAAGTTTTCCTAAAAGTGTTAAACGCAGGCATAAAATCGTGGCTTGCAGTTCCAATATATAAGCCGTAAGCCCTTTTATCCCCAGCGTGCTCTTTTGCAAGGTTTGATATGTATTCGTCAATTTTTAAGGTGGTTTTGAGTTTCATATCCCCACCACCGATTGCAATAATCCGTCTCATAAAGACATTATAACACATTTTTAC
>JAZSBA010000011.1:0-3144 GCA_045602125.1 Christensenellaceae bacterium | reverse complement strand
TAATTGCTTAAATGGGATTTTGCCCGCCATTCCTTTTGCTATCTTTGCCGCCATAATGTATTTAGAATAATCCAAGTTTTTAACAAGTTCTTCATAGAGATTATCTGCCTTATGATGAAAAGAAGTAGAATCGTTTAGAATGTCATCTATCTTTTTAATATCATCATTAGCATCTTTTATTTTCTTTGCCTTATCAATAACATCTTCAGTAATCTCTACAACATCTTCAAGTTGACAGTCTAAAACTTTACATATTTTTAGAAGAATCTCCATATGGACAGGTTGGTTTTTGCCCAACTTTGCCATCGCGGTAGTAGTAATACCCGCAGCCACACGCAAATCTTCTTTACGAATATTTCTGTCTATTAGAATTTTCCATAGTTTATTATAATTTGCAACCATAACTCACTCCTAAATTAGCGCCTATCGGCAACTAATAATAGTATAACACATATAAAAATATTTTTCAAGAATTTCTCCAATATTTAGAGACAATAATTTTTGTAAACCAAAAGAAAAAGTGCCACAAAACGGGGTAAAATCGAAGCAGGTAAAGAAAAGTGCCACAACTCACACTTTTGACTTTAAGCATATGGGAAACCCATATCTATTTTTAAGCAAAGAAAAAGAACTTAGATTTTCACGTCTAAGTTCTTGTTTTCTTTTTAACCGCTTGAAAACTGCAATACTATAAAATTTTAATTGTCTCTAAAAATCCCTATGTCTATTGCAGTTTCGCCCAAGTTTTTTTTGTTTATATTATTTTTTCTTTTTCTTAAATTCCTTCATGCCGTAAGTAGAACCGCCGTCGCATAAAACGTCAACGCCGGCAAGATAGCCGTTTCTCTCGTCTGCAACGGTTGCTAAAGCGTAGCCGAGTTCTTCGGGTTTACCCATACGTTCTTCTGCTGAGAAGGGGATAAGCATACCGCCGTCTTTACTTTCAAGGTTACCCATATCGGTTGCAATAAGACCGGGGCTTAACGATACCACGCGGATACCTTTCAAGCCGTATTCAAACGCGCACTTTTTAGCGTACCAAATTACGAAGTTTTTAGAGAGCGAGTAAGCAAAACCTTTAATTTGATATTCGCCCTTTGCCATGTGTGCTTTTTTAGTAAGTTTTTTAACGAATAATTCTTCGTTAGTTTCCGCTAAAGCGTACGCTTTTTTAGGAATAATGAACGAAGGTAAAATGTAAGCCGAGTTAGAAGAAACGTCAACGATAACGCTACCGGGGTTCATAACTTTAGAAAATTCTTGGTTGATATAAACCGTACCTAAAGCGTTAATTCTTAAAATTCCTTCCGGCGTTCCCTTCATAGCGGGGGAAACACCTGCAGAGTTAATTACGTTTTTAACTTCGCCAAGCGATTTAGCAAACTCAACGAGTTCTTTTACGCTTTCTCTATTTGAAGTGTCGCAAGTTTTAGCGTACGCTTGATAACCAAGCGCTTTAAGTTCTTCAATTGCTCCTTCAAGTTTAGAAAGAGTTCTACCTGAAATTACGATAATTTTGTCTTTGGGCATATGTTTTGCAGCGGCAAGACCCATACCGCTACCACCGCCCGTAATAACGCAAACGTTAGCCATTTTTAATTCTCCTTAATGCTGTTTTCTTATAGTTTAACAAAGTTAAAACCCCTTGTCAATAGTGAAATTTGTTAAAAAAAGCAAGCCTTTTATTAGGCTTGCTTTTTTAAATTATTCATCTAGGTTATCGTCTGATATTAAAGGTTTAGCGTCTTTTCTATAGAAGAAGATAGACGGAACTACGAATATTGCAAACAATATTATAAAGTATAAAAAGTTAATAACGCCAGACGGGTCTCCCGTGGTTATAAGCGTAAATAACCCAGTACCGCAAAGGGTAAAGAAGATAGAACCGATGATTGCAATTATCGGCATTACAAAGCGCTTAAACACGCCAACGTCTTTAAACTTACGAATAATGCAAACGTACATCGTTATATACATAGCGTAAATTATTGCGCAAACGAGTTCGTCAAGCGCGCCGAATCTAGCCAAGAACCAGTCGTTATTAAAGATAAGCGCCCATAAAGCTAAAATGATTATTGAGCAAGCGTAACCGTAAACGCAAGACCAAAACGACGTTGAGCCGTTAACGCTGAGTTTAGAGAATTTTTCAGGGCAAATACCTTGACCACGGCAAGAAAGAGTATACATGCCACGGCAAGAACTAATAACCAAGCCGTTTACCGTACCCATACAAGAAATTGTGATAAACAAGGTAAATAATATACCGCCAAAGTTACCAAAAATCTTTTCAAAAACGACGATTGGAGCATTAGCGTCTGCTGAGATAACGCCTTCGTTACCTAAAATAGCGGAAAGTGACGCATAATATAATATATAGAATATAAGTATTGCAATCGTTCCAAACACGAGTGCTTTAGGAAGGTCCTTTTTAGAATCTTTAAGTTCTGCGTTAATAGAAGTTGCGCAAACCCAACCTTCGTAAGCAAAAGCGGTGGTAGTAACTGCCGCGCCAAAGTTTCTAGTTCCCATTTCCGCGCTGTTTGTAAAGGCGCTAACGATACCAAATTCAGGCCCGATAATAAGGCTTGCAAATAAACCTACGATTGCTATAATCGCAATTGGGATAAGTTTAATAACGGTTGCCGACACTTGGAACTTTGCCGAAATTTTAGGCGAGTAGTAATTGAGAATAACCGAAAGAGTTATTAACACGAAAGCGAATAATAAAACTTGCCAGTCGCCGTACCAGTAGTTTAATCCAAACATCCTAAAGAAATAATGTCCCGCAAAAAGCGAAACGACGGCAGTTATTATAGGATAGTAAAGCGTAGTCATAGTCCAAGCGATAAAGTAGCCGACTTTTTTATTGGTAGCCGCTTCAACGTAGTCAACGACGCCGTTAAACTTTGTTACTTTGTTTGCAAACACCGCAAAGCAAAAGCCGGAGGTTATCATAATGATACCGCCAACAAGCCAAGCAAGGAGTGAAAGTTTTAAATCTCCGCCCGACTTTGAAAGAACGCCACCGGCCTTAATAAAAACGCCAGAGCCTATAACTATACCGATGACCATGGCAATGCCTGTCCAAATTCCATATTGTTTTTTAACCTTTTGCATAAAATCTCCTTTGTAAAGTTAAGTTTT
>JAZSBA010000010.1:0-12755 GCA_045602125.1 Christensenellaceae bacterium | reverse complement strand
GATTTTAAGAAAAAATAAAAACGAAATTTTAAAAATAATTCTCACTATTTTTATACTGTTTTTAATAATTTGCTTGTCCGTTTTCCCAGATAAGTACTCAAAGAGTACTTTTAGCGGAATAACCTTGTTTGCAGTAAGCGTTTTACCGTCGCTTCTTCCATACTTTTTTCTAACCGCAATTTTATCAAGACTTAACGTTTTAAGTTGCTTTTGCAAGGCGTTTGATAAATTTACTAAAAAAGTTTTTAAAATAAACGGATACTTGATTTACGCGTTTTTAATGAGCGTACTATCGGGCTATCCGGTCGGCAGTAAAATCGTTTTTGAACTTCACTCGAATAAATTAATTAACGATAGTGAAAGTTCAAAACTTTCGCTACTTGCCTCAACTTCAGGCCCGCTATTTATAATAGGCGCGGTTGGAAGCACTATGTTTCAAAGTAAATTTTCGGGGATTTTTATCTATATCTCCCACGTTTTATCCGCAATACTAACCTGTTTAATTTTTAGAAACTCAGGAGAGCCTTCTAATATGCTTGACGGCGCGGATTTTGAAAGTAAAGGCGACGGGGTTTTATACGAGTCGATATACTCCGCCGTCATTTCTTGCTTAATAGTCGGCGGATTTGTAAGCGTGTTTTTCGTAATATCTCAAATTCTTTTAGACTTTAAGATTTTATATCCAATATCGCTACTTTTTAGTTCTATATTAGCGCCACTATCGAGCGGAAACGAAGGTTTAGCGCTCTCGGTTGGGCTTATAGAGTTTACAAACGGCTCTAAAATGCTATCTATGATAGGAACTACTCCCCTTACGGTTTCGCTATCTTGCTTTATAATAACTTTCGGCGGAATATCGGGGATATTACAATCGCTCGTTTTTTTAAACAAGGCAAACGTAAAAAGTTCCTTTTTTATACTCGGTAAAATTATTCAAGCAACGATTTCTTTCGTTATTTGTTATTTTACTTGTTATTTTTTTCTATAATTTCTATTACTTCTTTAGATAAAAGTCCTTTTAACTCTTCTTTATTATCTAAAGCCTTTCTAACTGCGGTTGAACTAACCACTTTTAAATCGTTATTACACGGAATATATAAAGTTACTATTTCAGGATACAAGCTAAAATTAAAATCGTGCATTTTGTGCTCGTACTCGTAGTCCGCTCCGTTTCTAACGCCCCTAACGGTGTAAACTATGCCGTTTTCTTTCATATAATCAACGAGCATACCGTCGTGATAAACTACTTTTACGTTTTTATATTTTTTGCAAACGGCGTTTAACATTTCAAGGCGAATATCAAGTGGGAACTTTGTTACCTTTTCAGCGTTGATGCATATAGCAACGGTAACTTCGTCAAACAATTTAGATGATTTTTCTATAACCGATTCGTGCCCTAAAGTCACGGGGTCGAAAGTGCCTGCAAATACTGCTTTTCTCATAAGTCTTCTCCGTAAAAATCAAAAACGGCAATTCCGTATTTTCTGCTATCTGTTATTTTAAAGCCTGAAACCTGCTTTTGCTCCCTATCAGCCTTATGCTCGTATATAAAAATTCCGTTCTCCTTTAAGAGTTTTCTCTCTTTTATTATGAATAAGATAACTGGAATTTCTGAAAAGTCGTAAGGCGGATCGAAAAATATAATATCGAACTTTTTATTAGTACTCGTTAAAAAGTTAACCGCAGAACTTAAAATAAAAGTTTCTTCGCAACCGATAGAACGAGCGTTTTCTTTTACTAAATTTAAACTCTCTTTAGAGATATCTACGAAAGTAACGGAATTTGCCCCGCGTGAAAAACTTTCAAGCCCAACTGACCCCGTGCCTGCGCATAGGTCTAAAAAGTCAGAGCCTAAAACTTTCGTTCCTAGAATATTGAAAAGAGATTCTTTCGCCCTATCCGACGTTGGGCGAATTTTATCACCCTTAAACTCTTTTAGTTTTTTTCCTTTATTTTTTCCGCTAATTATTCTCATAAATAAATTATTTCAGCCCTATTTGATATTGAAGTCAATATCTCGTAAGGTATAGTTTTATATTTTTTCGCTAGACTTTGCGCGTTATCCATAACGCAGTAGTAATTTTCAAAATGAGCGCCCTCTATAACGCTTATGTCCATGCACCTTGGCGGAAGAATTTGGTCGTTGTTTCTAAAAAAACCGTCCGCATAGCCAACTCTTAACAAGGTTACGCTGTCAAAGTTGTACTTTTTACTGCCGTATAAAAGATGCTCTTTTTTAATATTTTCTCTCACTTTTAAAGTTTTAGCGTAAACTTTCATAGCGGGAGTAAATAAATTTTCATAACTTTCAAAGGGAGAATAACCGTACAAACACAAGCCTATTCTTATCATATCAAAGTGAAATTTTTCTCCAAGTAACGTTCCACCGCTTGAAGAAAGATGCCTGATTGCGTTTGGATATTCGTCTATTACAAAACCAGATAGTTTTAAAAATATTTCCCTTTGTTTTAAAGAGTACTTTATATTTTTAGGATCGCCTAAATGCGAATAAACCCCCGTTATATCCACGTTAGATTTCCTAGCGATTAATAAAATCTCACCAAGTTCGTAAACGGAACTAACGCCTAGCCTATTCATGCCCGTATTAAGTTTAATATGAACTTTCGCCCTTTTATTTAAACTTTTAGATATTCCGCTAATAAGCGCCATATCGCATTTGCTAGTTACAGATAGAGTTATATCTCTTTTTATAAGCGTTTCTATATAGTCTTTACAAGGCGGTGTTAAAAGCAAAATATCTTTATCAATTCCACCTAACCTTAAATCTAACGCTTCTTTGACGAGCGAAACGCAAAATCCGTCTACGTTACTATAAATTGCGTTTGAAACGCCTATTAAACCGTGACCGTACGCGTCCGCTTTAACGACTGCGTAAACCTTAATTTTAGGATTTATTAGCCTTTTAACGCTATTTAAATTATCGTTTATATTGTTAAGCCAAACTTTTTTTATTATCGGATAAGACAAAGCAATTACTCCGCCCTATTTATATGCAAAACCTATTTTTTTTGACAAAAATAGTTTTTACTGAATAATATTTAGTATAGGGGGAATAATTACGATATGAGTTTCGTTATAGGATTAGGAGTTGGCGTAATAGTAGGAGCGAACGTTGCTTTAATCGTAACCGCCCTATTTGCCGTTAATAGACAAAACAAGAAAATTAAATAATTTTTCCATCGCTTAAATTTATCGTTTTAGTAACTTTATTATCAAACGCAGTTTTGTGCGAGATAATAATTAAAGTTTTATCGAGTTTTAAAAGCGTGCTTGCAACTTCGATTTCAGTTGCTTCGTCGAGCGCGGAAGTAGGCTCGTCTAAAACGATAACGGGGGTGTTTTGATAAACTGCCCTTGCTATTGCCAAGCGTTGTTCTTGCCCTTCTGATAAGCGGAAGTTTTCGCCTAAATAAGAATTTTCTTTATCGGGAAGAGTTTCAATAACTTTATCGAGGTTTGAAACCTTAATAGCATAATTAAATCTCTCTTCGTCGTATTCTCCGTTGAATACGACGTTTTCTTTTACGCTACCTGAAAATATCATATTGCCTTGCGGAACGAAACTATAAAGATTGCTAATTTCGATAGGAGAAAAACTACCTTTACTAGAATTTACTTTAATTTCGCCTGAATTTACCGGATATAAACCTAAAATAACTTTAACGAGCGTGGTCTTTCCTTCGCCAGAACCACCCTTTATTAAAAGTTTGTCCCCTTTATTTATAACGAGATTAGCGCCTTTTATAATTTCGCCGTCGCCGTAAGAAAAGTTTACGGAGTTTAAAGAGATACTATCAAAGTCAGAAAGTTCCGTTTTATCTTGTTCTTTATTTTTAATTTCAAAAAGTCTACCGCCCGCAACGAGCATTTCAGCATGCGCCGTAAAAAATCCGCTAACGCTAGATATTGGCGAGCGTATTTGAAGAACAAGTTGCAACATAGCGGTTATCACGCCGAAGTTTATACCCGCCACGCCGTTTAATATACCGTACGTTCCGTAAATTGCAGTAGCCGTGTAAAAAGCGGTAAAGCAAAGGTTTATCACCGAATTTACGAAAGAGCCGAAGTATTTTTCTTTAAGGCTTGCTTTTTTATAGTTTAAAAAGTTGCCGTCCGCCCTATCTAAAACGAAGTTTTCAGCGTTGAAGGTTTTAACGGCTATTGCGTTATCTGAAATTTCAGAAACGAAAGAAGATTGCTTTGAACTTGCAATTCTTGAATTTTTGTGGAGTTTATAAACGACCTTTCTCACCCAGAACGAGCAAGCAACTATAATAAGGGCGCAACATAAGATAATAGTTGTAAATAACGGTTGCAAAACAAACAACGCAACGAGCGTTCCTATTAATCTTACACCCGTTGCTAAAATATTGGGGAGAAGGTTAACTCTTATGCTTGAAACTTTCAAAACGTCACCGTCGAGCCTTGAAACTAAATCGCCCGACGTTAAACTTGATAAAGTTTTATAATCGCTTTTAACTATTCCAGATAAAACGTATTTTTTAAGCATACGCTCGGAGTTTACCATTAAGTTATCGCCAAGTAGCCTTACCACAACGCCTAAAATATATGAAACTATAACGATAACGGCAAGATAAATAACCGCGTAGATAGTCGGCAAAGAACTGCTCTTTTCAACGGTGTTTATAAGCGTTTTAACTGCAAGCGCGAACAAAACTGAAAAGCCAGCTTGAATAGCGCCCAAGAAAACGTATAAAAAATATTTGAAGTTGTTTTGCGGAATTGCTTTTTTAATTTCGCTTTTTACATAGTTATTCATACTAATAGTTTATACTAAAAATAGCAATAAGTCAACGCTAGTTTTTTATTTTATAAAAAAGTCTTTATTTTTAAGATTTTATATGTTAAAATAGTCGTAACGACTTTTTTAGGAGTTATATTATGGGTTATAGTATTGCAACTATGCATATTTGGCGCATGTTCAACGGCGAGTGTGAATGCCCTATGTGCAAATTAAGAGTTAAAACAGAGTGTGATATAGGAGAACTTTTCCTTTCCGAAGCGGTTATGGAAGACGACGAGAGAAAACTCGTTAACAAGTATGGTTTTTGCAAAGACCATTTCGACCTTTTATACGCAGGTAAAAATAAATTAGGTCTTGCCCTTCAACAAGACACTAGGCTTAAAACGGTTGATAAACTTATAAAGCCAGTAAGCGTTAAAAACGCCGTTAAAACGGCTAAAAAGTTAAGAGAAGATTTTTCAGACTGCGTTATTTGCAGACGTTTAGAATACAATATGAAACGCTATTTTGAAACCGTTGCAAGGCTATACGGGGACGATGAGAAATTTAGAAATCAGTTTAAGACCGTAAAAGGCTTTTGCTATCCCGACTATATAAGGCTCGTTGAGAACGCTCCAAAGGCGGGAAAGTACGCTCAAGAGTTTTTAGACGTGTTATATGAAAAGCAAAAAGCAACGGCTGAAGAACTTCATCAAAACTTAACTGATTTTACTATGGCGTTTGACTATCGTTCAAGTTCTCTTCCACCAAAGAGCGCGTCAATGAGCTTAGTTCAATCAAGAATTAAATTTTACGGAGAAAAAGCAGTTCTTCCCGAAAGGAGATAATTATGATAAATTTAATAAAAACCGAAGTTAAAAAATATGAAAAACAAATGCTTGACGGCTTAAAATACATTTGGGAAAACGCCGAAACGGGATACAAAGAAGTTAAAACTTCTTCTTATATGGCGAAAATTTTCGAAGATTTTGGCTACACCCTTACTTATGCCGACGGTATAACCGGTTTTACCGCTGAAATTGATACTGGGCGTAAAGGTCCAACCGTACTCGTTTTATCTGAACTTGACTCGCTTATAAACTTTGACCACCCCGATTGCGTTAAAGAAACAGGCGCGGTTCACAGTTGCGGTCACGCCGCTCAATGCGGAGCGATGATAGGAATAGCAGGCGCACTTAAATCACCTGAAATTTTAGAAAAGTTATCGGGTAAAATTCGCTTGTGCGTAGTTCCCGCCGAAGAACTCATTGAAATTGAATATCGTCAAGGCTTAATAGAAAAAGGCGTTATAAGTTATTTAGGCGGTAAACCTGAATTTTTAAAAAGGGGGCTATTTGACGGCGTTGATATGGCGTTTATGCTCCACACCACTCAAAACGAACACTTTTTCGTAAACAACGGAGCAATCGGTTGCATTGCGAAAAAGATAACTTACAAGGGTGTTTCCGCTCACGCTGGTGGCGCACCTTGGAACGGAGTTAACGCGTTATACGCGTCAACACTCGGTTTATCTGCAATAAACGCAATTAGAGAAACTTTCAGAGAACAAGATATTATAAGAGTTCACCCGATAATTACTAAAGGCGGTAACGTCGTTAACGCAATACCCGATAAAGTTACGCTTGAAAGTTATATAAGGGGCAATTCTTTCGACGGTATTCTTGACACGAATAAAAAAGTTAACCGCGCGCTCATAGGATCTGCCCTTTCTATCGGTTGCAATATCGAAATTGAAGATTCCCCCGGCTATGCTCCTTTTAAGAACGACGCTATAATGCGCGAAGTATTTGAAAAAAGCGTAAATGAACTTGGATATTTATTAAAGAGTAGAGATATGACAAGTTCTGGCTGTACGGATATGGGCGATCTTTCTTGCATTATGCCGATTATTCACCCTTACGCTCCGGGGGCTATTGGCTTATCTCACGGAAACGATTATTATATTGCTAAACCCGAACTTGCCCTTATCGCGTCAGCCGAAGTTCAAATATATATGCTCTTTGAATTTTTAAAAGACGGCGGTAAAAAAGCAAGAGAAATTATCGATAACTATACGCCAATGTTTAAAACTAAAGAAGATTATTTTAAATATCTTGAAACCTTTAAATCATCTGGAAATAGAATTGAATATTCTGACGATAATGCAACAGTAAAATTATAATTTCAAAACAAAAAAAGTGCGATGTAATCGCACTTTTTTATTTTTACTTAATCTTCCATATCATTAAAATAATCTCTATCAAAAAACTCTTTGAGCGTTATTCCTGCTCCTTCGCAAAATCTTTTAACGGTAATTATTTTCAAAGATTTCGTTCTGCCTTTTAATATATCGTATATTGCCGATGGAGACATACCGCCCTTTAAACACGCATCGCAAACGGTTATCCCCTTTTCTTTAACGACTTCTTCAATTCTTTTAATAATTGCTTGATTAGTGTTCATTATACCCCCAAATTCGTGGAATTCATTAAATGAATTACACAATTAGTATATGAACAATAATTTATTTTATCTCGTGGAACTCCACGATACTTGATTTTTTTATAAAATTTGTTTATACTTAATTCGTGGTATTCCACGAATTAAGGGGGCAATATGAAAATATCATTTTTTGGTCATAAACGCACTTATGATTGTAACGCCTATTATGATAAAATTATTGAAGTTTTAACAAATGCTATAAAGACCCAAGAGTCACTTGAAATTTATTGTGGTGGGATAAACGACTTTGACTTTTATTGTTCAAGGCTAGCAAGAAACTTAAAAGTAACTTATCCACAAATTAAATTATATTACGTTACTCCATATTTACGTGAGTCTTATCTTAAAAATATTGATATCACACTCTATGATGATATAATTTATCCCCCAATTGAAAATACCCCGTTAAAATTTGCAATTTTAAAACGCAATCAATGGATTGTTGAAAATAGTGATTTAATTATATTTTATTTAATGAAAACATTTGGCGGAACGTACACAACGTACAAATATGCAAAGAAGAAAAATAAAAACATATTAATTATTAACAATTAAAAAAGTGCGATGTAATCGCACTTTTTTATTTTATTCTTCTTCTCCTTCTTCGTCGTCGGGCTGACTGTAAAAATCATCGTTGAAAATATCGATAACTTCATCTAAGCGAGCGAGTAATTTATCTTTTCCGTAACCCGTTTCGCTAGACGTTGGAATTATACTTTGACCGCCTATCGTTAAAATGTTTCCGATAGATTTTACCCTTTCAAAAATCTTGGTTTTGCCGATTTTATCCGCTTTCGTTGCAACTACGGTGAACGGCAAAGCGTAAGAGTGAAGATAATTTATCATAGATAAATCGTCTCTAGTTGGATCGTGGCGAATATCAACGAGCATAATAACGTGGCAAATGCCTTCTTTATAAGCAAAGTACTCTTCCATAAGTTTCGCCCATTTTTTCTTTTCGGTTTCTGAAACCTTGGCAAAGCCGTAACCTGGAAGATCGGCTAAGATAAACTCCCCGAAGTCAAAGTAGTTTATAAGTCTAGTTCTACCGGGAGTTACCGAAGTTCTAGCTAATTTTTTGCGGTTTGCTAGGCAGTTTATTATTGAACTTTTGCCTACGTTTGACTTTCCGCAAACGGCAATAATAGGCTTATCGGATACTAAAAAGTTCTTTTTATCCGCTACCGAAGTTATGAATTTAGCTTCTTTTATAATCATTATTTTACTATTACCTTTTTAAATACTTCTTCAACCGTTTTAACGGGAATAAAGTTTAATTTATCCTTAATTTCGCTCGGAATTTCTTCTAAATCTTTAACGTTGCCGTGTGGAATTATAATTTCTCTCACTCCAAGCCTAAACGCCGCAAGTGATTTTTCTTTAAGCCCACCGATTTTTAAAACGTTACCGCGAAGAGTAATCTCGCCCGTCATACCAACGTTTCTTCTAACCTTTTTACCTGTAAACGCGGAAAGGAGCGCCGTTGCTATGGTGATGCCTGCGCTAGGCCCGTCTTTAGGCGTTGCGCCTTCAGGAACGTGAAGATGAATATCCGTTTTATCAAAATCGATAGAAACGCCCAACTTATCCTTATTTGAACGAATATAACCAAGAGCAGTCTTAGCGCTCTCTTGCATAACTTCGCCAAGTTTACCGGTAAGTAAAATATTTCCCTTGCCTTCCATAAGAGCAACTTCGATAGTAAGCGTAGTTCCGCCAACTTGCGTCCAAGCAAGCCCGGTTGCAGAGCCAACTTGATTTTCTTCGAGAGTTTCTTCGCTCTTGTATCTTTCAGCGCCTAAATAGTCGCTAACTACCTTTTCAGTTATAATTTGCTTTGGATAACCGCTATTCTTTGCAAGATTTACCGCAACTTTTCTGCAAACAGTTCCAACGAGTTGTTCAAGTTTTCTAACACCCGCTTCGCTCGTGTACCCTTCAATTATTGCCGAAACGCCTTCGCGAGTAAACTCAATATTGCTATCCGTTAAGCCGTTTTCCTTTGCTTGCTTTGGAGCAAGGTATTTAAGCGCGATTTCAATCTTTTCTTCTTGAGTATAACCTGAAAGTTCTAAAATTTCCATACGGTCGCGAAGGGGCGCGGGAATAGTATCGAGCGTGTTCGCGGTGGTTATAAACATAATCTTTTGAAGATTATATGGAATTTCAATATATCTATCTCTAAAACTTTCGTTTTGCTCGGGGTCTAAAACTTCTAGGAGCGCCGACGCTGGATCTCCTCGGAGATCGGTTGAAAGTTTATCTATCTCGTCAAGTAAAAATACTGGGTTTATAACGCCCGCTTCTTTCATACCGTAGATAATTCTACCGGGCATAGCGCCGATATAAGTCTTTCTATGACCTCTAATTTCAGCCTCGTCTTTAACACCGCCAAGGCTCATCCTAACGAGTTTTCTATTTAAGGCTCTAGCCACCGATTTTGCAACCGAAGTTTTACCAACCCCCGGCGGACCTACTAAACATAAAATAGGGCCTTTTAAAGATTTGGTAAGTTTAAGAACCGCCAAATATTCTAAAATTCTCTCTTTGATTTTTTCCAAGCCAAAGTGGTCTTCTTCAAGCATCCTTTCAGAATCTGAAAGGTTTTCAGTATCTTGACTCTCTTTGTTAAACGGAAGGTCGATTATCCAATCAATATACGAGCGAAGAACGGTATAGTCCGGCGAAGAAGGAGCCATTTTAGACATTTTAGTAAGTTCGGCAAGCACCTTTTCTTCCGATTCCTTAGGCATATTTTTAGCCTTGATTTTTTCGGTTAACTCGTCGAGTTCCTTCAAATCGTCGCCAAGTTCTTCGTGAATTGCCTTTAATTGCTCGCGAAGATAAAATTCCTTTTGATTTTTTTCAACGCTTTCTTTAACTCTTTCGGCAATTTTTTTGTTAGCCGAGATTATTTCCTTTTCATAGAGCAAAAGGTCGTAAAAAAGAATAAGCCTATCCTTTAAATTTTCAAGTTCTAAAACCCTTTGCTTATCTTTTTCTTTGATTGGAAGATTAAAAGTTGCGGCGTTTAAAAATTCTTCAGCGTCTTCAATTGCGGAGATTTTAGCAGCCGTGTCTTTATTAAACTTTTGAAGAACCGAAGAAGTTTCTTTGAAAAGTTCTTTGGCGTTTCTAAAATAAGCGTCCCCTAAAGCGTCAAGATCGTTATTTCCGATAATTTTTTCTACGTTAAAAGAAAAGTAGTCTTTATTATCAGATACCGCCGTAATTTTAGCCCTATATAAACCTTCTACTGCTAAACGGAAATTTTCGTTGCCCACTTTTGAAAGAGTGCCAACACGGCAAACCGTTCCAACTTCGTATAAATCGCTAGCGGTTGGAGAATCAACTTTAACGTCTTTTTGGCAAGTTAAAAATATGAGTTTATCTTGCTTCATAGACGCGTTAACCGCGGCAAGCGATCTAACTCTACCAACGTCAATAGTCGTTATAACGTTAGGGAATATTACCTTTCCCCTAACCGCCATAGCAGGCATACCGAAAGATTCTTGTTTAATTGGTTCGTGATTAATGATTTCTATTTGTTCATCTTTAATAATTTCTTGCATAGTTTAATAATTATATACTATAAGTTAAATTTTATCAAGTATTTTTTTAAAATACTATTCTATGAGAAAATTTTGTGATAAAATGGTTGTATGAACAAGTATTTTAATGAGCAATCAACCATACTTTTAACGGGCGCGTCGTCTGGAATAGGAAAAAATCTAGCGAGTATCCTTACAAAAAAATACGGCGCTAAAGTTATAGGCGTTGCAAGAAGTGAAGAAAAATTACAAGCGGTAAAAGACCAGTTAGGCGATAAGTTTGACTATTTGGTTTTAGACGTTTCTAATGAGGAGAGTTGGAAAGTAATTTTAGACTGCGTTAACTACAACCAAATTAAACTTACCGGAGTTATAAATTGCGCAGGGGTACTCCCTGAATTTTCAAGTTTTAACGGCGAGTATTTTGACTTAAATAAAAGCGTTATCGATATAAACTATTTATCGGTTATCTATTCGGCAAAGTATTTGCTCCCGGTTATTAAAAAACAAAATTTTCCAACTATGATAAATATATCAAGTTCGGCAAGTTTATGCCCTTTTGCCGGAATTTCACTCTACTCTTCAACTAAAGCGGCGGTTACTAGATTTTCAGAGTGCTTAACTTTTGAAAATAAAAAGGTAAATATAGTAACTGTTATGCCCGGTTTTACTAAAAGTGAAGTTATGCGCAATCAAGAAATTAACAACAAGGAAAAAGGGCTTATTGATAAAATTTCGGCAAACCCTATAAAAGTTGCTAAAAAGATTTTAAGAAAAGCAAGCAAGGGTAAAAAACGAGTAATCACGGGCTTTGACGCCCACCTTATGAACTTTTTATATAAGTTCTTTCCGCGCACCGCTCCCCGCCTTATAGGTTGGTTTTTAAGAAAAACTAAAATGAAGGTGTTTGAAAAAATCTAACAAAAAACGAGTGTGAATTTTCACACTCGTTTTAAATTATAACTAAGGCGACGATACAATCAACGGTTGACAAAATCAAAATTGTCAAACGCAAGCAAGGCGATTATTATTTATAAACTTAAACTCTATTCAAGCCGTTTTTATAAGTTGTACGCGTACTCTTTGTACGGAATCAACTTATAAAAACTCGTATTGCACAGCGTTTCACGGGTTTGATGTCGACCGATTGTTGTAAAGGAGCCTATCTTTTAAGAGTTTGTAAGTAGTCGCCGATTTCGTACATTGCGTTTTTAAGAGTTTGATGCTCTGGGAGCATAACTACTCTGAAGTGGTCGGGCTTGGTGTAACCAAAGCCAGAGCCTGCAACTACTAAAATCTTCTTAGCTTCAAGTAAACCTCTAACGAACGCTTTATCGTCGGTTACGTTAAATCTTTCAGTATCGATTTTCGGGAAGATATAGAACGCGCCGTCGTTAGGAACTACTGATAAACCGTCGATTTCGTTAATTGCTTCTATGCACGCTTTTCTTTGAAGATAAAGTCTACCAGTTTCGCCAATCATTTCGTTAGTGTAATCGGTGTCTTTAAGCGCAGTTGGGATAATAAGTTGCATAAGAGCGTTAGAGCAAAGTCTAACAGACGCTAAAACAACGAGCGCTTTGTTGAGTTCCTTCATCTTTTCGCTGTTACCGCTTAAACATATCCAACCGCATCTTAAACCGCATAAGCAATGTGATTTTGATAAACCGTTGAGCGTTACGATATCAAGGTCTGGCGCAAGTTTTGCAAAAGAATTGTGAACTTTGCCGTCGAAAACAAGTCTATCGTAAATTTCATCAGAAAATACTATAATATTGTTTTGGCGAGCAACTTCAGCAATTTGAAGTAAAATGCTATCAGGATATAAAACGCCTGTCGGGTTATTTGGGTTGATAACTACGATTGCTTTAGTTCTCTTTGAAATTTTGCTCTTGATATCTTCGATATCAGGGCTCCAATTTAATTCTTCAACGCAG
>JAZSBA010000009.1:0-4462 GCA_045602125.1 Christensenellaceae bacterium | reverse complement strand
CTTTTTTATTTTAATAATTTTTCTACTTTTTTGGGGAAATCTAAGTAGTTGTCTATTTTTATAAAGGAAATATCGGATAAATAAACCGATTCGTCGTTTCCACCAAGACCGTAATCGTCGCCAACGTAAACTACTTGATCGTGAGAAATTCCGTTTTCTTTCAAATACTTAATTAACGCATGCGCTTTGTTAAAGCCTTTGGGAGCCATATCAAAGGAAGAAGACCCGCCTATAAATACTTCGTAATCGCTGAATATCTCGCAAACTTCTTTGTAGCACGCTCTTCTCTTACTTCGGTCGGGATCGAAAACGAATTTGTCTTTGTTTTCCGCTTTAGTTCCAAGGAGCGCCAAGGTTATACATCCCGACGAGTGATATTCAACGCTATCTCCTTTAAACTCTGTAAATCCATACTTTTCACGAATATACGTAGCGCGTTTTTCAACGGATTCTCTATCACAATCAAATTTAAAATCTTTGATAACGTCTATGTTTTTAGTCTGCTCGTTATATTTAGCCCATTGTAAACCGTAATTACCAACGCAGTCTGCAGGGAAACCGTCCATTTGGTTAAAAATGCGGTTACACATACCTGCTCCCACCATTAAGATTTTATATTTTTTAGCAAGCGCTTTAAGCGTTTCTAAATTTTCCTTAGGGAGCGGACATTTATGATTTGAAAGCGTTCCGTCAAGGTCAAACGCCATAATTTTAATTTTAGAACCGTCAATATAATCTTCCTTAAAATAGCCAAAATCATAGAGCATCCACAAGAAAGTATACCTATCTTTAAGGTCTTTTGCATACTTGATAGCATCGTGTATTTTCTCTTCGCCGTAATAGGATAAAAACTCGGAATAATCAAGCCCAACCTTTTCAAGAGTTAACGATATTTCTTCCATTGACGGCATTTCAGATAAAACCGCTCTAATTTCGCTTTCCTTTTCAAGGTAAATAGGAAGCCTATTTTTCTTGTAATTACCCGTTCTTTCTTGAAGTTCATGGCAAGGTTTAGCCGAAGTCTTATAAACTCTTAAAAGTTCTTCCGCTCTAAATTTTTCATCGCTAAAAGGAGCGTTAGTCCATCTAATATTTAATAGATCTTTCCTAAGTTTTGCGGTAAGTACCGTTGAGTAACCAACGTCTATTCCGTGAGAAAAATAAGGCTCGCCGTTTAATATTCCAGTAATTTCAAAGAAATGCGAAAAGTGATGCTCACTACCCGACGCCGGACGAGAAGAACCTGCAAAACTCATCATTATTCCAACTATAACAAGCGCTTCCATTAAGGTTTTAACGCTATCTTTATCACGATTTTTAAGCCCGTCCGCTAAGCGTTCAACTTTTTTTATCGTTTCAAAAGTTATATCATAGATATAATCGCAAAAATACTCGCCGTTTACGATATTTGAAAGTTTCCAATCGTTAAGCGCGGAATACTTGCCGATAATATCACCGTAACCTGCTTGAATCATTTCAAAAGGCGCGTTTTTTAAAACTTCGGGCTCTGCAAGTATTGCAAGCGGAAGCCCTGCTTTTACGGTATCTTTCATACCGTTTAAAATCATAGCAGCGCCTGTTGAGGCGTAACCATCCATCGACGGAGCAGTCGCTATAACTATATACGGTAAATTATTATAAAAAGACACGCATTTACATAAGTCTTGAATAACCCCCGAACCTACCGCAATAATAATATCTACTCCACCAAGAGATTTTGTTACCCTTTCTATCGCTTGCTCGTTAGGAATAAGTATAGTGTCGCCAGAAAAAACAACTTTTTCTTTAAGCTTATTTGATAATACTTTTTCCGTTTTTTGACCGCACGCCTTAAAAGTGTTTTCATCGGCAACAAGTAAAGCGCTGTTATAACCTTTTAGTAAATCGTCAAGCTTTAAAATAGCGTCGTCTTCGATGTAAACGCTTTTAATATTACAAGAGTGAACTCTACCGCATTTGCAAGTTTTTTCTTTTAAAAAATTATTTACGTTCATAATTTATCCTTTACATTATTTTATAATGGTAGTATAATAAAACAATCAAAATAGGTCAACAATTAACACTTATTTTGATTGATATATGGAAAAAAACCATATAAAAATATAAAATCGGTCAGGAACGGTCAAAATGATTAAATCAGAACGCGAGCAACAAATTTTAAACTTATTAAAAGAAAACGGCGGATTTATAACGGTAAATAAACTGTGCGAGTTATTATATGCAAGTAAGTCAAGTATTCGAAGGGACTTGCAACGCCTTGAAAACCGTGGCGACGTTAAAAGGTGCTACGGCGGAGCGGAACTCGTAGGCAATTTTTCGGGCGCTATCCCATTTGACTATAGATATAAACTCAACGAACAAGCAAAGAGGATAATTGCCGAAAAGGCGGTAAACCTTATAAAGGAAAATTATATAATCTATCTAGACCAATCTTCTTCTGCGTATTATTTAGCGTTGAAACTTCCAAATTTAAGGTCGTTAACGGTGGTTACTAACAACGTTGAAATATTAAGTTTGCTCTCAAGAACTAATATAACGGTTATATCTTCCGGCGGAACTTTAAGCGCGGAAAATAGAAGTTGCCTTTTAGGTTACGACGCTATTAAAACTTTCGAGAGTATGCGCGCGGATATTGCCTTTTTCTCATCAAAATCGCTATCTATTAGCGGGGTGGTTTCTGACGTTGACCGAGAAGAAGTCCACCTTCGCCACTCTATTATAAAAAACGCTGAAAAAGTTGCCCTTTTATGCGACACTAGTAAATTTAGTTCAAGTTCTAAGTTCAATCAATGCTCTTTATCTGACGTTGATTATCTTATAACCGAAGATAAAAACTATTTTTCGTTTGACACAAACTTTAAAAATCTAGAAATTATATAAAACAAAACGCCCTAAAGGGCGTTTTTTAATTATTATATTCGTTAAAGAGCTTTTCGTAGTTATTTTTAACGTCTTCTATAGTGCAATCACTACCGCGTTTAAGGTTAACTTCATAAGTGAAAGTTCCCTTGTAATTAACGCTGTCAAGCGCAGAGATAATCTTATTAAAATCAAGAATACCTTTACCCGGAAGATAATGGCGCTCTTTTATCTCGTCACGATCGGAAATGTGAGCGTTTTTAACCCTATCCCCTACCGCTAAAATATAATCTTCAGGTTTTTGATACAACGTGTGGTTAACGTCAATAGTCATATTAAGCTTTGGAACGGCTTTAAGTAAAGAAACCGCTTCGCTAGAAACGTTCAAAAGCCCGTCGTTAGTCATATTTTCAACGCAAACTTTGTAAGGCAAGAAATCGCAAATCTCACTCATAGATTTAGCTAAACTTTCAAGTTTATAAGGGCGTTCTTCGGGAGTTTTAGGCTTATCATCTGGGTGAATAACGAAAACGTCAGGCATATTATCTTGATAAAAATCAACCGCCCACTTGAAAGTTTCAACGGCGAGTTTTCTCTCTTTTTCATCAAGCGAAGAAAAATTCCAATCAAGGCAAGCAAACGGAAGGTGCACGCTCGTGAGATTTATTCCGTAATCTTTAATTAACTCGCAAGCGCGTTTTACAAACGGATAACTTTGGTGCTCTTCTTCAATATTCCAAGGGCCAAGCGTTGAAAGTTCAATTCCGTCAAAATTGAATTTTCTCATTTCTTTAAGAGTAGAAATTAAAAATTCTTCTTCGTTAGTTATTTTATACGTTCCGTTTTCAAAACGCTCTATTCCAAACACGTTAACTGATGCTGATAATCTTGGTTTAAACATAACGTTCTCCTTGTAAAATCTTTACGTTTATTATAATAAAAAGTATAAAACGTGTCAATGCGTTTATAATTTTTTACGTGAAAACGCATAAAAAACAGTTGAAAAAAATATATTTTTTTGCTATGATACAAAGGCAAGGTTAATCAATTAGATTTCGTGAAAGAGCCTAAGGCAATTGAACGAAAAATAATTGATTTAGAATAATCGAGTTTCGTTTGGGGAGGAAAATACAAGAAAGACAAGCGATTTGTGAAGGCGCATACCCCTTGCGGTCTGTAACTGAACAAATTGCACCGTATTTCACAGTATTTTTCCGCCAAAAATCAATTAGATTTCGTGAAAGAGCCTAAAATAATGGGGTGTCGCCAAGCGGTAAGGCTACGGACTCTGACTCCGTCACTCGTAGGTTCGAATCCTACTACCCCAGCCAAAAAAAGAACGACTCAACAAGTCGTTCTTTTTTTATCCAAGCCGATTTAGGCTTGGTATGTAATCTCACCAAAGGTGAGCATGTAATCGCCGTAGGCGTATGTAACCACGCGATAGCGTGTATCAAATCGACTTGATTACATCCAACACTACGTGTTGATTCCATACCGTCTTCGACGGATAACATCCACGCCGTAGGCGTGATTAATAAGGTTATTATTCGCCGTAGGCGTATGTAATCACGCTTTTTTAATTTTGTTTTCAAGTTTCTTT
>JAZSBA010000008.1:0-5439 GCA_045602125.1 Christensenellaceae bacterium | reverse complement strand
GCAAGTTGCTGGTTTTGACGAAACTTACGCTTTTGCCGAAAAAATCGTAACCCTTCGTGGCGATAAAGAAAACTTTGGCGTGGTAATGAAAGGCTCAACTTGTCTTGACTGGGGCGCGTTCAAGCACCACGACGGTCCGTTTAACGTTGGCGTTAGCAGTAAGCGTATGAAGAAAAACAGGGTAGAGAGAAAATCTCGTACTTGGCGCTGGGCTCAAACTTACTGGGTTGTTAACGGCAAATACGCTCAAAAAATGATTAAAATGCTCGCTGAAAAAACCGGTGGAGATATGTGGATGACCGATCTCGTTGAAGACGGTATGTTCGAAGAAATTATCTATGCTCCAGTAGCGATTTTTGCCGAACTTATGTGGAACCCAGATATTGATTTTGATTATCTTTATAGGTTGGTTACTCTCCGTAGGAACGTCGAATATGTAAATTAAGCCGTTATAAACGGCGCTATGCTTTGTTCTTTGCGATTTTTCGAAATTCCTGCGACCAACTAGGTCGCTCCCTTCCGCAAAATCACAAACGCCTTGCCTAGCTTGTTTCTAACGCCTTAATTTTAATCCGTTATTTACTTCGTTATGCGTCGTTACTGTAAAGCCGTTGCACTTACGATGACCGATAAGGTCAATCGTAATCGCCCCGTCTTTACGAGCCTTGCCTAACTCGTAACTAACGGCTTAAAAGGGGCTTTAATAACCTAATAAAACTCAAAACAAAACCGCTTGCAGTTTGCAAGCGGTTTATTATTTTATTCGCCAATTACCATAATTTGAACTGAACGTTTTCTACCACGAGTTTTATCCCAATCGATAAAGTAAATGAAACCAAATTCGCCAAGGTCAATTTCACCGTCGTCAATAACGGCGGTTACGTTTCTACCAATAATCGACGAGATAAGGTGCGCTTCGGTGTTGTGGCAACCCCTTGCGTCTTCGCCGTGTTCTTCGGCAAATTTAAGAGCCTTAGGACCTGGGTGAAGGTAAATTCCTTCGCGAGTGTAACTCGGGCAAAGTTTTTCCATAACGTCAACTAAATCTTGTTGAAGAGTTTCTCTTCCCGTCATTGACATATCAAACGCGCACTCTTGAGTGATAACCGAACAAGTAGTGTGGTGTGAGTAAACTACTACGATACCGTTTTTAATGCTTGATTTTTTTACAGTTTCTTTAACTTCTGCAGTTACGTTGTGGAAAGTTACTTCCTTGTGATTAGATTCAACCGAAATTTTATTCTTATATAACATTATATATTATCTCCTTTTTAAATCGTCTGCCGCTTGGCGAGTTGCTTTAATCATTTCTTCCATAACCGCAAACGGATCTTTTGCGTTAACGATACCAGACGCCGCGCCTGCGCCTTCTGAGCCTGCCATAATAAAGTCGTAAACTTGCTTGCCGTTCGTGATGCCTGCCGCTTGTTCAACGTAAATGTCACTATCGATTGCCTTGATTGCGTCAATGGTATCTTTAACGAAACTCATGTCAGAAACCTTTCCGTCACCACCGCCGATAAGTTCACTCGGTTCAGGGTTGATAATATCAGGCTTTAAGTGAGCGAGCGCTTGCGCTTCAGCAGTAGTGTCCGCACAGGCAAATACTATAAAGTCAAGTTCTCTTGCTCTTTTAATAGTGTCTTTAATTTGAGGTAAACTCATAGGCTTTTCGCAATGATTAACTACAACGCCGTGAGCGCCTGCCGCCTTTAAACTTTCAGGAAGAACGCACGCCATGCCACGACCGGGGTAAATCGTATCCATATACGGAGCGATAATAATTAAGTTCTTGGTGTTTTCCGCAACTCTTCTAATATCGCAATAGGGAGTTGTGAATAATACGTCGATATCGTATTTTTCAGCAAGCTCGTCAGCGCGTTTAGCAAGAGCTAAAACGTCATCGCCGTAAATATAGTTTTTAGTTCCAATTTCAAAAAATGGTGTTCTAATTTTTCTCATAATATTTTCCTTTTATTTATTCGATAAATAAATGATATATCTATTGCAAAATATTGTCAACGAATTTTTAAAAGTTTTATAATTTTGAGCGTTTTGCTTGACTTTTTGAGCGTTTTAGTTTATAATGATAAAAAACTATCGTAGAGGGCTAATATGAAAAAGACTTTAGCGGAAGAAAACGTAATACTTAAAGAACTTCAACTTAACGGAACGGTAACTATCAAGCAGGCGATGGATATTTTAAGTATATCCGAGGCAACTGCGAGAAGGTTGTTTTCACGCATGGAAGAAAAGGGGCTTGGAATTCGTTCTCACGGTAAAATTACTATGCCTGATAGCGCTTATAATTTTTATCGTTACGACGTTTCTAAAGAACTTTACGTCAAGGAGAAAAAGGCAATATCTAACTACGCCGTTTCCTTTGTAAAAGACGGGGACGTATTATTTTTAGACTCGGGAACTACCGTTTGCTTATTCAGTATGGCGCTTGCCGACGCTTTAAGGCAAAATATCTTAAAAGATATTAAGGTTTTTACCAATTCTTATATGATTATAAACGTTTTAAACGAGCTTGCAACGGTAAATTTAATAGGTGGAACGTATAGACCTAACCGTAAAGATTTTTGCGGTTATATGACCGAAAAAAACATTTCGGACTGTCATTTTGACAAATGCTTTTTAGGAACGGACGGTTATACTTCTGAATTTGGTTTTACGACCACCGAATTTGAGAGCGCAAAAATTTGCGAAACTGCAATAAAAGCGTCGGACGCAACCATTATACTTACCGACTTTCATAAGTTTGGAAACAAAGCTTTAGTTTCTTTTTCAAACGGCTTGGATATAACCGCCGTTATAACGGATAATAGGCTATCTCAAGCTAAGTTAAAAGAACTTCACGGGCTTGGAATTAACGTTAAAATAGCAAAAAATGAGCGAAACGCTCAAAATATTTGATAAAATTATTGACAAGCAGTTTTATAGTGTGATAAAATCGATTAAATAAGTATTATTTAAGGAGAAAATTATGTTTGGTTTCAAGCTTACTGAATTTGATAAAAAAGTTTACCAAGAAGAATTAAACGATTTTTTACCTAAGAATATCGTTGACACGCACACTCACGTTTATCTCAAAGAGTTCAAGAAGAAAACTGACGGTCCCGTGTACTGGCCGAGTAGAGTTGCGGAAGATTGTTCTATGGAAGATTTAGTTCAAACGTATAAGGACATATTCCCAAACCAAAAGGTAGTTCCGGTAATTTTTGGCAACCCGTCTTCTCATTTGGATTTATCTAATGATTATATTTCTAAAAAATCAAAGGAATATAATTATCCTGCGTTATATCTTTCACACTACGATATGAGTGCGGAATTTTTAGAAGAAGAAGTTATAAAGGGTGGTTTTCAAGGATTAAAGCCGTACCTTAACAACTGCAAGGCGGGGGTAGTTGGCTCAAACGCTGAAATTTACGAATTTTTATCTGAAGAGCATTTAAAAGTTGCCGATAAATACGGTTGGAAAGTCGTTCTTCACATTTCTCGCCCAGAAAGACTTAAAGACAAAAATAATATTAGAACTCTTATGGATATTGAGCAAAAATATCCTAACGTTAAACTTATCGTTGCTCACATTGGTAGAGCGTACGCCCCTGAAGATATCGGCGATGCTTTTGAAACTTTAAAGCATACGGAGAATATGATGTTTGACTTCTGCGCAAACACTCTCCCAGAAGCTACCGAAAAGTGTATTGAGGCGGTTGGAACGAAGAGAGTGATGTTCGGAACTGATATGCCGATTGCAAAAATGAGAATGTATCGTATATCTGAAGACGGTTACTATATAAACGTAGTTCCCCGTGGATTATACGGTGACGTAACTAACGCAGAGCATATGAGAGAGTCTGACGAAGAGTGCATAACTAACTTTACCTACGAAATTATTCGTGGTTTTAAAAAGACTGCTGAAAAGTTAACTCTTTCTAAATCTGACGTCGAAGATATAATGTGCAACAACGCAGTAAATCTTTACGATATTAAATTTTAAGGATAGTTTATGAAGTTTTATCTTGGAATCGACCTTGGAACGACGGGGACTAAAACCATACTCTTTGACGAGAGTGGTAAAGTTCTTGGCAAAGGCTATAAAGGTTACGATTTAATAACGCCCAAAGACGGTTTTTTTGAGCAAAAGGCGGAAGATTGGTACGATGCGGTAGTACAGTCGACTAAGCAAGCGATTGAAAACTTTGACGGGGAAGTGGACGGAATGTCCTTTTCCGCTCAAGGCGGTAGTTTCTTGTTCGTTGATATAGATAGTGACGGCAATATTATTCCGCTTACTAACGCTATTACTTGGATGGACAAAAGAGCGGAAAACGAGGCGATTGAACTTAATAAAACGGCAACTGACTTAGGCGGAAATAAATTCGGCGCAAGTTCAATGGTTGCAAAATACCTTTGGTTTAAAAACAACGCTCCAAGCGTTTACGAAAGGGCAAAATACGTTCTTTCAACTTCCGATTATATCTACGCGCGTTTAACGAATAAATTCGTTATCGACTATACTAGCGCCGCAATGATGGGCGTTTACGATCCGGACACTAACGATTATAGTGAAAAAATGATAAGCCTTGCTTGTTTAAAACAAGAAAATTTTCCTAAAATCGTTCAAGCGGGAGAGAAAATAGGCTCGGCTAGCGACGAGTTTAAAAATCAAACTGGCTTAAAAGGCAAGGCGACCGTTTACGTTGGGCTTCACGATCAATTTGCGGCAAGCCTTGGCGCTAATTACTTTTCTGAAAGAGACGTTATCGTTTCAACGGGTACTACTTGGGTAGTGTTTGCTCGAAACGATGAAAAAATTAAAGGCAACTTTGCCTACCGCAAGCACCCTGCGGGCGATTACGGTTACTTTAACTCGGCAATAAGTTCGGGAACGGTTTATAATTGGGAAAAGAACTTATTCGGTATTTCTTATAAGGAAATGGACGAGCTTGCAAGTGAAAAAGAAATCGATGAAAACTTGCTCGTTTATCCCTTCGTTTCGGGAAACGGCGGTTATCGTGGGCAAAACGTGCTTAGTTTCTCTATAAAAAACGCCAACTTCAAGCATGATAAAGGCGATATTTTTAGAGCGACTATGGAAGGCGTAGCCTTTGAAATTAAGCAAATTATCAATATTTATAAGCGCAGCGGTTTTGAAATTGGAAATATTATCGTTACCGGTGGCGCTACGAGAAGTGACGTTTGGATGGGGATACTCTCCGACGTTTTAGGTCAAAAATTATACCTTTCAGAGCAAGCGGACGGCTGTTGTTTCGGTGCGTTCTCGGTTGCTAAAAAGGGCGTAAACGGAGATTTTACAACTTTTGAATTTAGTGGTAAAATCGTTGAACCAAACGCTCAAAACGTATCAAAATATATCGAAAAATTTGATTTATATAATAAAAATTTATAAGGAGTTTAACATAATGGGAC
>JAZSBA010000007.1:0-3714 GCA_045602125.1 Christensenellaceae bacterium | reverse complement strand
TATCTGTTATTTTATTTATTATGGAAAATTTAACTAATGATTTAAAAACACAAATTAATATAGGCGAAGATTTATCAGTTAAAAACTTTGATCATAACGTTGTGCACGACGATAAGTTTTATGAAGATTACGTTTCTTCGTTTGTTCCAACTAAGAAAAAAAAGTTCTTTTTTCGTTTTGTCAAAAGGGCGTTTGATATTATAGCGTCTTCGCTTATGATTATCGTCTTTTCAATCTTCTTTATTTTGATTGCAATTATTATTAAGTGCGATTCAAAAGGCCCTGCAATTTTCAAGCAAGATAGAATTGGTAAAAATGGTAAAGTTTTTTCTTGCTTAAAGTTTAGGTCTATGAGAATTGACGCTCCTAGGGAACTTGCAACTTCGCTTTTTGAAGATCCGGACAAGTATTACACGAAGGTTGGCCGTTTCTTGCGTAAACTCTCTCTTGACGAACTTCCGCAATTATTTTGCGTGTTTATCGGAACTATGAGTTTTATCGGTTATAGACCGCTTGTTAAAAGTGAAGAAAACTGTAACGATATGCGCGCTAAAATGGGCGTATTCAGTATGA
Source organism: Christensenellaceae bacterium (assembly GCA_045602125.1). GTDB lineage: Bacteria > Bacillota > Clostridia > Christensenellales > Borkfalkiaceae > HGM11412. The sequence goes on along the minus strand of JAZSBA010000007.1, from coordinate 3,141 downwards.
GGCCGGGAATTTCCGGTTATGCGCAAGTTCACGGTAGGGACGACGTTCACTATAAGAACAAAGCTATTCTCGACGCGTACTACGTTAAACACGCATCGCTTTGGTTTGATATAAAGTTATTTTTCCAAACGATAGCGGTAGTGCTTAAAAGAGAAGGTAACAACTGCGAAAACAAGAAGAAACAATAAGATTTTATAGGGGTCGTATGAGTAAAGTCTTAATTTTAGGAAATAGTGATTTAGTCGTTTATAATTTTAGGCTTGAACTTGTTGAAAGATTATTAGGTGACGGGCACGAAGTTTTCGTTTGTTCCCCTTACGGCGAGCGTATTGATGATTTAAAGGCGCTTGGCTGTAAGTTTATCGATATCAATATTTCAAGGCATGGAACTAATCCTATCAAAGAGCTAAAACTTCTTAAAGAATACAAAAGAATAATAAAAAACGTTAATCCCGATATAGTGTTTACTTATACAATTAAACCGAATATATACGGGGCTTTAGCGTGCAAAAAATTTAAAATTCCTTGCGTGGCAAATATTACGGGGCTCGGGACTGCTGTTGAAAACGGCGGTCTTATTCAACGAGCAACCGTTTTTTTATACAAAATTGCTTTTAAAAATATAAAGAAGGTATTTTTCCAAAATCAAGAGAATATGGACTTTTTTAAAAGCAAGAAAATCGCTCCTAATAAACATGATTTACTTCCGGGCTCCGGAGTTAACCTTCAAAGGTTTTCTCCGATAGAATATCCGAAAAAAGATACCATTGAATTTGCCTTTATTTCAAGAATAATGAAGGAAAAGGGCATTGACCAATATCTTGAATCGGCAAAAATTATAAGAGAAAAATATCCAAATACCGTTTTTCACGTATGCGGATTTTTTGAGCAAGAGTATAAGGAAATTATCGACGATTTAGTTTCTAAAAATATTATAGTTTATCACGGTATGGTAAGAGACGTTAAAAGGGTGCTTAAAGATATTCATTGTACCGTTCATCCAACTTACTATCCGGAGGGAATTGCCAACGTTTTACTTGAAAGTTCAGCGTGCGCTCGCCCGATAATAACAACCGATCGTTCGGGTTGTAGAGAAGTTATTGACGACGGGGTTAACGGATATATCGTAAAAATGAAAGATAGCGCCGATTTAACTTTGAAAATAGAAAAGTTTATAAATCTTCCGTATGAAGAAAAAGTTCAAATGGGCTTAAACGGAAGGAAAAAGGTTGAAGATAACTTTGATAGGCAAATAGTCGTTGAAAAATATATTGGGGAATTAAATTCTATATAATATGAAAAAAATTGCGTTTATAACGGGTGGTATGACGCGCGGTGGTGGGGAAAGAGTTTTATCAATACTTTCTAGATATTACGCCGAGCGTGGATATCAAACGGAAATAGTTTGTTTACTTAATAATGAAGTAGGGTATTCTCTTCACGAAACAACCAAAGTCGTTGATTTTACGGGTAAGGGAAAGTCAAAGATAAAAAGGCTTCCTTATTGGATAAAATCACTTAAAAATTACGTTAAGGAAAGTAAGCCCGATTTTGTAGTTTCGTTTTTTGCAAAGATTAACGTTATAGTTCTTCACGCGCTTAGAAAGTTTAGTGGAAGAGTTATCGTTTCTGAAAGAAACGATCCAAAATGCGACGGAAGGTCTAAAATAGTTTCTTTTTTAACAAAGCGTTTATATCCTAAAGCTCACGCGGTAGTTTTTCAAACGGAAAGAGCAAAGAGTTATTTTAAAGGGCTTAAAAACGGGGTTATTATACCAAACCCTATAAACGTTGAAAATAAAACTAGTTCAACCGACTATAATAAAATCGTGGCGGTTGGAAAACTTATGGCTCAAAAGAATCATAAACTTTTAGTTTCAGCATTTTCTAATCTTGCAAGCGTAAATCAAGACGCGTACTTGCAAATTTACGGAGAAGGGGAGTTAAAAGAAGAACTTCAAACGCAAATTGATAGTTTATCGTTAACAAACAGGGTAACGCTTATGGGTAATCACCCTGACGTTATCGATAAGATTTCAGATGCTGGGGTATTTTGTTTGCCGTCTAACTACGAAGGCTTATCTAACGCTTTACTTGAGGCTATGATGTTAGGGCTTCCTTGCATTTCAACAAATTGCGCGGGGGCGGACGAGACTATCGTTGACGGAGAAAACGGCTATTTGGTAGAAATTAAAAACGAGAAAGAGTTTACGGAAAAGTTAATAAAACTTTTTAACGATAGAGAAACTCAAGCAAAATTTTCAAAAAACGCTAAAATCACGGCTGAGAAGTTCAAGCTTGAAAACGTTATGAAACTTTGGAACGATTCTATATTAGGAGAACAAGTTAATGAAAACGGTAATAATAAGGCCTGATTGTGATTTATTTGGCGAACTACCAAATAACGTTATAAAAATGTCTCCTTACAGGAATAATTCCTTTCTTGTTAGGGCGTTAAGAAAAATAGGATATAAAAAACGATTATTTCAACCGTTTATCAACAATCCAAAACTTAAGAAACTTTCTTGTGATTTAATAATAATTTTTGATTGTGTTTCTTTGGAATTTGTTAAATGGATAATAAAGTATAATCCTAGCACAAGAATTGTTTTTTGGTATTGGAATCCTGCTTATTTAACTGTAGATCCAATCAAGTTGCCAGATGGAATAGAAAAATGGTCGTATTCTATAAGTGATTGCGAAAGATATTCTATGAAATATAATACGACGTTTTTCTTTAAAGATAGGATAAAAGATTTTGATAATCAAAATTGTGATTACGATATATTTTTCTTAGGGAAGGACAAGGGTAGAAGAGATCAAATTGAAAAATATAAAAGCGATTTTGAAAATTTAGGGCTAAAAACATGTTTTAAATGTATTACGGGGAAACGAGATTACGTTCCATATGCAAAAGTGCTTGAATTAACGCTTAAGTCAAAATGCATTTTTGATTATTGCGTTAGAGATAACGTTGGTATGTCACTTCGTTCCCTTGAAGCTCTATATATGGATAAAAAAATTGTTACAAATAATAAAAGTTATAAAAGTGAACTTTTATATAATCCAAATAATATTTTCATTTTGGATGAAGATGATATTGGTTCTTTGTCTGGTTTTGTTAATTCCAACGTTGTCAAG
>JAZSBA010000006.1:0-4792 GCA_045602125.1 Christensenellaceae bacterium | reverse complement strand
TGTTGGAAAACATATTTTTTTATCTAACACCATTGAAAGTTCAGCGTAAAAATCCCCTATCATAAACATGGCTATCTCTTCTCTTGGATACAAATAGTTTAATAGTTTTTTCTTTCTTATCTCGTTCATAATCACTCCTTTTGCAATAAAAAAATGCGCCAACAAAGTCGACGCATCAAAAACGCAAACCCTGTCATCGCGAAATGAAACTTAATGAAAGCAAGTTACCTTACCCCATTCGGTATTTGCATTTTTAGCAAAATCAAATTTGAGGTAAAGCAAAAAAAGAGTATACTTCTTTATATTCTAACTCACTTTATTATATATTAAGTTTCATTTCGCAAAGTTAGTATATCACACTTGAAAATATTTATCAAGAGTTTAATAAAAACAAAATGCTAACGAAAATTCCGTTAGCATTTTTCTTTGCTACATAAATATTAAGGTAAATAACGCGTACATTACTGGAATCGTAATTACGCATAGCGTATGAGATATAAGCGCCATTGACGCGCCAGTTTTAGTTTCTCCACCAAACGCCGCGGGAAAAACAACCGTGTTCATGCCGAGTGGCGTTGCGTAAGCAATAAGCGCTAAACTCATCATATAAACCGGGGCTTTTGTAAGCCAAAGAATTAAGATTATTATAGTAGGAGCAACAAATAATCTATAAGCCGTTGCAAGATAAACCTTTTTATCCGTTAATATATCTTTAAAGTTATAGCCTGCAATAACGAAACCAGTAAGCACCATTGCAATCGGCCCCATGCAGTTGCCGAGTTTTTCGGCAGTATCCATTACAAAGTCCGGCGCAATTTTAGTAAGACCGGTTAACCCAAATACTATACCTACCAGCATTGCAATCATAGGAACGTTGAAAAGATTTTTTAAGGGGCTACCCTTTCTATTTTCCTTAGGCGTTAAAATGGTTATACCCCAAACGTAAATTATAAAACTCATTGGAAGAGTGAAGAGTTTATAGTCGAACAAAGCGGCTTCTCCAAACACCATTAAAATAACGGGGTCGCCAACGTAACCGAGATTACCAAACATTAAAGCGTACTCGTAAATTGAACGCTTGTATTCCTTCTTTTTAACAAACACTTTTGCTAAAAGTATTGCAAGCGGTAGAGCAACTGCTATTGCAATAAGCGAATATAAAAGATATATCCACTTTTCCTTAATAGCGTCAATCGTGCAGTACTTTGAAAACGCCATAAACGAGAGAGCCGGCGCTAAAGCAAAGGTTAAAAGTTTAGATAAAACTTTATCAGAGCCTTCAGGCAATATTTTAGTTTTTCTTAAAATAAAGCCTATTATTATGCAAATAAGTAAAATTAACATCGGCGACAAGGTCGCCTTAAAAACTTCAAACATTTTTTCTCCTGTTTATTTAACTAGTTCGTTCATTTGGTCTAAGATTTTTTCCATATCGGAAACAAGTTTAAGTTGAGTTCTTGCTCTATATAAGTTTTGCTTTGGATAATGAGTTTTAAAATAGGTATCTCCAGAGAGATAGTCGGTTAAAAATCTCATCCCGCACTCAATAGTCATTAAAATTGACGCAAATGCAAAATTGTCTTTTTCAACCTTAGTTACGCTATCGCCAAGCGCTTCTAAAAAGCCTTGAAGATAAATTTTATAAAGGTCGAAACGGAAGTTTACTTTAGATAAGTCGTGCTCGTCTTCTTCGCAGGGGTTACAGCCAAATCTTATACTGTCGCCAAAGTCGTAACAAATAGTTCCCGGCATAATGGTATCAAGATCGATTACGGCTACGGGTTTACCCGTCTTATCGTCGAGTAAAACGTTATTAAGCTTAGTGTCGTTATGCGTAACTTTAAGTGGCATTTCACCGCTAGATAGCATATCTACGATTTTAGAATAGTAACTTTCTCTTGCCTTTATAAATTCGATTTCTTCTTTTACTTCTTTCGCTCTATCAAACTCGTCTTTAGATAAAGCGGTTAAAAAGTCGTTATATCTCTTTTTAGTGTCGTGAAAGCGTGGCAAAATTTCGTAAAGTTTACTTGCGTCGAACTCGGACAAAAGATTGTTAAAGTTGCCGAACGCCAACGCGCTATAATAAAAGTCTTGCGGGTTTTGAACGGTTTGATAAGCAACGGTGTTTTCAATGAAGATATACACTCTAAAATAATTGTCGCTATCGAGTTTATAAAAACTCTTACCGTCAAGCGTTTTAACTAAAGTTAAACTCTCTCTATCGGGATCTCCACCGCGCTCTTTAATCTTTTGGCGATTAAACTCGGTTACGAGTTCAACGTTGCTCATAAGATTTTCAACGGGATCGAAAAGTTTATGGTTAATTCTTTGAACTATGTATCTTTTCGTTTTGCCGTCAAGCTCGTATACTGCAACGTAAGTTTGGTTTATATGACCGTTGCCGTAAGGCTCGCAAGAAATCAAAGTTCCTTCAATTTTAAAGTTTTTAAGTAGAGATTCAAAGTTTATCATAATTTCTCCGATTTATTGTTCTTTTTTAATAATATCATGCCGATAAGAAGTATTAAAGGGAACACCGTTGCAAAGAGTATGCCAATCTTCATATCGAAACTGCTAGAAATTAAACCTACCATCATAGGTCCTAACGAACACCCAACGTCTCCGCCGAGCGCAAGCATTGAAAACATAACCGTTCCGCCAGAGCTAAATAATTTTCCACCAAGCGAGTAAACACCCGGCCAAGTAACGCCAAGGAACAATCCGCAAAGCGAAATACTAACGAGCGATATAACCGCTATCGGAGAGATTGCAGTTATTAAATAGCATGCAATAAGCCCTATCGCGCAAACGACTATTAAAGTATAAAGCCTGAACCTATCTTTGCTAAGCCCGTGAAGGAAACGGGAAAGGAACATAAAGAAGGCAAAAGTGCTCGTTCCCACTAAATCGCCAACGGTTTTAGAAACTTTTAAACCACTTTCGGCAAAATAACTAACCCATTGAGCAATAGCCTGTTCGCATCCGCCAACGGCTATCATTAAAATAAATAGAATAATGAAAGTTTTATTCTTAAACAAATCTCTTCTTCTCACCGTTTTATCGTCGCCCTCGGGCGGAATAATGGGGCAAAAAGTAAATAAAATTATCTCTACAATCGGAATTATCGTTATAAATAACGCTAAATACATCCAATTTTCAATGCCAAACACGATAAAAAACGCCGTGGATATAAGTATTACTATCAAATGACCGAGAGCGTAAAACGAGTGAAGAAAACTCATTTTCGACTCTTTGTTTTTAAACGGCAACGCTTCAATTATCGGGCTTAATAAAACTTCGGAAAGCCCACTCCCTATCGCCATTAAAGTTACCGAGATTATTACGCCTATATATATACCTATATAGCCGTTAAAAATGCTAGGCGTTAGCGCTAGGAAAATTAAACCTAAACTTGCAGACGCGCCCGAAATTATCGTCGACGCTCTATGCCCAATTTTTAAAATAAACGTTGAAGAAAGATAGTCAACGAGTATTTGGAGCAAGAAGTTATACGCTATTACTATCGAGATGAGATAAAGCGGTATTTTATAAGCCGTTACGAAGTAAACGAAAAGAAGCGGTAAAAAATTATTCATTATCGCTTGAACTATATAACCTATTGAACTCGCCGTTAAAGTTACGTTATAACGCTTACTCATATCTAACCTTTTTTCTATCGTATTTCTTAAAGACAATTATATTCCTTTCTAAAAATTTTAGCAACTAAATTAACAATAATTATAAGTATTGCATACTATAATAACGACTATATAAGTCAAAGGATTAATTTAATGTGCTTATTTTGTAACAACTGTAGAAACGGTTGTAACGGATTTAACAATAATAACAACGGATTCGGTGGTTTTAACAACTGCTGTAATAGAGTAATAGTTGGCCCGCGCGGTCCGCAAGGCCCTATCGGTCCGCGTGGTCCGGTTGGTCCGACTGGTCCACAAGGTTTAACTGGCGCAACTGGTGCAACGGGCGCTACGGGCGCGACTGGTCCTCAAGGTCCTACTGGTCCGGTTGGTCCTCAAGGCCCTATTGGTTTAACCGGCGCAACTGGTGCTACCGGCGCGACTGGTCCACAAGGTCCTCAAGGTCCTATTGGTTTAACCGGTGCGACAGGTCCCGTTGGCCCTCAAGGCCCTATTGGTTTAACCGGTGCGACTGGTCCCGCTGGCCCTCAAGGCCCTGCGGGTACTTCCCAAGCATTATACGCTACCGGTGGAGCGACGACGGTAACTGCAGGCGCAACCGCTCCTATTGCTTTAACTCAAAACACACCGACTAGTACCATGACGGTAGCTAACGACGCGGTTACTCTAACCGAAGCAGGTTACTATCTCGTTAGTTATTTCTTAACGGGTACGGCAACTGACGTTAACTTTTCTCTCAATCAAAACGGCGCGGTAATATCTTCGGTGGTAAATTCTACCGCAGATACCGAAAGCTTATCGAGAACGGTTTTAGTTAACGCTAGCGCAGGCGATACTTTAACGCTTGTAAATTCAAGCGCAACAGACCTTACCGCTACCGATTACGGCATAACCGTAGTAAAAGTTGCTTAAACTCTTTGAATTTAATCAAAGTAAAAGGCGAGAAAATCTTCTCGCCTTTTTATAACGACTAAATATCGCTATCTAAAATTGAAATTTTTGAATAGCAAACGCTTCTTTTATCTAAAAACACGTCCGCACCCGTCCCTTTATTTATGTGCGGTGTTAAATAAAACACGTAACCGATAATTACGTTTTGTGCTATAATATCAAAATTATTACTTTTATAT
>JAZSBA010000005.1:0-37609 GCA_045602125.1 Christensenellaceae bacterium | reverse complement strand
GTTTTAAAATGAATTTCCGCTCCGTCTTTTAATAGATATTTATAAATATCTAAAAACGAAAAGTAGGTTAGCCTATGGTTTTCGTACTGCTTTTTAGGATACGGGCAAGAAAAGTTGAGATAAAGTTTTGAAATCGACTTTTCAGGGAGTTGATATTTTAAAATCTCCGCTCCGCAGTTAAAGAACTTAACGTTTTTTATCCCTTCGTTTTTTATCCTTTCAGCGCCGGTTATTATAACGTTTAACTGAATTTCAACGCCTAAGTAGTTGACGTTCGGGTTTTTGAGCGCTTTTTCATAGATAAATCTACCCTTTCCGCAACCTATTTCAAGTTCTAAGGGGTTATCGTTATTAAAAAGTTCAAAAGGGGTTATAACGGAATAACGCTTTTCTTCATCTAAACCTAAAAGGTCGCTCGTTTTAGAGATAACTATAATATCGCGGACTTTATCAGCCCTGTCGTCTAGATATTTTTTACGCCTTGCTCTCATTGTTCAATATAACCAAATTCGCTAATAAGCGCTTCCTTATCACGCCAGTTTTCCTTAACTTTGACGTAAGTTGTTAAAAACACCTTGCTATCTAGAAACTTTTCCATATCTTGGCGGGCGTAAGCGCTAATCTCTTTAATTTTAGCGCCTTGCTTGCCTATCAAAATCGCCTTGTGATTTTGCTTTTCGCAAACGATATCAAGGCTTATCTCGTAAACTCCGTTTTTATTCTTTTTAAACTCGTTGACGAGCACCGCAACGCCGTGAGGAATTTCCTTGTCGAGTTTTAATAAAATCTTTTCACGCATGATTTCGGAGACCATAAATTTCGACGACTTGTCCGAAACGATATCTTCGCTAAAAATCTTGTCTTGCGTGGGAAGATATTTAAGTATAATATCGATAAGTTCTTTAACGTTTCTATTCTTTCTTGCAGATACCGGTATTATCTCTGAAATACCTTCAATTTCCGCAATCTTAACTAGATTTTCAGGGATATTTTCCTTGGGCATAATATCCGTTTTGCTCATAGCGACGATAAGCGGAATATCAGATACCATTGACTTTAACAAAGTCAAATCTTCTTCTTTCAACCCGTCGTGCCCGTCTAAAACGAATAAAACAAGGTCAACGTCTTTAACCGTTTTCCTTGCGGTTTTTTGCATCTTCCTATTGAGTTCCGTCTTAGACCTATAAAACCCCGGAGTATCTTCAAATATTATTTGATAATCGTTCGTGGTTAACACGCCTAAAATTCTATCTCTCGTAGTTTGTGGTTTTGGGGAAACTATCGCTACTTTTTCCCCTACGATTACGTTTATTAACGTTGATTTTCCCGCGTTTGCTTTACCAACAACCGCAACTGTTCCGCATTTCATCTATTTATCCCTATTTTTTCCATTACTTCGTTCGCTAAGGAACGCATTTCTTTATCGTCCGTATCTTCAATATGGTCGTAGCCGAACAAGTGCAAAAGCCCGTGAGTTAAAAGATAGCAAAGTTCTCTATCTAAACTGTGATTAAACTCTACGGCTTGTTCTTTCGCCCTATTTAAGCAAATGATAATACTACCTAAAAACACCCTCTTCCCACTCTCGTCAAGATCGAGCGGAAAGTCTTTTGCAGTAACGTTTTTATACCTAATTCCGTCAAGCGTCGGAAAAGACAAAACGTCGGTAACCGCATCTTTATCTCTAAACTCTTTGTTGACTGTTTTTATAGTTTCTTCATCAACCATATTAACTTCAACTAAATAGTTTCCCGTTTGCTTTAAAACTTCAAGCACGGCAATCGTTACGCTTTTAGCGTCAAAGGGGAGTTTTTTGTTTTTTGAAATAGTGATTTTTGCCACTATCTTCTTCCCCCTGATTTAAGTTTAGGATATTTAACTCTATCGTGGTGAACGCCCGATAAAGTGTTTGCAATAGTATTTCTTATAACGCCAAGTTCTTGGAAAGTGATATCGCACTCGTTAAATTGGTCCATATCCATTCTTTCTTCGATGATTTCTTTAACCGCCTTGTCAACGTTTTCATGCGTGCGGTTTGCAACCGTTCTAACCTTTGCTTCGCACGCGTCGCAAATCATAATAATTGCGTTGATTTTGTTTTGCGGTTTAGGTCCGTAATAACTGAAATTTTCAAGGCTAAGTTTACCGTCGGTAAACTTACTTGCCTTCATATAGAAAAATCTAATAGGTAAAGTACCGTGATGTTGTTCAGCGGCTTCGGCAAAAGCTTCGGGGAGCCTTCTCTTTCTAATAAGGTCTGCGCCGTCTCTTGCGTGAGAACGGATAATATCCGTTGAAAGTTCGGGAGATAACGCGTCGTGCGGGTTTTTGCCCGATTGGTTTTCCGTGAACATTTCAGGATTTTTAAGTTTACCCATATCGTGATAGTATGCGCACGCGCGAACTAAAAGGGGATTTTCCCCAATAGCGTTACCGCAAGCTTCGGCAAGCATCGCTACTATTATCGTATGACTGAAAGTTCCCGGCGCTATAACCGAGAGTTCTTTTATAAGCCTTGATTTATGGTCGGTAAGTTCGGCAAGTCTAAAATTAGTTAACGCGCCGAACATAACTTCGAAGAACGGAAGTAAAATGGTGAGCAAGCAAGTAGATAAAATTCCGCTACCGAGCGCGTATAAAACGGGCAGAGCCACTTCCGTGAAACTCGTTAACGGCTCAACGAAAATTGCCGTTGCAACGGTTGGAATTGAAAGCAATAAGCCCATTATTAAAACCTTACCCCTTGACCCTTCGCCGTCTACTGCAAAAATTGACATTATGCCAACTGCAAAGCATAAAACGAGCGACGTTAAGATATAGTTGCCGTTACTTGTAAATGACGAGCATAAAATATCGGTCAAAAGCATATAAATTGCGAAAATGCAGTTCATAAACACGCCCGTACGCTTGTCCGAAAGAACTAGGATAAGTAAAGCGCAAAGCGCAACCGGTCTTAAATAAACGTTAATTAACCCGAATAAGTAAGACGCAACCATCGAAAGTATAACGGCAACGTATAGCATCGTTATATTTTTTGATTTTTTGATGAGCTTTGGATTTTGACTGTAAAAGTAAAGAACGGCGGTTACCGTTAAAACGATTACCGAAAGCGCTACGAATAAAACGAGTTTTACGTTATTTTTAATAAATTCTGAAACGCCCGGAAATCCACCGCATTTAACGGTTAAAAATACAAACATAACGGCAAGCACCATAAACATATTTACGGCAAACACTACCGATGTTTTAAATATTTCTTTCCCCGTTGGTCTTGAACTGTTATCTAACTTTTTCATCTTTTATTTTCCTTTGAGAATTTTCTTCGTGTTTTGTGTAAGCTTTTACGATTTCTGTAACTAATGGATTTCTGACAACGTCTTTATGCGTAAGGTTAACTATCTCTATCCCTTCGATGTTTTTTAATATCTTGGTTGCGTGAATAAGCCCACTTTCCTTTCCAAGCGGAAGGTCAATTTGAGTAACGTCACCGGTAATTAGCATTTTACTGCCTTCGCCAAGCCTTGTTAAAAACATTTTCATTTGCTCTTTGGTGGTGTTTTGCGCCTCGTCGAGTATTACATAACTATTTGATAAAGTTCTACCGCGCATGTATGCAAGGGGAGCAATTTCTATCACGCCTTTTTCGATTAATTTTTGATAGGTTTCGTAACCGAACATTTCAGAGAGCGCGTCGTATAACGGTCTTAAATAAGGGTCTACTTTATTTTGAAGATCGCCCGGTAAAAAGCCTAACTTTTCCCCCGCCTCAACGGCAGGTCTTGTGAGTATTATTTTTTCGGTGAGTTTTTGCTTGTACGCCACCGCCGCCATACATACTGCAAGATAAGTTTTGCCAGTACCTGCCGGACCTACGCCGAATACTATCGTGTTTTTATTGATAGCGTCAACGTACTTTTTTTGCCCAACCGTCTTAGGCTTAATTTGTTTGCCCCTTGAAGTTACGGCAACCACTCCGCTAAAAGTTTTTTCTAAACCGTCGAGCTTTCCTTCACGAGCCATATCGATGCAATATAATATTCTCGCTTTATCGAGCGGTTCGTTTGCTTCAACGACTTCTAAAAGTTTTTTAACCACTTCGCCCGCGAAATCAACGGAAGGCTTTTCGCCTATAATTTTAATAAAACCGTCGTCAACGTAAGCGGTAACGCCAAGTTCTTTGCTCAAAACGTTTAAATTCTCGTCAAAAACGCCTAAAAATTCCGCTAAACGCTCGCCCGATTTAATTTCTATCTCGTAATTTTTCAAAAATTATCCCCCTGTTATCGTTCGCCTTATAGATAACGTAACTACTATAACGTCATTATCGACTTTATGACTTTTCTCTATAATTTCTCCGCCTACGTTAAACTCCGCCAAGGCGTAAGCAAGTTCAATTTCTCTGTCGTTTAAAATATTCGGCTTGTATGAAAACTCAACCGTTTCAATAATTTTTACCCTTGCAACGGTAAAGGTGGGAAAAGTTTCCCCTTCTTCTTTGCCGAGCGAATACGCCCCAACGAGAATATCGCCCTTTTTAACCTTATCCCCAACTTTAACTAGCGGAGTTCCCCTTAAAACGACTATCTCTTCTATAACCCCGTCAACCACGCTTACTATATCGGTTGAATTTTCGCCTAAAACTTCAATTTTGCTTGACGTTATTTGGCTATCAACTACTAAAAAGTTACCTTCTTTGTATACCGAAACGAAAGTTATATTAGGATTCGAACTTAAAATTTTATTTTCAATTTGCTTATAGTCAATCTTGCTAAATAAAGAGTATTTAGAAACGCCGAGAGTTTTTAAAAGACTTCTCGTTTCGCTTTCAAACGCAACGCCTGAGCCTTGAATTTTAACCCCTAAGCACACGCCGTTAAGTAGCGTTGAAATTAAAATAAAAAGCGCTATCCCTAAACATAGACCGACTTTATTTATAAATAAAGTTAAAGGGCATAAAATCCCCCTATACCCCACTACTTTTTTATTATAGCACATATTTTTGCAAATAGCAAAAAATTTATTAACATCTGATACGTCAATTGTAACTTTTGCTAAACTTTCGCTTTCTTTTAAAAATTTTATAACGCTAACTTTTTTTCTATGCAAAAATTCGGGCAGGTATTCTATATTTTTGCCGCTTACTAGGTACGTTATACGAAGAAGTCCTTTTTTTAATCTTGCCACTCTATTTTTTCCACCTTTCCACTAATAGTTATATCCTTTTCAATAAAGGAAAGAACGGTTAAATCTTGCCCGAAAAAGTAAAGCGTTTTACCTTTTAGTTTAAGTTTAATAACGCAAGGCTTTAAATCTAAAATTTTCTCAACCCCTTCTAAAAAAATACAGCTGTTTCCTAAAATTGTTATTCTATAGGGGCAACCCCCAACGTTACAAAGACTAAAAAATCCGTTTATACTCTCTCTAAAACCCATATATGCTTGACTTAAATTTATAAAATTGATATATTAATATATATTATTTTGATTATATTTTAATGAATTATGGTTACTAAATCTTTTTTTCAGACAACTTCAAGCGGAGAAAGCGTTTATAAATACGTTATATCTTCATCTTCTGCATCTGCAAGCATTATAACTTTCGGCGCAACACTTCAAAGTTTTATCGTTCCGTCAAACAACGGGGAACTCGATATAGTTTTGGGATACGACGACGTGATTTCTTACCAAACTAAAGGTAATTATATTGGCGCAACCGTCGGAAGAAACGCAAATAGAATTGCCAACGCCGAGTTTACTTTGAACGGAGAAAAGTTTATTCTCAATAAAAATAACGGTCAAAATAATCTTCACGGCGGAAACGTGGGGTTTTCTCATAGAATTTGGGAAGAAAAGGAAGTTTCGGAAAATTCAGTTACTCTCTCTATCTTTTCAAAAGATTTAGAAGAAGGTTTCCCCGGGAATATGACTGCAAGCGTAAAATATACGTTAAACGGAAGTTCTTTAGATATTGAATATTTTGCAAGTTCGGATAAAGATACCGTTTGCAACTTTACGAACCACTCCTATTTTAACCTTGACGGAGCTGGAAGTAACAAGGCGCACGAAAATTATTTGAAAATAGATAGCGATTATATAACCGAAGTTGATAAATCGTTAATTCCAACCGGCAAATTGCTCCCAGTAAAAGATACGCCGTACGATTTTTTAGATTTTAAAAAGATTAAAGACGGCAACGATAAAGTTAAATGCTACGACGTTAGTTACTGTTTAAAAAATAACGGAAAATATATGCCCGTAGCGTACGCGTATTCAAAATCTAGCGGTGTTAAGATGACCGTTTTCACCGATCAACCAGCCGTTCAATTATACGGTGGCGCTATGAGTGAAAGAGTTGGTAAAGGCGGAATAGTTTATAAAACGCTTGACTCTTACTGCTTGGAAACTCAAGGATATATCGACGCTATCAATCAACCGTCTTTCCCGTCAGTCGTACTAAAAAAAGGGGAAAACTACTACTCAAAAACCACTTTTAAGTGTGAAATAATGAAGGTGTAAAAATGAAAAGTTTACAAATACCAAAGAACTATAAATCAAACTGCGATATGATTACCAATCAAAAGGCAATCAAGTTCGTTAAAGACAATTTTGAGCGAATTTTCGCAGAAAAACTCGAATTAACAAGAGTTTCCGCTCCAATTCTCGTTTATTCTGACACGGGTATTAACGACGATTTATCGGGCGTTGAAAGAGCCGTTAGATTTGACATTAAAGAATTGGGAAAAGATGCTGAAATCGTTCACAGTTTGGCAAAATGGAAGAGAACTGCTCTTAAAAAGTACGGTTTTTCGGCTGGCTACGGCTTATATACCGATATGAACGCTATAAGAAGAGATGATAGCGTTGATAATATTCACTCTATCTACGTTGACCAATGGGATTGGGAAAGAGTTATAACTAGAGCGGATAGAACGGTTGAATATTTAAAGCAAACGGTAAAAACTATCGTTGAAGCGATAAGCGAAGTTAACGAAATGGCTAAAAAGGAATTCCCTTTCCTTTCGTTAAACGTCAATAAAGAAGTTAAGTTTATCACAACGAAGGAAGCCGAAGAAATGTATCCTAACGCCACGGGCAAAGAAAGGGAATATCTTTTAACCAAAGAATTTGGAACGGTATTCTTGATGCAAATAGGCGTTCCTTTAAGTGACGGCAAACCGCACGATAGCAGAGCGCCAGACTATGACGATTGGCTTTTAAACGGCGATATATTATTCTACAACGAAGTTCTTGACTCGTCGCTTGAAATATCGAGTATGGGAATAAGAGTTGACGAAAAGTCGCTCGCTTCTCAACTTAAAGCGTCAAACAAAGAAGAAAGGCTTAACTTTGACTATCACAAGCAAATTATTGCAAATGAACTCCCCTTAACGATAGGCGGTGGAATCGGTCAATCAAGGCTTTGCTTATACGTTTTACAAAAGGCTCATATCGGCGAAGTTCAAGTTTCCTTATGGCCAGACGGCATGGAAGAACTTGCCAAAGAAAACGGAATAGATATACTTTAACAATCAAAAACACGGTGGAAAGTTCCACCGTGTTTTCTACTTAATTAGGGGTTATTAATCTTTAAAGTATCCAATATTACTTCCACTAGTTTCTTTGAAAGTCAAATTGCAAATTGAAGCAACTAACGGATAAATATCACAAGTTAATATTGCTAAAAAGAAATATGCACAAGTCCTTGATTTCCAGCCATTAGGCTTTAAACTAGAGTGGTTAATAATGAAACTACCTATAAACCCAAAAAAAAGTTAATAAGAATCTTGCTATATTGTTGTTATCTTGCATAAAATATGCCTCCTATGTAAATAATAACTAAATTATATCAGGTCTTTTGACCTAAGTCAAGTCTTTAGACCTAATAATGTATATAATTTTTTTATGTGGTATGTAGAAGTTATTAAACAAATAATGCAAGAAAAAGGGTTATCGCAACAAGCGTTTGCCGATATTTTAGGCGTTAATCAAACGACGATTAGTCAATGGCTTTTAGGAAAGAAAAAGCCTGGTTATGATAGCATTATGCTATTGTATGAAAAATTTGACGTTGAACCGAACTTGCTTTTTGGAATAGAATAATTATGTTTAAGTTTGATAAATTATTTATTACTATGAAGAATAAAGGAGTTTCAACGTATAGGCTTCGTGAAGAGTGCGTTTTAGATAGCAAAACTATCCGCAGACTTAAAGCAAACGAAAACGTTGAACTTAAAACCCTTGATAAAATTTGCAACTATTTAGATTGTAAAATTGAAGATATCGTTGAATTTATAAAAGACTAAAAAACAGCGCGTGGGCTACGCGCTGTTTTTTAATTTTGTTTATTTTCTTTTTGTTTCTTTTCAATAGCTTTTTGTTTTAAAAATTCTTGTTTTCTCTCTAAGCGTTTTTGCCTTACTTCTCGGCGGTGCTGTTTTATAAGTTCAACGTCGCCTGAAAAATCAAGTTTAGGAAGCTCTCCAACTAACGATAAAAACTCATCTAACGTGATAACGGTTATTCTCTTTCTTCCCTCGTTGCGAAGGTTAATTGCCCTTTGTTCTTTTTCCGTTAAAACTCCGCTTTCAGATACGAAATGATTTGAGTTTTCTATCTGACCTACTCTTCCGTTTAACGAGTAAATCTTCTTCATTAACGTTCTATATAAGTCAACGTTGCCGTATTTTATACTTTCGGAGAACGCAAACGATTTATAAGATAAACCACCTTTATATCTTCTGTTGTGCCTGTAATTTTTATCGACGAAGTCGTTAATTAAGTAGTTGATTTCCTTCTTTGTTAAAACTCCGTTAGTGCAAGGCGTTGTTTCCGCCTTGGTGTTTACCCCTTGAGTTATATGATATTTTCTAAGTAGTTCAGGAATCGTCAAGTTTAACTCGCCGAGCATCGTTTTAAGTAATAATAAGGTAACGCGCGCGTCTTCATCGCTCCTGTGAGCAAGATATTCTATCTCCATTTCCGTTGCAACGTTCTCGAGCCCGCAAGGGTTTGGCTTGTTGTAAACGGTTTTATGTAAAAGCTGAATATCTAAAAACTCGTACTCTATGCGCTCTAAACTGTAAACTTGACAGGCGTTATTTAAAAAGTCAACGTCGTTAGAAACGGAAAAGCCGATTATTAAATCGCAACTTTTAAAGAGATTTTTAATCTCGTCGTACCAATCGGGGAAAGGTGGTTGAGCCTTTATATACGCTTTGTCGTAATGGAGTTTAATTCGCGACTCGTAACGTTTAGTGTATGGGCGCATTACGATATCTCTTTGCTCTATGATATTTAGTTTTTCGTCTGCTATGCAGTAACCGAAAGTGCACATACTGCCGTCTTGATGACTACCAGTCGTGCTTTCGATATCGTAAGATAATATTCTCATAATTACATAAATAAGGCAATAAAAGTCCGCCGAGCGTTTCGGCGGCTTTATTATTGCTAGAAGTTTAATATATTATTATTCTTCGTCTTCTTCTTCAGGATACGAAGAGTCAAGCTTTTCAGTAAACGCGTCTTTATCCGCATCAGTCTTTTTACCAACTAAAGTTCCGTTTATTGCTAAAACCTCTTCTCTATCAAGTTCAGAAAGTTCTTCAAGTTTATCTTCGTATTCATCGGTATCGATACCTTTCATATCAATAGCGTATGCGTAACTTCCAAAAATAGAATCAGATAAAACGCAAATGAACTTATCGCCGATTACTCTTGGAATTAACCAATCAGTAGTAGTCTTTGCAGAAACACCGTTAATCTTTCTAAGTTTAGCGCTTGCGTCGATTAAATTAAGTCTATAATAATCTCCGTCTGCTCCACTTAAATAGATATAATCTCCTTCGGTGAACGCAATGTTCTTTTCAGCAGCGTCTTTATTGATAAGAGTTCTACCGTGAGTAGCGTCGGAAAGCTTAGTGTAATCAAATTTTACAAGACCTTTAAGATAGTCTGTATTTTCAACGTAGTAAATTTCGTTAAGTGATTTGTAGTACGCAGTAGTAGTTAAAGCGTTATCGATATAAGTAGTGCTTCTGCCCATTTCTTTAAGGTTAGAAACGGTTATACCGTCGCTAATATTTAAACCAAAGTAATAAGAGCCTGAATAATTAGCGTCAACACCGGTAACCTTCATAATAAGAAGACTGCCCGTGTTTTTAACGATAGTTACCGTTGCGCCAGAAAAGTCGCTGTACTTTAAGATTTTAGCCTTGTAACTATCCGTATCTCTATCGGCTTTATCTCTAGTAAGACCGTTTGTACCGCAACCAGAGAATACTAATTCTTCAGCGCCACCTAAAACGTAAGAGTAAACTTCAGAGAACGATTCGTCTTGATCTAAGTCCTTAGAATAAGCAGTCTTAACGAAGAAAAGCATCCCGGAATTATCACTTGCAACGGCTAAAGACGTGTACTTTTCAATCTTGTGAACTTCTTCGCCCTTTTGATTGAGAACTCTGAAAACTTTAGTTTCCTTTTCGTCAACCGTAACAGTATATTCATAACCAAGGTAAACGTCGTTACCGTTTTGATAGAAAAGGTAAGTGTTTACCGAATTAGTTTCATAACCAAAGCTTGAAGATTTAGCAGTCTTTAAATCAAAAGATCTAAATTCCGTGTAGTCGTTTCTAACGGCGCCAGTCTTGTCCTTTTCAGAATACGGAGATGCGTAATAAACGGTATCGCCGAAAACGAAAATACCCTTGCTTGCAGAACCGGTAGTTACGAGTTTGGGGATAACTGTTTCGACTTTAGCGTCGCTTTCGCCAATAGCTTCCGTTTTAACACGGCAAAGAGAACCTTTAGTTACGTCACCCATATTGTTAGATTGCTTGCTATCGCCAATACCGTTGATGAAATATACGTATTCGCCCTTTTCAACAGCGAAAGAACCGTTGCCTGAAATTACGCTACCACCAACGTTTGCTAACGGCTCAACGTTTTTATCGTTACAACCAGTTAAACAGAACGACATAGTAAGTATAGCAATCAATAAAAATAAAAGTTTTTTCATATTTTCTCCCTTTAGGCACGCCAATTTTACCGAGCCTTGACGTGGAATATTTTTGTTAAAGCACGCGTACGTATAAAATAGCACACGCGTATACGTATACTATTATATACTAAAACTTTTCAATAATCAATAATTTTTTAGTGAAAATAAAGCAAGTTTTTTTATTTTTTAGGATGTTTTATGGAAAAATTCGGTATCTTTGACTTAATAAACAAATTATCTTTGCAAAATAACCAGCCAAACACCAACTCTTCAAAAGAACAAAGCGTTAAACCAATAACTCAAAAAACTCGGTCGAACGCCTATAAATCGACTATCGCTCTTTTAAAAAAACACGATGAAATAAGCAAGAGAATAGATAAAAACAATCGATAAAAAACGCACCTTTTCGGTGCGTTTTTTAATAACTTTTTGCTTTTGATTTTAAAATTTTAACCGCGTCAACGTACGTTGCCTTAGGATTTTTAACAAGGCTAAACTTCTTTGCAACTTGCTCTATAAGATACTTTGCGTTCTTCATCGCTCTTGGCGATTTTATTCTTAAAAATACGGGAACTTGAGCGTAGGCTTTCTTGTTCGAAACGTCTTTACATTTAAGCCTTGACTCAACTTCGCTGATATCTAAATTAACGTAAAGTTTTAAAGATTTGGTTGAGTAACCAAGTTTAAAAAGTTGAGTTCTTCCCATATTAAAACTATCAAAATCGTTAGAAACTCTAGACTTTACGTTTTTATATTCAAGAATTATATTCTTGAGTTCGTCGTAACGCTTGATAATTTCATAATCTGCTTCGATTAATTTTTTAGCAAAGTTTTTCTCAATATATCTATCTTCTTTAAAGTCTTTATCTTTTAAAACCAGATTGTCAACGTTCATTTCGCCAAACGTTGAAAGCTCGTCGCTAAAAATACTCGGAGCGCTAGTTAAGTCAGCCGTTACGGATTGTTCTTCCACGTCTTTTTCGAATAAAACTTCTTCTAAAACGTGCTCTGGGCGAACGGGCTCGATAAAGTCTATACTTTCTTCTTGGATAAAAAATTCTTCGCTGGACGAACTTCCAAGATTTACGTCTTCAACGGATAACGGCTCTAACTCGTTTTCAACCGTGCTGGGCTCGAATAATTTTTCTTCTTGAATATCCATAGTAGGCTCTCCTCTCTTGTATCTATTATACGATAAAATCGAAAAGATTTCAAGCGTTAGCGTTTGTTTGCTATTGCGTTTACCATACGCATATCAACTTTGCCTTGATAATTTTGCTTAAAGTGTTTCATAATAGACGGCATCGACTTATCTTCAAGCCCGTCTATAATTTCACGAACTTCATCTTCAGAAAGTAATGCGGGAAGGTATTTTTTGATAATTTCTATTTGAGCGGTTAACGAATTAACGTTTTCTTCTCTACCCGCTTTTATAAAACCTTCTCTCTCTTCGGTGAGTTCTTTTTCAGCCTTTTGAAGAAGCGTGTCGATATCGGCTTCGGTAACTTCTGCGTTTACCGCGCGCTTTTCAATAGTTAAGGCCATAACTTTAGTTATGATTACGTTAAGGGCGGAAACTTTTTCCTTGTCCTTTTGCTTCATTGCTTCAATTTTTTCTTTCTTAAATTGCTCTAAAGTCATAATTATTTCTCCATAATTTTATTTATAGTTTCTTCCATAAACGAAACGTCAACGTCTTCAACTTTTCCTTGGTCGATTAAACTTGCAACGTCGGGGTTAATTGGAAGTTTTGCAAGAAGTGGCAAACCGTATTCCTTGCATACGCTCTCAGTTTTGCCTTTGCCGAAAACGTAGAGTTTTTCGTTGCACTCGGGGCAAACTGCGTAACTCATATTTTCAACTACGCCTAAGATTGGAACGTTCATCATGTTAGCCATTTTAACAGACTTTTCAACTATCATTGAAACCAAGTCTTGCGGAGTGGTAACTACGATTATACCGTCAACCTTAAAACTTTGAAATACCGTGAGCGGAACGTCGCCGGTTCCCGGGGGCATATCGATAAACATAATATCCGTTTCTCCCCACAAAACGTCGGTATAAAACTGCTTGACAACGCCCGATATTACAGGACCGCGCCAAACCACCGGTTGTGACGGCTCTTCAAGTAAAAGGTTAATCGACATTACTTTTATTCCGTTTTTACTGTAAACGGGATACAAGCCTTGCTCCGAGCCTTGCGCCCTTAAACTATCAACGCCAAACGTTTTGGGAATTGAAGGGCCCGTGATATCGGCGTCTAACACCGCGGTATCAAACCCGCGCTTTTTTGACGCAACGGCGAGCATACTCGTAACGAGTGATTTTCCAACTCCACCCTTTCCGCTCATAACGGCGATTATCTTCTTAAACGAAGTCCCTTCTTTAGGGGCTATTTCAAATTGATTTCTGTCCTTACAATCTTTTTGAGAACAAGAAGAACAGTTGTGCGAACAATTACTCATAAAAACACCTTCTTTGTATTCATCTATATTAAAGTATATACTTTTTTAAAAATAATGTAAACTAAATTTGATTACTTCTTGCTTTTATAAAGTTGATGTGTTACAATATAGTGGTATTTTGAAAAGGAGTAGCGAAAGATGAAAATCGGTTTTGACAGTGAAAAGTATTTAAAAATGCAGTCTGAAAAAATCACCGAGAGAATTAACGAATTCGGCGGTAAACTTTATCTTGAATTCGGCGGAAAACTCTTCGACGATAATCACGCTGCGCGCGTTTTACCGGGTTTTGAGCCGGATAGCAAAATCAAGATGCTTGCAAAACTTAAAGACCAAGCTGAAATCGTTATTGTTATTAACTCCTTGGATATTCAAAAGAACAAAGTTAGAGCCGACCTCGGCATCACTTACGACCAAGACGTTATAAGGCTTATCGGCGTTTTTAGAAGTTACGGCTTGTTTATTCAAAGCGTAGTTTTATCAAGATTCGATAAAACTAACGAGCCTGCGCTTCTTTTTAAGAAGCGTCTTGAAAAAATGGGGCTTAAAGTTTACCGCCATTATCTCATTAGCGGTTATCCTTCTAACGTTCCGCATATTATAAGCGACGAAGGCTACGGCAAGAACGATTATATTGAAACTACGAGAAATTTAGTAGTAGTAACCGCGCCCGGTCCCGGTAGCGGAAAGATGGCAACTTGCTTATCAAACATTTATCACGATTTAAAGCGCGGAATAAAATCGGGGTATGCTAAATACGAAACTTTCCCCGTTTGGAATCTTCCTTTAAAACACCCCGTCAACGTTGCTTACGAATCGGCAACTGCGGACCTTAACGACGTTAATATGATTGACCCTTGGCATTTATCAGCCTACGGCGAAACTACGGTTAATTACAATCGTGACGTTGAGATTTTCCCAGTACTCAACACTTTATTTGAAAAACTTATGGGAACTTCTCCATATAAATCGCCAACGGATATGGGCGTTAATATGGCAGGCTTTGCTATTTGTGACGACGAAGTGTGCCAAGAAGCCTCCAAGCAAGAAATTATTAGAAGATACTTCAAGGCGTTAGAAAACGAGAGAAGAAACAATCTTGACGACGACGAATCTGAAAAGATTTTCCGCTTGATGCAAGGGCTTAATATTCACGTTGAAGATAGAGCGGTTTATACTGCTTGCGTTAAAAAGCACGCTAAGGAAAAAGTTCCTTGCTCTGCGCTTGAATTACCTGACGGAACGATAATTACCGGAAAGACTAGCGACCTTTTAGAAAGCCAAAGCGCAATGCTTATCAACGCTTTAAAATATCTAGCGAATATTCCAGATAACAAGAAGATTTTACTTCCCGAAAGAATAGTTCCTATAACCGAACTTAAAGTAAAATATTTGTCTTCATTAACTCCAAGGCTTCACATTGACGAAATGCTTATAGCCCTTTCGTCTTCGTCTTACACTAACGAATACGCAGACCTTGCAATAAGCAAACTCCCCCTTCTTCGCGGAGCGCAAATGCACTCGTCGATACTCCTTCCGCACATTGACGTTAAGATGCTTAGAAAACTTGGAATTATCCTTACTTCTTCCCCCGTTTACGAAGAAAAATTACCTAAAAACTAACAAGCAAAAACCCCGATAAAATCGGGGTTTTTTGTTGAGTGGATAAAATCTATTATATAAAAATATATCCGCAACTTTCGCAGAGCGAAAATATATCTATTCCGCTAGGAATAATATATCTTTTGCAACGCAAAAATATATCTTTTAGCCGAAGGCTAAAAATATAACTGTTTTTGTTCTACAAAAACCTTTTAAGGTTTTGCTCATACTCCTCTTCTAAAGCAAGCAATCTTTTAGCAAAATCTAGGGCTTTTTCATCGGTTACGCAGGAACTGTCGTTTAAAATTTTGTTAAGTTCGGTTATACCCATAACCGTTCCTTTTATCATAATTTCGGATATGTGCGTCTTGCTATCGTCAAACGCCGTGTTCATTTTAATAGCCGACCACATCATCATTTTTTTTGCCTTTGATACGTCTTTTATAGCGTAGCCTTTGTCACGCATATAGGAAGAAAGTTCCCTAATAAAATTATCGTAACCTTCGTATTCTTGGCGCATTTCGGTACGCAAACCGTTGTTATCTACGCTTTCGATTACGTTTTTAATGGAAAGTAACGCAACGCTTGCGTTTCTATAAACTTCATCAATAAATTCACTATTGCAGTTTTTCATAAAATTATTCTCCTTATTTTCTATTGTGCGCTATTTATATAAATATATGTAAAATTAGTTGACAAAGACGGTAAAAAAATGTAAAATAGTCAAGAACCGCTCGTGAAAGGCTCCGGAAGAGTAACGATAGTTACCGCCTTTGTGTCGGCGAGATTAAACAGGAGGAGTACTAAAATGTACGCAATTATCGAAAACGGCTCTAAGCAATACAAAGTTGCGGTAGGCGATATCGTTAAACTTGAAAAGTTAGATGCTGAAGTTGGCGCAAGCGTTGAACTTAACGCAATCTTCGTTGCCGACGGAAAAAGTGTTAAAGTAGGCAAGGATGCAAAAGCATTCAAAGTAACTGGTGAAATCGTTGCTCAAGACAAAGCTAAGAAAATTATCATTTTCAAGTATAAGTCAAAGAAGAACATCAGAAACAAGAAAGGTCATAGACAACCGTTTACGGCTGTTAAAATTACCGATATTGCAAAAGGAGAATAATTATGTTTTTAATTAAATTATTTGCTCATAAGAAAGGTGTAGGTAGTTCAAGAAACGGTCGTGATAGTGAAGCTAAGCGTTTAGGCATTAAGCGTTCAGACGGCCAAAAAGTTTTAGCAGGTTCAATCCTTGTTAGACAAAGAGGCACTAAGTTCTATCCTGGCAAGAACGTTGGCGTTGGTAAAGATTACACTTTATTCGCTACTGCTAACGGCGTTGTTAGATTTGAAAGACTTGGTAAAGGTCGCAAACAAGTATCTGTTTACGAAGCGTAAAAATTTAAAAACACACTCGATTGAGTGTGTTTTTTTATTGCTTAATTTTCAACTATCTCCCCTGTTACTGCGTCTTGGAAAATTACGTAATATCCGCTAGATAGCGGTAAAAAAGGAGATTTGGGGATAAATTTACAAAACTTTTTTAGTTCTTGTGGCGTTTTTGTGTAATCGCCTTTAACTGCGTAACAAACGTATTTTACTTTTTCCCCTTCAAAAACCCTACCTACTGAATAATATCTATCGTTATCGTAGTGAATTTTACAAAACTCGCCGCTTGGGATAACGCTGGATAACTCTTCGTCTTTGTTATGAGAAGAAATCACGTCTTGGAGTTTTTCTCTAATTCTATCGTAGAAGCTTTCGCTCGTTTTAGCGACGTTTTCATATAAAATAGACTCATCGCTTGCTTCTTCTTTTTGCGGTTTTTCTTTATCTTGACTATTCCCGCCGTCAAGTTGGTTATAAACACGCTCGGTTTCATAAAACTCCCCTTCGTAATAATTGACGGTTGCAATCTCGTCGTCGTTGTACTCTTGTTTTTTTGAAGTTATTATATCTATTGCGTCTTGGAGCGAAAAATTAGCGTTTTTATACGTTCCGTATAAAATTGCGCCTTCCGTTTTATCGAAAACTATAACGTAACCACCGCTAAAAAATTCGCTACTTACTTCCCTTTCAAACTTTAAAACTCCGCTTGCAAGTTCAACAAAATTTTCACGGCTAACTAAATAGACTTTAAACTCGTTATCAAAATTTGCTCCCGCATAAATTTCTCCGCTTATCGTAAGCGACTTTTCAAAATTGAGTTTTACCGCGCAGTTAACGCCGTTTAAAGAGCTTGCGCCCACTTTTTTAAGGATTAAAAATTCCTTCATAACATAAATCTTCCCTTATAATATATATTGTTTTGCGGTTATAAAAATAACGATTTTTGAAAAATAGATACATATTTTGTAAATTAGGTAAAATTTTAAAAAAACTGTTTACTTTTTACTATGCTTATGATAAAATGAATATGGTGATTTTTTGCGTTTACATTAATGTAAACGTAAAATTACTACTTATAAAGATATTTTAATGGAGGCATTTTATATATGAATTACCAAATCACTAACGAATTCACGAATAACAAACAAGTATTAAAGTTCGTTGAAGATAGTGCTAATCTCTGTAAACCAGACAAAGTCGTGTGGATTACCGGCGATGAAGCTCAACTTGAAGGTTTAAGACAAGAAGCCTTAAAGACTGGCGAACTTATCAAACTCAACGAAGAAAAGCTCCCCGGTTGTTACCTTCACCGTTCTGATCCTAACGACGTAGCACGTGTAGAAGGCAGAACCTTTATTTGCTGTGATAAGCAAGAAGACGCTGGTCCTATCAACAACTGGATGGATCCTCAAGAAGCTTACGACAAAGTTGGTAAGATTTTCGACGGCGCTATGAAAGGTAGAACAATGTACGTTATCCCATATTCAATGGGCGCAGTTGGTTCAACTTTCAGTAAAGTTGGTATAGAAGTTACCGATTCTATCTACGTTGTAGTTTCAATGAAGATTATGACTAGAATTGGTTTAGACGTATTAAAAGTTTTAGGCGACAGCAACGATTTCGTTCGCGGTCTTCACGCTAAAGCTGATCTTGACCCTGAAAAGAGATATATTCTCCACTTCCCTCAAGACAATACTATTTGGTCTGTTAACTCTGGTTACGGCGGTAACGTATTACTCGGTAAAAAATGTTTCGCTCTCCGTATCGCATCTTACCAAGGTAAGAACGAAGGCTGGATGGCTGAACACATGCTTATCGTAGGTATTCAAAATCCTCAAGGCGAAATTAACTACATTACTGCTGCGTTCCCATCTGCTTGCGGTAAGACCAACCTTGCAATGCTTATACCTCCTGAAATTTACGCTAAGAAGGGTTACAAAGTATGGTGCGTAGGCGACGATATCGCTTGGCTCCGTGTTGGTAAAGACGGTAGACTTTGGGCAATCAACCCTGAAAACGGTTTCTTCGGCGTTGCTCCTGGTACTAACAAGAAGTCTAACCCCAACGCTTTATACTCTACTATGAAGAACACAATCTTCACAAACGTAGCGTTAGATCCTGAAACTAACACAGTTTGGTGGGAAGCAATGGAAAAAGACACTGCTGATAAGAAAAAACCTGCTAAACTTATTGACTGGAAGGGTAATCCTTGGACTCCTGAAACCGTTGACAAAGACGGTAAAGAAGTTAAGGCTGCTCATCCTAACAGCCGTTTCACCGCTCCTGCAGTTAACTGCCCGTGCATTTCTTCTGAATTTGAAGCACCTGAAGGCGTTCCTGTAACTGCTATCGTATTCGGTGGTAGACGTGCTAAAACTGCTCCGCTCGTATATCAATCAAGAGATTGGAACAGCGGTGTATTCGTAGGTTCTATTATGGCTTCTGAAACTACTGCGGCTGCGACGGGTGCGGTAGGCGTTGTAAGACGTGATCCTATGGCTATGAGACCTTTCGTTGGTTACAATATGGCTGATTACTTCGCTCATTGGATTTCAATGGGTAAGAAGATTGGCAACCAACCAAAAATCTTCAACGTTAACTGGTTCAGAACTGACGATGAAGGTAACTTCATTTGGCCGGGCTTCGGTGATAACCTCCGCGTTCTTGAATGGATTATCAAGAGATGCAAAGGCGAAGTTGGCGCTAACGAAGTTGCTATCGGTTACCTTCCTAACGCTGAAGACATTAACATTGAAGGTCTTGACATTGATTTAGATACAGTTAAAGAACTCTTAACTGTTGACAAGGCTACTTGGCTTGAAGAAGTTAAGAGTATTAAAGAATTCTACGCTCAATTTGGCGACAAGCTTCCTGCTGAACTCGCTAAAGAACTTGAAGCGTTAGAGGCTAGACTTTCTAAATAATATTTCTTAAACAAAAGCAAAAGCCGTCGCAAAATGCGACGGCTTTTATGCATAAATTTATTGCAAATAGGTAATAAATATAGGTGTATTATGGCAAAAGTATGTTTTGTTTTAGGCGCGGGTGGCGCGCGCGGTGTTGCGCATATCGGCTTTTTAAAGGCTATGGACGAGCATGGAATTAAGCCCGACTTTATCTCGGGTTGTTCTATGGGCTCAATCGTTGGGGCTTGTTACTCTAAAGGAATAACTCCCGACGAGATGATGAAAATAGTTAATTCTATGAAAATGTCCGATTTAGCGGACGCGTCTTTATTTCCTTTTAATAAAACTAGTATTATGAGTTCAAATAAGCTTCGCAAAAAACTTGAACAAGTTGTTGGCGAAACTACTTTTGACGAGCTTTCAATTCCGTTTGAGTGCATAGGCGCGGATATTATAACCGGTAAAGTTGAGATTTTAAGAACCGGTAGCGTTGCAGAAGCCATAAGGGCAAGTTCTGCAATTCCAGCAATCTTCCGCCCGGTAGAGATTGGCGATAAACTACTCGTTGACGGTGGCGTTTTTATGCCACTACCCTTAATTTGCGTTAAAGATTTTAACGCCGACGTTATTATCGTAGTCGACGTTTTAGGTCCTCTTCCACCGTTTGATAGAAAGAAGGGACTACTCACCCACGTTTTAAGAACGGTTGACGCTAACAGTTATTTTCTTAGAAACCGCCAGTTAAAAGCGTACAGGCATGACCTTTTAATTTGCCCCAAACTCAAAGATATGAGCCAGTTTAAAGTTGAAAATATGCAATTTGCTTTTGACGAAGGCTATAAAGCGGGAATTGAAAACGTTGAAAAAATTAAAGAAATAATAAAGAGAAAGAGCGAACAAAAAATCCGCTCGTCTAATAGATAAACAAATGCTCGGCTATATAGCCGAGCATTATTTTTTTACTTTTTAGGTTGAGACGAAATCTTTACACTTCAACAACTTCAAACGAGTTTTTAACTACTATTCTTGCCTCTTTAAGGTCTTTAATTTCACCTGAAGATATTGCTTGAACTAAAAGGTTGCCAACTGCCGTTCCTTCGGTTGGACCTGCCATAACTTTCTTTCCAATGTATTCTTTAGTGAGTTTATTAAGGTAACCGTCTTTACTGCCACCGCCAACGATATTTAATACGTCGAAGGTCTTCCCGGTTACTTTTTCAGTCATAACTATCGTATCTCTATAAATAGTTGCTAAACTTCTATAAATAACGTCCATTATCTCGCCGATAGTTTGAGGAACTACTAAACCCTTTTCGGCGCAGTAACCTTTGATTGCTTCAATCATACTGTCTGGCGCTAAGAACCTATCGTCGTTAAGGTCGATAATAGAGCCGGTTGACTTGCACTCGATTGCTAAATTCATAAGATCGTCGTAACTATACTTGCCGTTAAGTTCTCTCTTAACGCTTTGAATAGTCCACATACCCGTGATGTTTCTTAAAAATCTAATAGTGCCAGCGTAACCGCCTTCGTTAGTTGCGTTAAATTCAAAGGCTTGCTTGTTAGTGATAGGAGCGTCAAGTTCCGTGCCGAGAAGTGACCAAGTACCGCTAGATATGTATAACGGTTGACCTTCTATTGCAGGAACTGCAACAACGGCGCTTGCCGTATCGTGTGACGGCGGGAATACTACTTTAGTGTTAAAGCCAACTTCTTTAGCAATTTCTTCTTTTAAGTTGCCAACTACTTCGCCCGGCTTATAGAGTTTACCAAAAATCTTTCTCGGATAACCGAGTTTATCGATAAGTTCATAAGACCAATCACCCGTTTTAGCGTCTAAAAGACCTGAGGTTGACGCGTGAGTGTACTCGTTCTTTTTAACGCCCGAAAGTAAATAGTGAAGATAGTCGGGAATTGAAAGCATAGTTTCTGCTTTATCGAGTTTCCCACTCATTTTATCGGCGTAAAGTTGATAAATAGTATTGTATTGCGCGCGTTGAATACCAGTTATTTCATAAGTCTTTTCAAAAGGAACGACTTTATCTACTTCAAGCATAGATTTAGCCGTTCTATCGTCACGATAAGAGTAAACTTCATCTATTAAGTTACCGTCTTTATCTAAAAGCGCATAGTCAACACCCCAAGTATCAATACCAACTGAATAGGGAACGACGCCGAGTTTACCACACTCTTTAATACCTGCTACGATATTTTTGAAAAGTTCTTCGGTGTTCCAAACGAGCTTACCGTCTTTCTTTTCAAAACCGTTTGAAAATCTATAAATTTCCTTTAAAGTAAGTTTGCCGTTACTGTATTCGCCAAGGATATGCCTTCCGCTTGACGCGCCAATATCAACTGCTAAATAATGCATTATATTCTCCTTTTCTATATATAATATGATTAGTAATATTTTAACATTTTTATTTGCCTTTTTCAAGGGCTTAAGAACAATATTTATTCGATTTTAAGATAAAGCCCTACCCCTTAAGGCTTTTTAATTAAATTATGCCTATCGTCGTTAACGAGCGCGTTAAACATGTTGTCTTTAAGTAAAGGGTATTTTTTAGATAACTCTTCAATCGTCTTTTTAACTTCTTCACGCTGAGTAAATTTATCAACGGGGCAAGGATTTTTCAAGATAGGTTTATCCTTACAAAAAGATTTTATCATATGCTCTTTAACGTAAATCATAGGGCGAATAACGGATATATCCGCCTTAGATAGATAAGTTATCGGGTGGAAGGTTGAAAGCCTGCCTTCGTATATCATTGATAGAAAGAAAGTTTCAATCAAGTCGTCCGCGTGATGACCTAAACAAACTTTATTACACCCTAAGTTTTTAGCCGTTTGATTAAGCGCGCCACGGCGCATATTAGCGCAGAGTGAACAAGGATTTTTTTCCTTTCTCTCTTCAAACACCACTTGATAAATTTCAGTTTTTTCAACGTGATAAGTAACGTTTAAACTTTCAACGTATTCTTTTAAAGCGCGCTCTTCGTTTTCGTCGTAACCGATGCCCGTGTCAATTCTAACGGCAACGATTTCGAAAGGATTAGGATAAAACCTTCTAAGCCCAGCAAGCGCCGAGAGCATAGCGATGCTATCTTTACCGCCCGATAGACCTACCGCTAGTTTATCCCCGCTATTTATCATTTTAAAATCGTCAACCGCTCTTCTTACCGGCGACATTAGTTGTTGAAGCGTTACCATATTTTTATCCTTGCAATATTTATACAAATATGATAAAATAAATTAAGATTAAAATCAATCGTTTTAGGTATTTTATGGGAGAATTTTTACTTGAATTCCTATCGGGCATAACCGATAATTCAAATTTAATAACTTTGCTTGTATCAATGTTCCCACTCATTGAACTAAAAGGAGCAATCCCTATAGGAACGGGGCTTAACTTACCGCTACTGCAATCGGCGTTACTTGCCTATGCAGGCTCTTCTCTCATAGTAATTCCCGTGTTCTTTTTATTAATACCGATATTCAATTTGCTTAAAAAGATTAAGTTTATTAAAAAACTCGTTGAAAAAATTGAGGCGGTGTTTGAAAAAAAGGCTCAAGACCTTGCTAAAAAGAGCGACGGAGCGCCCGAAGATAAGGTTAGAAAAATTTTAATTTGGGGCTTGTTCATATTCGTTGCCGTGCCTTTCCCGGTTACCGGGGTTTGGACGGGAACTGCAATCGCAGTATTTTTGAATATGAAATTTAGAGATAGTTTTTTACCGATAGTTTTAGGCAATCTAGTTGCAGGCTCAATAATCACTTTTATAACCTTCTTGTTTGCCGACTACGTTGATATAATTATCGGAGCGCTCGTTATAATTGCAATAATAATGCTACTAATATTTATAATAAAAGTAATAAAAACTAAACCGCAAGAATAAAAAAATGACTTTGCAAATCTGCAAAGTCATTTTAAATTGTTAATATTATTCAAAGTCAAATTCGCCAAACGCTAATTTGTCAATAATAAGATCGATTTCACTACCGTTAAGATAGAAAGTAATATCTTCTCTCTTTAAACCTTCAAGTGATGACGTCATAAATTCAATAACGCTCTTTGTGTAAACTTTTTTAAGTTCAGTACAACCTGCGAAAGCACCCGTTCTTAATACGGTTACCGCAGATTCGCCTTTACCGAGTTCAATATATTTAAGGTTTACGCAATCTTTAAATGCGTTTGCGCCAATATATTTAACGCTTTCAGGAAGTTTAACGATTAAGTCTGCTTCTCTATCAGAAACGTAGTGATAACCAAGATAAGAACAACCCGAGAACGCACCGTCACCAACGTAAGTTAAAACTGAATTTCCAGTAAAATCAACTTTTTGAAGAGCAGTACAACCGCTGAACGCGTTATCGTAAATTTTCTCAACCTTAGGAAGAGCAATCTTAGTTAACTTAGTGCAACCGTTAAATGCGCTCTTTCCAATTTCAGTTGCGCTTAAAACTTCAACTTCTTCAAGCATCGTAAAGCCGTAGAACGCGCACTCTGTAACCTTATCGCCAAGAACGGTTACTTTTGAAAGAGCAGTTGGAACTTTGAAAGTAGTTGACGCATCAGTAGCTTCATCGTAAACTTTAGCGGAAACTTCAGTAATACCGCTTTCAGTAGTAGTTGAAGAACCGAATAAGTGACCGAGAACTCTTTCTGCACCAGTTGCGTCAGCGCTCTTGCCGATGAAAGGAAGATTGATAATTTCTTCTAAACAGTAGCAACCTGAGAAAGCGCCTAAACCAATAGTCTTAATATTGGTGTTAGCGTCAAAAGTTACGCTCTTTATAATTGGCATATCCGCAAAAGCAGTTGCTTCAATTTCTTCAACGGGTAAACCTTCGTATTCGTTAGGAATAACGAGATTTCTCATTTTATCAGTTACTGAAGAGAAATCACCGCGAGCCATTTTAAGCGCGTCTTCACTATTAACGGTGTAACCCGTAATCTTATAGTAGTCGTATTCTTCTTCACCGTCCTCTATATCGCGAGTGCCGGTTTCAATTTCGTAAACGAATTCACCCGTAGTTACCTCTTCGCCACCGTCCGAGCCGTTATCGTCACAAGCAACGAAAAATACGGAAATAGTAAGCGCGAGCAATATCGTTGTTAACGTTTTTAAAAACTTTGACATATCGTAAACTCCTTAAAAGTTACCTATTATACTTTATACTTTACCATTTTAACACTAAACTTAGCATTTTGTCAATGTTTTTATAATTTATATTTTAGTATAATTAGCTAATTATAGGGTAATTTCGCGCTCTCCTAGTATAAATTTAGTTAAAAGTTCCTTTGCCCCTTTCTTTTTCTTTTCAAAAAAGGTTAAAAAGTCGTTTAACTTTACGTTTTTAAAAGAATATTCTTTTACAAAACTTTTCAAGGTTTTAAAAAACTTTTTCTCTCCCATAAAATCATATAAACTATCAATCATAATCTCCGAGCGATTATACGCTATCATAACGTACTCGGCGTTTGATTTAAAATCTTTTAAGTTTCTATTCATTATAGGTTTGGTTTCAATTCCCAAACTATCGAGCGAATTTTTAAGCGCTAAGTACGACTTTTTAGCGTCCATTATATAATCTTTATACCCCACGTTTTCAATTTTAAATTCCCCCATAAATTTGGCGGTTGAAAACTCGGCTAAACCTTCGTCTAAAAAGCCTATTTCACTCTCGTTAAAGCCAAGCACTCCGTGAAACCATTGATGAGCGGTTTCGTGAGCGACGGTGTAATCGATAAAACTACCCGCGCTATCCGATATTAATGAAAGCCCAGAGTATTCCATACCACCGTAGATAAAATCTCCTTGACAAACGGAATAGTCGCTATACGGATATTCACCGTAAAGGCTACTAAAATAGTTAAGAGAGTTGCACGCAGTTTCAAGCGTTTTTTCGGGAGATTTATCGTTGTAATAATAGTAAGTTACTTGAGTTTTTCCCGCTTGCTTTTTCAAAACGTTATAGTTTTTTGAAAGAAAAAACGCTATATCTCTAACGCTACTACCACTTAAAGTATATTCGGTGTTTCCAGCGCTCCACTCCGTTTTGTCAAAAGATAAAGAAGACGCAACTACGTAGCTCGACGGAACGTTGAGTTTCACTTGATAATCGGCGCACTCGCTATAAAAAGGATCGCCCGACGGATAGTAAACGTTATTATAAAACTCGCCGTCATCATATACGCACGCTATCGGATAAAACCAAGATAAATTAACTGTGTTTTCCGAATAACCTAGCCTGTGTTTTGCGTTTGGAAGAGTTACTTTAAACTTAAAATAAACTTCGGTTTTTTCGTTTAAATTAAGGCTTTTATTAAGCCACACTTTAAGCGTTTGAAAGTTTTCTCCGGATATTTCAAAATTTACGTCTTTTCCTAAATTTTTAATTGATAAAATTTCAATTTTTCCTTCGGAAAAACCGTTGGGATAGCACGCTTTAAAATCGCTTTCAAACACGGGCGAAACGCTTGCGTCTTCTCGGTAGGCGTTAGGATATAGGTTAAACTCTAAACGAGATAAATCGTCTTTATAATCGTTAAAAAATTGATAAGTCATTTGACAATCAAGCGTCATATCTTCATTTAAAGTTATTCCGATAGAATAACTAGAAAGTTCGCCCGTTTCTTGCTTGCAAGAAATAAAAAACGGAAAAATTGATAAAACGCATATAAAAATTAATAATCTTTTCACTTAAAAAACCCTCGAAATATTATATTTCCAAGGGTTTTTATATATTCTACTTTCCTTCAGACGGAAGATATTTATTAGGATCTACCTTAACGTCGTTTTCAAGCACTTCAAAGTGAAGGTGCGCGCCGTCTAAATACTCCGTTTTATTATTGGTTGAAACAGTTCCTAAAACGTCTCCTTTAAAAATGCTTGCGCCTTCGTTTAAAACGTCGCTTGCCTCAATGCTATTATATACCGTTTTAAGCCCGTTGCCGTGATTTACCGTAACCGTAGTTCCGTTGACTTTTGAAACTTCAATGCTTTCGATAACGCCGTCGTACGCGCACACGACTTCCGTTCCTTCAGGCGCTGAAAAGTCTATTGCTTTATGCCCTGAATATACGCCGAGCGTTTGATTGTAAATAACGCTTGCGCCAACGTAATCTTTGATAATTTCCGAGTTCTTAACGGGCATTTCAAAAATAATGACCGTGGGCGTTGGAGTTTCAGGCTTTTGAGTTTGGTCTCCGCCAGTTTGTTCTCCGCCTTCGTTTTCGTTGCCACCTTGGTTTTCATTACCTTCTTGGTTTCCGCCTTGATTTTGGTTTTCATCTTCAATTTGAGTGTTGTTTCCGCCAACGTCTAAAGTTTTTTGGTTGCCGGTAACTATTAACGCCACCGTTATAATAACTAAAACTGAAAGGCACAAAACGAACGCCAAGTAATATGCGTTTTTCTTGATAAAATCGCTAAATTTTGTATTTTTTGACATAATTAACCTCCGAATTTATGTATTAATATCCATAGTAGATAAGCGGTATTCCAACGGTTATTTCTTCTTTTTTTATCGCAACGTGAATATTTACCCTTTTGTTTTTTATAACTTCTTTTGACGCAATTTTATTTGAATAATAATAAACGTTTAAAATCTCTCCGTCGAAAAACGAGTGAACTTTTTTACCGCGCGCATTTTCTATTAAAGCGTCAACTTCACCTTGGGTTAAGTTAAAACTCACGCCCGACGCATTTATAAAACTTGAAACGTCCACTTTATTTGCCGTTGTAAAACTCCCTGCGGATTTATTTAAATCACTTATCGTAACTTCGCCTTTTAAAAAACAAAGCGGAGATAAAAATAAAGCAAATAAAATTAGCATAATGCTTGCGTATAAATTTTTGAGCATAAAAAATTCCCACCCGTTACGGTAGGAATTATTGACTAAGATTTTAAGTTTTATACCTTTTATAAATAATTAATTACTTCATTTAGAGAAGATAAGATAAAATCTGGCGCTTTGGGAGCGGAAGGAATCATATCTTCGGTGGTTTCGCCACTCATAACGAGCATTGCGTAAAAGTTACAGTTTTTACCAAACGCAATATCGGTGTATAATCTATCGCCAACCATAATAAACGCTTCGTCGTCATCTTCGTTAAAGCGGGCTTTTAAATTTTTACCCATAATATCGTTGGGCTTTCCGATAATTAACGACGGAACGTAACCCGACGCCACTTCTATCATCTTAATATAAGAGCCAACGTCTGGAACGTAAACGTCTTTAGCGGGGCAGTTATTATCCGGATGAGTTGCAATATAAGTTGCGCCAAAGTGAACGTTTCTTAAAAAGTTGCATAACTTTTCATAGGTAAGTTCGGTATCGTAAGACATAACTGCAATATCGGCGTCAACTTTTTCCGTTAAGTTTATGCCGTTATCAGCCATTTCCTTTTTCATAGCGTCAGTTCCTAAAAGGTACACCTTTTTACCCTTGTGATAACGGTTTAAATATTCAACGGTAGCTAGCCCAGAAGAGTAAACCAAATCTCCTTCCTTATAAAAACCGATGTTTTTAAGCCTTTCAACGTAAACGTCGGTACTTCTTGACGAGTTATTAGTAAGGTAAACGAGCTTTTTGCCTTTTGACCTTAAATAATCAAGAGTGTTTGCCATATCGCCGATAGGCTTTCCTTCTAAATATAAAGTACCGTCAAGGTCAAGTAAAAAATATTTGATTTTTGAAAGCGCTTCTTTTAAATTTTTATCTAATTTATACATTTTAATATCCCCATATCTCTTGCAAGTGTGAAAACGGACGTTTTATTTGAAAAATAACTGCAAGTAACGACTGAATTTTTAATTTTTTTATAAGATACAACTTCTTCGAGCTCTCCGTTTCCTTTAATTGCGTCGTAAATCTTTCTAATTTTGGAAAACGCCTTTAAAATCATAGTCGTTTCCGCCTTAAAATCGGGGGTTGTTTGAGAAATTAAAAGATTTATAAGATTTCTTCGCCTTTCGCTCGGAATTTTAAGGTTTTTCATAAAGATTTTTCTATCTCGCCCGCTCTCTTTTTCAAGAAGTTCGATATCCCCGTAATAATCGGGAACGGATAAAAGAGAAGAAAAGTCGTTTGAGAAAAACATATGATAAATTCTCGCCGTCTTTTCAAACGCAATCATTTGAATTTTGGGCTCGGATAAATTACTAGCAAAAACTGAAAGGGACGTTTTCAAGCAATCCACTCCACTCTCGATAATAGCGGATGATTTTTCGTTGATTATAGCAATTAATAGTTGCGACGCGATTATCGGCGCGGTAAAATTTTGATATCTTGGAGCGGATAAAGCAAAGTTAACGGCTTTTTTAACAATTTCAAATATCCAACCGTCGATTTCTTCGCCACTTGTAAAGCAATTTATCTTATAGTCGATAAGCGAAGTTAACCTTGACGCCGAAAAAATAAACGCCTTGGCAAAATTTTGCCTTGATGATTTTGATATTAGATTTTGGTCGATTATAATCTTTTTAAACTTTTCCGCTTTTATTTTAGAAGAAAAAACTTTCGTTTTAAGCCATACGCTATCGCTTAAAACTTTATCAAAGTTAGGCGACGTAACGATAGCTAAAGCGGGGATTTTGCGTAAAGACGCAAAATATCTAACTGCAAAAAGGAGATAACTATCCCCCACCGCTATAACCATATCCGAGCTTTTATCAAGGCTAGTTTTAATGGAGCTAAAATAAATATCGCTATCATTAACGATTAAAAGTTTAACTTCTTCGCTTAAAGATTTTAATTTTTTAAAAATGGAATTTCCCACGCCGTTATATTCACTCTCGGTTATCACGAGTTCAACTTTTTTTAACGCAAAACTCTTGCAAACGCCGTCTAACCCGTCGTTTACGTCACCTAAAAATATATCGCTTATAAACGGCGCTATTCCGCTTACGCGCTCTATTTCGTTTTTTACGTTAAAGAAATTTTCCATTTATATTCTCCGCTATATATTTTAATAAACTTAATAACTTTTGTCAATCCTAAACGGTTTATTTACTTTTTTTAAAAAAGGTCTTGAAATTATACAAAAATATGGTATAATATTACCATATGGGGGCGCGAAAGCGTCAAATAGGGGGTTTTTATGAACAAAAGTGAATTTACAAGAGCGTATGCTGATAGGCTTAACGTAACTATAAAGGAAGCAGAAGTTTTAGTTGCAACCTTTATTGAAACCGTTACGGATTGCCTTAAAAACGGTGAGTACGTGCACATCTCCGGCTTTGCTACCTTTGATCTTAAGGATAAAAAAGCAAGAGAAGGCGTTAACCCTGCTTCTAAAGAAAAAGTGTTAATCCCTGCATGCAAATCACCAACTGCTAAGTTTAGCAAATCTTACAAAAAACTTTTCAACTAATCTTTTAAAAAACGAGTGGCAAACCGCCACTCGTTTTTTATATAATAAATATAGTTGCATTAAATCAAATATAGTGCTATACTGAAATTGAACCCTTATTACTAAGGAGGTTTTTATGATTTCTCAAATTATATTAGGTATAACTCTTGCTTGCGTAGTTTTAGGCGCTTTGCTCGGTCTTTTGCGTGGTAGAAACAGATCTATTTTAAGGCTCGTTATAATTGTTGCATGCGCGGTTGCTTCTTTCCTTCTTATGGAAAAAGTTACTACTTTAGTTTTATCCTTTGAACTTGAAGGTGGAGTTACCATTAAAGAATCCCTCTTTGCAACGTTTGGAGATATTTCTGAAATTCCCGAATCCGTTATCAATTTGGTTTTTGCTTTAATTGAAATTATTATGGGTCTCTTAATTTTCTTGGTTGCCTTTATTCTTTTGCAACTTTTAAGTTGGATAATAGTATATCCAATCTTAAAGATCTTTGTTAGATCTGGTGCAAAGAAACATCGTTTCACAGGTTTGGTAGTAGGGCTTTTACAAGGCGTTTTAGTTGCTTTCGTTTTATGCGCACCGTTAAACGGCTTGGCGTCTGAAGTGTCAAAACTTTCAGAGCTTGAAGTTAACGGTCAAAAACTTCCTATCCCTGAACAAATTCAGCTTACCGGATATGATGAAACCCCTACTTATAAATTCTACGACGCTACTTGCGGTTGGTTCTACGAACTTTTAACTTCTAAAGAAACTGAAACTGGAACTAACGTTTCTATTTCGGACACTATCGACGTTGTAGTTGCCGCTAAAGACGTGGTTGAAGAATCGGTTAACCTTACGAACAACCTTAACAAAGTTGGAAATAGCGAAACTACCGTTCAAGAAAAAGTTGACTCTTTAAAAGGCGTTGGCGATAACCTTATCAACATCGGCAATACTATCGAGAATTTAACTGACGGCGGTAAAGAAATTTTAAAGGAAGTTATAACTGACATTGTTTCTTCGTTCGCTGGCGAAGGCGAAGGTGAAGGCGAAGGCGAAGGTGAAGAATCCACTCTTCCACCTGCAGTCCAAGAAGTTATTGAAAATATCGACTTTGACGATTTCTCAATAGCATCAACAGGCGAAGCAATTAAAGGTATCTCTTCTTATATTGAAAAGACTGATGAAAGTTTTGAAAATTACGGCGAAGAAGTAACCCAAGAAGAAGTTGACTCTATCGTTAACGGCGTTGCGGATAACTCGTTTATTATCGACGTTATAACGGGTGGCGCTGAAACTCCTGAAGAAGTTCCAACTTTAATTGAAGTTAAAGAAGAAGACGCTGATAAATTTGAATCGGCAATCTCTCAAGCGGATAAACTTTCTGACGAACAAAAAGAAATGCTTAAAAAATTATTAGGTCTTAACTAAAAACTTAAAATGAAAACTCTCGACAAAAAGTCGAGAGTTTTTTAATACTATTTATTTTGCGCCGTGTTTCATACGCAATCTAATCAAGCAAAACTTGAATTTTGCTTTGATGAAAGTTTTGATTGATTATAAGAGAGCGCATCAAACACAAGTAAGACAAGGCAAAACCCGAAGGCAATACTCCTTTGTCTTGACGAGTGGCTTTAACACAGTATTACGCCGTGTTTCATACGCAATCTAATCAAGCAAAACTTGAAGAAAAGCTACCCCATTACACTTCTTCTTCGCAGTAGATGCAACGAGCTTTACCGTCTTCGCCTATTTTAACGAGCGGAGCAAGTTCTTGCTCGGTGGTTATTATACAACGTGGGTTTTTACAAACCTTTTCTGATTTTACAACGCCCGTGCGATTAAACGCCGTACGAGTGGGGTTTAATTCCGCTTCTTTGATAAGTTTTAAGATAAGCGCCATACGCATAAACTTGCCGTTTCTCACTTGCTTAAAGTAGCACGCTCTTTCATCGTCGTCAATCTTAACGCTAATTTCGTTAACTCTCGGAAGGGGATGAAGAACGATTGTATCGCTTTTAGCAAGGGCGAGTTTTTCGGGAGTTAAAATATATTTATCACGAAGCCTTAAATACTCTTCTTCGCTGGTAAAACGCTCGCCTTGAACTCTCGTCATATATAAAACGTCTAAAGAGCCTAAAACGTCTTCTAAGCTTTCAGTTTCTACGTATTCCATGCCGTTTTTATCTAAAACGCCCGTCTTAACGTAATCGGGGAGCATAAGTTCTTTTGGAGAAACTAAAACTACTTTTACGCCGTTATATCTTGAAAGGGCGTTGATTAAAGAGTGAACGGTTCTTCCAAACTTCAAATCTCCGCAAAAGCCGATAGTTAAGTTATCAACTCTACCCTTTTCAAGTGAAATCGTTAAAAGGTCGGCAAGCGTTTGAGTTGGGTGACAATGCCCACCGTCGCCCGCATTGATAACGGGGATAGTTGCGTTTTGGCTTGCAACGAAGGGAGCGCCTTCTTTAAAGTGACGCATAGCGATAATATCAGCGTATTGACTGATAACTTTTGAAGTATCCGCTACGCTTTCGCCTTTACTTGCCGAAGAACTTGACGCAGAAGAAACGCTTATAACTTGACCGCCAAGGCGGAGCATAGCCGTTTCAAAACTGAGCCTTGTTCTAGTCGACGGCTCGAAAAACAAGGTTGCAAGTAATTTTCCTTTACAAGCCTCGCTATATTTAGCGGGGTTTTCCATTATATCTTTGGCAACTGCAATAAGTTCGTCGATTTCAGTTACCGATAAATCGAGAATATCAATAACGCTTCTCATAATTTCTCCTTATAGTTTACTCTTCGAGTAAACGGTGATATTTTTTCACTCTGTGAAAAAGTTATATTTGCCCATGGCAAGATATATTTTACGCCTTGCGTAAAGTTATATTTTTTTGACTTTATCAAAAAAGTTATTATTTTTTGTAAAGTTGAGTGAACGTTGTATATCAAACAAGCAAAGCCTATACACCACTCAAAATAAGACGTTAGTAATAACCGTCTAAGGAATTAGAAACGAGTTAGGCAAGGCTCGACACGCTCAAAGCCTATACACCGCTCAAAATAAGACGTTAGTTTGGGTATTAGACAAGGCTCACGCTCTCAATTGTTTTTTGTAAAGTTGAGTGAACGTTGTATATCAAACAAGCAAAGACGTCAAATTCAAGTAAGACAAATTCATTTTATATTCTTTGAGCGTTGGCGTACTTGTTGTACGTAAGCGCTCAAAAATATTTGGATTGCGACGAATTTCACGGCTTTGCGTTGATAAGACAACGTGAACGAAACTTATTATT
This sequence comes from Christensenellaceae bacterium, assembly GCA_045602125.1. GTDB lineage: Bacteria > Bacillota > Clostridia > Christensenellales > Borkfalkiaceae > HGM11412. The sequence goes on along the minus strand of JAZSBA010000005.1, from coordinate 4,609 downwards.
TAATCCAGGATTCGTCAGACGGATTGTTACGGAAAGCAATAAGCCTTTCAACGTCTTCGGGTTTTACGTAGTTTTCTTGAGCGGCAACGGATGCGATAACGTCAAAGTTGGTGAGAGAAACGTTTTTAACGTTTGCTTCTTCAAGGCGAACGAGACCTTTCTTCATACCGTAGGTAAAGATTGAAACAACGCCTAATACGATAGCGCCTGCTTCTCTTAAAACGTTAACTACTTCAATAACCGAACCGCCTGTTGAAATAAGATCTTCAACGACAACTACTTTTTGACCCTTTTCAAGTCTACCTTCGATTTGATTTTGTCTGCCGTGGTCTTTAGCACCTGAACGAACGTAACCCATTGGCATATTTAAAATATGAGCGGTAATTGCCGCGTGAGCAATACCCGCGGTTGAAGTTCCCATTAAAACTTCAGCGTCGGGATAATTTTCCTTAATTAAAGTTGCTAATCCGTTTTCAACGTCAGTTCTAACCTTAACGTCGGTAAGAGTTAAACGGTTATCGCAGTACACCGGGCTTTTAATACCACTTGCCCAAGTGAAAGGCTCTTCCGGACGGAAGAATACCGCCTTGATTGAAAGTAAATCTTTTGCAATAAGTTCTTGTAAATTAGTCATTTTTATTCTCCTATAAATTCTTTAACGCATCTTTCGTATGCTGAAACGGGGTCTTCCGCGCCCGTGATTGATCTTCCAACTACGATATAGTCAGAGCCGAGTTCTCTTGCTTTTGCAGGGGTGGTTACGCGCTTTTGATCGCCAACCGCGTCGCCTGCAAGTCTTACGCCCGGGGTTACGGTTAAGAAACCGTCTCCGCAAACGCCGTGAACTTTGCCCGCTTCAAGCGGAGAACAAACAACGCCGTCAAGCCCTGCTATTTTTGCGTTGTTTGCATAATGCATAACTACTTTATCGATAGGTTCTTTAATCAACAAGTCGTTTTCCATACTCTCTTGGTCTGTTGACGTGAGTTGAGTTACGGCAATAAGAAGTGGTCTAGTACCGTCCGCTCTCGTTAAGCCTTCGAGCGCGCCTTTCATCATATTGATAGTTCCGCTTGCGTGAAGGTTAGTCATATCAACGTCAAGTTCGGATAAAACTTTCATTGATTTTTTAACGGTGTTGGGGATATCGTGAAGTTTTAAGTCTAAGAAAATTTTATGACCGCGTCTTTTGATTTCCTTTACGATTTCAGGACCTTCCGCATAGTAAAGTTCCATGCCGATTTTAACGAACGGCTTAACACTTTTAAACTTATCTAAAAATTCAAAAACTTTTTCTTTGCTATCAAAGTCAAGCGCAATAATTACGTCTTTATTCATACTCTTGCTCCCCCTATAATTTCTTTAAGTGAATTTATTTTATATTTTTCCATAACCCTTGGCAAGTCGTTTATAATATCACGGCAAGCGTAAGGATTAACTAAGTTCATTGCTCCAACTTCAACTGCGGTTGCGCCTGCGAGCATCATTTCAATAACGTCTTCCGCGGAAGATACGCCACCCATGCCAACTACTGGAATTTTTACCGCGCCCGCCACTTGATACACCATGCGGAGAGCAACCGGGAAAATTGCGCTTCCCGAAAAACCGCCCATAACGTTTTTGATTATGGGTTTTTTGCGGTTGAGATCTATTCTCATACCGAGTAAAGTGTTTATCAAACTAATACCGTCCGCGCCCGCGTCTTCACACGCTTTTGCAATCGAAACGATATCGGTAACGTTTGGAGAAAGTTTAATAATAACCGGCTTTTTAGTTACTTTTTTTACCGCCTTAGTAACTTCCGCAGCAGCACTCGGTTGAGTACCGAAACTCATACCGCCACCGTGAACGTTCGGGCAACTTACGTTTACTTCAAGCCAACCAACTTGGTCTTCTTTATCTAAAAGTTCGCAAGTGTAAGCGTAGTCTTCTACCGAAAAACCGCTTACGTTTGCCATAACTTTTTTGTTAAAGCACTTTTTAAGTTTGGGAAGCTCTTCGCTTATAACCTTTTCAACGCCGGGGTTTTGAAGCCCAACCGCGTTTATCATACCCGCAGTACACTCTGCAATTCTCGGCGTGGGGTTACCAAACCTTGCGTCTTTAGTCGTTCCCTTAAACGAGAACGTTCCGAGCATATTTATATCGTATAACTCAGCAAACTCGTAGCCGTAACCGAAAGTTCCGCTTGCGGGAATAACGGGGTTATCAAGTTCAATACCTAATAAATTAACCTTAGTATCTACCATAATAATTCCCCCTTTTTAAGCACGGGGCCTTCTTTACAAATTCTCTTGTTTCCAGTTATCGTTTGACAAGAACAACCCATGCACGCTCCAAATCCGCAACCCATACGCTCTTCAAAACTCATTTCACCGTCGGTTAAAGTCGCTTTATAAACGGCTTTGAGCATAGGTTCTGGACCGCAAGTGTAAAAATACGAGTAGTTTAAATCTTTCATAGCGTCGGTTACGAAACCTTTAATTCCGTAACTGCCGTCAACCGTAGTTACTATCGTTTTAGCGCCGAGCAAGTTAAATTCCTTTTCGTAGAAAATTTCACTTGCCGTGTTAAAACCTAAAATAACGGTTGGCTTTTTATTTTGAGCAATCAATTCTTTGCAAAGTTCGTACATCGGCGGAACGCCAACGCCACCACCGATGAGTAGCGGAGTTTCGCCCGATAAAGATAAATCGTAGCCGTTACCCAAGCAAGTTAAAACGTCTAAAACTTCGCCCGATTTCATCTTGCTCATAATTTCCGTTCCCTTTCCCACTATTTTGTAAATAATAGTTAAAAGGTTATCGTTAATTTCGCAAACGGAGATTGGGCGACGGAGATATAATCCGTCGATTTTGATATTTACAAACTGCCCTGCTTTAATTCCGCTTACGTCCCCTTCTATCGTCATTTTCATAATAAGACTGTTTAAGGGGAGATTTTCAATTATTTTAAAATATACTTGTTTCATGCGTCTATCGTAGATACCGTAAATGTGATTTCTTCTAACACGTCAAGAAGTACTTTAACCGTGTCAAGCGCGGTAAATATCGTTACGTTGTTTTCAGTTGCCGAACGGCGAATTTGACTACCGTCGCTCGCTTGGTCGTTAGACGCAACGTCTTTAGTGTTTATAACGTAACTGATAATTCCTTGGTGGATATAATCGAGTATTTCATCTGAACCGTCTGATAATTTTGCAACTGCGCGAGTCTTAATTCCGTTTTCTTTAAGGAATTTTGCCGTTCCCTTAGTTGCCATAATGTTAAAGCCGAGATTATAGAATCTTCTAACGAGCGGTAACGCTTCTTCTTTATCTTTATCGGCAACCGTAACGAGTATCGTTCCGTAGTTTTGAACGCTCATACCAGATGCTTGAAGAGCTTTATATAACGCTCTATAGAATTTATCGTCGTAACCAATCGCTTCGCCGGTTGACTTCATTTCTGGAGAAAGGTACGCGTCTAAGCCCCTAAGTTTATTAAACGAGAATACTGGAACTTTAACGTACCAACGATTCTTTTCTTCGGGATATAATTTGAAGATGCCTTGTTCTTTTAAGGTCTTACCCATAATAACTTCGGTTGCAATATCGGCTAAACTATATCCAGTTGCTTTTGAAAGGAAAGGTACCGTTCTTGAAGAACGTGGGTTGACTTCGATAATGAACACGTTATCGTCTTTATCAACGATAAATTGAATATTGTATAAGCCCTTAATTCCAATGCCTAAGCCAAGTTGCTTTGCATATTGCAAGATAATGCCTTTAACTTTATCAGAGATACTGAAAGTTGGGTAAACGCTAATACTATCGCCACTATGAACGCCCGTTCTTTCAACGAGTTCCATAATGCCCGGAACGAATACGTCAACACCGTCGCAAATAGCGTCGATTTCAACTTCTCTACCTTGAATATACTTGTCCACGAGTACGGGTTTATCTTCGTCGATTTCAACGGCAGTTCTAAGGTAATGATAAAGTTGCTTTTCATCGGCAACGATTTGCATCGCTCTACCGCCTAAAACGAAAGAAGGTCTAACGAGAACGGGGTATCCTATTTCAGCCGCCACCTTTATACCGTCTTCAATCTTTGTTACCGCTTTACCCTTTGCTCTTGGGATATTGAGTTCGTTAAGAAGGTTTTCAAACGCGTTTCTATCTTCCGCACGGTCGATAGCGGCGCAGTCAGTACCGATAATTTTAACTCCCCTATCAAATAAAGGTTGAGCAAGATTAATTGCCGTTTGACCGCCAAGTGATGCGATAACGCCTTCAGGCTTTTCAAACTCAACGATGTTCATAACGTCTTCCGGCGTTAACGGTTCAAAGTAGAGTTTATCAGCAGTCGTATAGTCGGTGGAAACGGTTTCAGGGTTGTTGTTGATGATAATCGCTTCGTAACCTGCGTTTTTAATAGTCATAACGGCGTGAACGGTTGAATAGTCGAATTCAACGCCTTGACCTATACGGATAGGACCTGCGCCTAATACTATAATCTTTTTCTTATTAGTTAAGCGAGATGCGTTTTCGCCGGTGTATGAAGAATAGAAGTAAGGAATATAGGCGTTTGTGTGGCAAGTGTCAACCATCTTAAACGCTGGGAAAAGA
>JAZSBA010000004.1:0-3170 GCA_045602125.1 Christensenellaceae bacterium | reverse complement strand
TATATTATAATATATTTTTTGTCAAATTTCAATACGCAAATGAACTGTTTTTAGCATATTTTGGCAAATTTAAAAGGCAAAACGTTAAGATTTGCCTTGTACTTTTAAAATATTAGATAATAGCATGCACCCAATATTGCGGGTATCATATTTGCAACGTGAACTTTTTTAAGTCCTAATAGATTGATCCCTACCATAAACACGAACACACCGCCGATCGCAGAAAGTTCTTGCATAAAATTTGCCTGCGCAAGCAAATAAGGACCTATTAAACTACTAAACAATGCAAATATTCCTTGAATTATAAGAACGGGTATTGCCGAAAATATAACGCCTATACCGTATTTAACGGTTAATATAAGAGCAACCGTTCCGTCTAAAACGGCTTTTACCAGTAAAGTTTTAGGCTCGCCCAATCCCGACTCTATACTGCCGTAAATAACCATTGCGCCAACGCAGAAAATCATAGTTGCTTGAACAAAACCGTCTGAAAACTTACCGTCTTCACTGGATTTTTTTGAAAATGCTTTTTCAAGCGAATTTCCAGCTTTATCAAACAACCCTTCAATATTAAGTAGCGTTCCTATAATAGAGCCTATAACGAAACTTATGAGTAAAACGAGTATTCCGCTAGTTCCGGAAACTGGTTTTATAGCGTCGATTATTCCAACTATCATTACGCATACGCCAAGCGCTTGCATAACTACTTTTTCAATTTTTTCATTTATAATCTTCTTGCAAAATAGCCCTACAAACGAGCAAACGACTATTGCAAGAACGTTTACTAAAACACCAAACATTATCTTATAACCGTTACGACGAATTTTTCGCCGTCGTATTTCACTTTTGAAACCAAGTTTATCTTATTATCGTAAGTTATCGCTCTGACGGTAATTTCGCCGTTTTCTTTGAAGAACTTGTAAAGCCCTTCCGTCGCTTGCTCATTACCCATAGAGTAACAATTGATTATATTTTCAACCGTATCAAGCTTAACGACTTCAACGGGTCTTGAACCACCGAATAAATCTTTTTCTTCCTTGAAAAACTCAACGGAAGCGTACTCGCTACGCAAGTATTTTTGAGTGTGCTCAACGCAAGATTTTAAATCGTCTCCCGCAAAGTGAGCGTTTTGAAAACCAAAGGTCATAACCATCTCGTCGGGCTTTACAAAAATAATTAAATCGCTACTTCCCGTTTCGTTCGGAAATCCTACGACTTTATCTTTGCCGTAATCTAAAACTACGGGGGAAAATTCACTTAAAGCATTTTCTAAATATTCAACGTTTTTCTTTATACTCATATAAACATCTCCGTATGAACGTACATCGCCAATTTTTCTACTTTTTCAAATATATTTTTCTCCACGAAAGGAAACTCCAAAACAAGCGGAACAGCAGGGAAAAATTGCTTTATGTTTTCATAAACTTTTAAACAGTTACAATCGCCTTGCCCCACCTCTAATACTGAATTTTCATTTAAAGAAACATCCTTTAAGTGATATCTTTGAACGTAAGGAGCGAGCGAGTGAACTGCTTGATTTGGATCAACGCCGTATAAAAGGAAGTTTCCACCGTCAAAAATTAGATGCAAGCCTTTAACCGATTTTAAAACGTCTAAAGTAGATGCTTCATCGTTGAACGGATAGTTTTTCTCTCCGACGTTTTCAATGCCGATAGAAACGTCAAAAGATTCTGCGTATTTCACTATTCGCCTTAAATTTTGCTTAACGTTTGAAAGTTTAATTTCATCGTAACCACCGTCTAAAAATTCAGGTAAAAGCATAATTTGCTTTACTTTATATTCGACGGCAAAATCAACGATTTCAAGGGCTTTTTTATAATTATTTTGCTCCCCTAACGGGCAAAAAGCAAATAGAGAATCAACTGATAACCCCGAGATTAAAATTTCTTTGAGGTAAGAGTTTTCACCTATCAATCTTTCATATTTTACGTCAAGCGAAGTTATGCCTATACTCTTTAATTTGTATAAGGTTTGTAAAACGTTAATATTAAGTTCTTCTTTGATAGCAAGAACGTTTTCAAAATTAATTCCAAGTTTTTTCATAGTCAGATTAGCACGCGGTCCCCGTCTCCATAAATTTCAGCGTAACGCGCCATAAATGAAACGGGTTCACCCGCTAATTTAAGATGCGTTGTTTCTCCATACGAGAGCATTCTAAAAATTGCCTTGCCCTTTTCTCTCTCTTCCGTAACGACCGTCGTAACCGAAGAAGGCGCGGCGCAGGAGTGATTGATAATGGCAACAAGCGGAATATTTAAAAGTTCCGAAAGTAGATAACTTTCAAGCCCAAAATGACAAGTAAAAACGATATTGTCGTTATTAGCGTTTAAAACGTCGTAATACACTCCGTTTTTACGATAGCCGTGCTTTTCTAATAACGTAGAAAGTTCAGCTTTAACAAAATCGTATCTAGCTTGAATTTGATCGTTTAAACCGTTAAAGTCAACCTCAAGCCAACGCTTTTTATCGTACAACCTTTCGTCAGATTGAAGAAAGGACGGAGCGTTATCCCACATTTCAGGGTCAAACTCACGCAAAAAGTCTAGAACCTTAATGGTTTTAGTTTTATTATATTTTACGATTGCATCCGCAGTAAATTTAGCTCTATTAAGCGGAGAAGAATAGATATAATCTATCTTTTCGTTTTGAAGATATTTGCCGAGAATTTCCGCTTCTTTAAACCCCTTTTCAGTTAAGGTGTTATTCTCGTAGTCGGGCTCTGCGTGTCTTATTATAGTTAATTTCATAATTATTAAAGGATTAATGCGTTAAAAACGAAGTATTGCGACGTTTATAACGAATTAAAATTAAGGCGTTAGAAACAAGCAAGACAAGGCTCGCGAAAGCGATAGGCGGAGATTGACCTTATTGGTCATCGAAGTCTATCACTTGAGCAGAAACGAAGTATTGCGACGTTTATAACGCATTAAAGGGGGAGTAATAAACTCCCCCTTTAAGTCTTAATTACATTGATTCGTGAATTGTACGAGAGATAACGTCATCTTGTTGCTCTTTAGTGAGCTTGATGAAGTTAACTGCGTAGCCCGAAACTCTGATAGTGAGTTGCGGATATTTTTCAGGGTGTTTTTGCGCGTCAAGTAAAGTTTCTCTATTGAAAACGTTTACGTTAAGGTGGTGACCACCGTCAG
>JAZSBA010000003.1:0-13490 GCA_045602125.1 Christensenellaceae bacterium | reverse complement strand
ATTGCAAAACTTATAGTTTTGTTATATACTAAATAAAAATTTATAGTAACCTTACAAGGAGACTTTTATGAAACTCACTAATCAATACTTATTAAGCGTTCTTGACGCTGTAGAAAAAAGAAACCCTAACGAGCCCGAATTTATTCAAGCGGTTACCGAAGTTTTCGTAACTTTACAACCCGTTATTGAAAAACGTCCAGATATTGTTAAGTCAGGCGTTATCGAAAGGCTCGTTGAACCTGAAAGGCAAATTATTTTCCGCGTTCCTTGGATTGACGATAACGGAAATATTCAAGTTAACCGTGGCTTTAGAGTTCAATTTAATAGCGCTATAGGTCCATATAAAGGCGGTATCCGTCTTCACCCGTCGGTTAACCTTTCAATTATTAAGTTTTTAGGTTTTGAACAAACTTTCAAAAACAGTTTAACTACTCTTCCTATGGGCGGTGGTAAAGGCGGTTCTGACTTTGATCCTAAAGGCAAGTCTGACGCTGAAATTATGAAATTCTGCCAAAGCTTTATGACTGAACTTTATCGTCATATCGGCGCTAACCTTGACGTTCCCGCTGGCGATATCGGCGTAGGCGCAAGAGAAGTTGGCTATATGTTCGGTCAATACAAGAGAATTCAAAACGAATTTACCGGTGTTTTAACTGGTAAAGGTTTAACTTTCGGTGGTTCTCTTGCAAGAACTCAAGCAACTGGTTACGGTCTTTGCTACTACACCGAAGAAATGCTTAAAGCAAACGGAAAATCTTTAAAAGGTCAAACGGTAGTAATCTCTGGTTCTGGTAACGTTGCAATTTACGCTTGCGAAAAGGCAACTGAACTTGGCGCTAAAGTAGTTACTCTTTCTGACTCTAACGGTTATATCTACGATAAAGACGGTATTGACCTTAAAGCAGTTAAGCAAATTAAAGAAGTTGAAAGAAAGAGAATTTCTGAATATCTTAAATATAGACCTAACGCAGAATATCACGAAGGTTCAAAAGGCGTTTGGACAGTTAAATGCGATATTGCTCTTCCCTGCGCTACTCAAAACGAACTTGACGGCGAAGGCGCAAAAGCCCTTGCTAAAAACGGTTGCTGGTGCGTAGCAGAAGGCGCAAACATGCCTTCTACTCCAGAAGCAATTGAAACTTACTTTGCAAATGGTATGCTTTACGGCCCTGCAAAAGCGGCTAACGCTGGTGGCGTTGCAACGTCAGGCCTTGAGATGACTCAAAACAGTATGAGACTTTCTTGGTCTTTTGAAGAAGTTGACGAAAAACTTAAAGGCATTATGAAATCAATCTTCAAAGCGTGTGACGATTACTCTAAAGAGTACGGCATGCCCGGTAACTACATGGCTGGCGCAAACATTGCAGGCTTTATGAAAGTTGCCGAAGCAATGAAATCTCAAGGCGCAGTATAATAAATAAATTAAAATGGAGCGTTTCGCTCCATTTTTTATAGAAAATTATGTTTGAAAAAGTTAAAGATTATATAGATAACGTTGTTATCAAAGAAAAGAATATTCCGTATTTTGACGTTTTAGTAACTCACGGTGATAAAACTGTTTACCGTTACTTTAACAATGCTAAAAATAACGCAACGGGCAAGGAAAAACTTTTTATGTACTCTTGCTCAAAGGTTATAACCGCCGTTGCAACGTTGATGCTTATAGAGCGTGGGATAATTTCACTTGAAGATAGCGTTTCAAAATATCTTCCCTGCTTTAACGACGTTTATCTATTAAAAGACGGCGAGAAAGTTAAGCCTAAAACTCCGATAACTATTAAGCATTTACTCACTATGTCCGCTGGGCTTGACTATAATTTTGAAACGGAATATATCAAAAATCAATTTGATAAAAACCCATTGTCTTCAACACTTGATATTATAAATGAAATTGTAAAATCTCCCCTTAATTTCGAGCCGGGCGAAAAGTTCCGTTATAGTTTATGTCACGACGTTTTAGGTGGACTTATCGAAAGTGTAACAGGTCTTAAAATTTCCGATTTTGTTGAAGAAAATATCTTTAAACCGCTGAATATAGAAACTTTAACTTTCAAGCATGACTTAAAAGATTTTGAGCCGTTATATTACGCTGAAAACAAAAAGGTAGTACCTTTTGTTTATGAAGAAGCAAGGTGGGCAAACCACCCCTCTTACGAAAGTGGTGGCGGTGGGCTTAAAGGCACGGTTGAAGGCTATTCAAAGTTCTTGCAAGGTCTACTTAACGGAAAACTTTTAAAAGAAGAAACTCTTGATTTAATGACTCAAGATTACGTTTTGGATTTTTCAGTTAAAAACAGTTACACCTGTGTTCAAGGCGGAGATTACGGTTACGGCTTAGGCGTTAGAGTTAGAAAAGTTGACTCCCCGTCTGGAATTTCAAAAGGCGAATTTGGGTGGGACGGCGCTGCCGGAAGTTACGCTCTAGTTGATAGAAAAAACAAAATAACCGTAACTATTGGCATGCACGTTAGAAACTGGCCTGACGTTTTCGCTAATGAGCACCTAAAAATCGTTGAAATGATTTATAGTGAATTATTTTAAAAAAACTCAAACTAAAAAAAACTCCGCATAGTGCGGAGTTTTTTTATTACTTTTTGCCTGCTTGAACTTTTTTAAGGTTAGCAAATCTTGGAAGACCGTCAACAGTAGGTGCTTTTGATTCGCCTTGAATAAGCGGAAGTGCATATTCAACGAATTCGTCTGAAATATAAGTTCCGTCGTTGATAATCCATTCAAGCGGAACGGTTTTTTCAGTATTTGCAGCAAGTTTAAGGTTAACCATGCTGTATTTACATTTATAGTTACCGTTCTTATCTTCAACGCGCTTATAAACTACCATTTTATCAGTAGTTCCTCTAACTGCAGCCTTAACTGCTTCACGGCCTGCTCTAAACGTTTCTTCAACGTCAACTTTAGATGCAAGGTGAGCTGCGCATCTTTGCATAAGAGAAAGTTCAACTGCTCTAGTTTTAAAGCCAGTTTCTTCTTTTAAAATGTTAGCAAGAGTTGCAGCAACGCCACCAAGTTGAGCGTGACCGAAACTATCTCTTGCAACTGCGCCTACTGATTCGCAAACAAGCTTACCGTCTTTATCCTTAATACCTTCAGAAACTACAACGATACACTTATTGTTGTTCTTAGCAAGAACGTTTTTAACGTCAGAAACGAACTTGTTAATATCAAAAGCAACTTCAGGAAGGTAAACTAAATCAGGACCTAAACCCTTGTGACCTGCAAGAACTGCAGATGCAGTTAACCAACCAGCATTTCTACCCATTGCTTCGATAACGCAAATCATCGGAGTATCGTAAACTTTAGCGTCTAAGCAAACTTCCATAATGGTAGTTGCAATATATTTAGCAGCAGATGCAAAACCTGGGCAATGATCAGTACCGAAAAGGTCATTATCGATTGTCTTAGGAACGCCGATTACGTTGCAATCCCAACCAGACTTTTTAATATATTTAGAAATTTTGTTGCAAGTATCCATACTGTCGTTACCGCCGTTGTAGAAGAAGTAACGAATATTGTACTTTTTGAAAACTTCAACGATTCTCTTATAATCGGTATCGTCTTTCTTAGCGTCTTTAAGTTTATATCTTACAGAGCCGAGAGCTGAAGACGGAGTGTTCTTTAAAAGTAAAAGTTCTTCCATATCTTCTTTAGAAATATCGTAGAAATCTTCTTCTAAAACACCTTTAATACCGTGTGCAGCGCCGTAAACAGCAGTAATTTTATCTTGCTTTAACGCTTCGATAAACACGCCTGCCGCACTAGCGTTGATAACTGAAGTAGGACCACCTGATTGCGCAAACATTGCCGCGCCAACTAAATTTTTCATTTTTATCTCCTTTTGATTAAATCAAATTTTTATCTTGCTAAAATATTCATAACTTTATAAAGTTCTTGGTTGAAATCATGCTTAACTGCAAGCGCTTCGCTAATATCCATATCAAAGATATGATTGTCTTTTACGCCAACTGCTCTATTAGTTTTACCTTCAATCATAAGGTCAACCGCGTTAACTGCCAAACGAGCGGCGAAAATTCTATCCGCCATAGTGGGAGCACCACCACGTTGAACGTAACCAAGAGTTGTAGTTTTAACCGATAACCCCGTTAATTCTTCAAGTTGTTTACAAATAGCGTCTCTATCGCCTGCACCTTCTGCAAATATGATCATATTTGAAGTTTTACCACGCTTACGACTCTTAACTAACGTCTTTGCAATCTCTTGAATATCAAACGGCGCTTCGGGAGTTAAACAGAATTCCGCGCCACCTGCAAGTGATGCGTATAATGCGATATCACCGCACTTTCTACCCATAACTTCGAGTAAAGAAACTCTATCGTGAGAACCCATCGTATCTCTTAAATTATTGATTGAGTTAAGTACCGTGTTAACTGCAGTATCAAAACCGATAGTAAAATCAGTATACGCTAAATCGTTATCGATAGTAGCGGGAATACCAACAACGTTAATTCCGCAGTTATCAGATAAATCTTTAGCGCCTCTAAACGAACCGTCGCCACCGATTACGATAAGGCTATCAATACCGTAAGCTTGCAAAGTTTCCGCCGCCTGTTCTTGAACAGCAACGTCTTTAAACTCAGGACATCTTGCAGTTTTTAAAACAGTACCGCCCCTATGAACGATGTCGGATACCGAACGAGTACTCATAAAATTTATTTTATTATTTACCAAGCCGTGATATCCCCTTTCGATACCGTAAACGTCAAGGTCTTTCGCTATTGCATATCTAACACACGCTCTAACGCACGCGTTCATACCAGGCGCGTCTCCGCCACTGGTTAAAATGGCTATTTTCTTCATAGTAAACTCCTAAATACTAGTAAATCTAGACTAGTTTATCATAGATTATTAGAATAATCTACTATTTTTCAAAAAATAATATATCTTTTTCGTCAACAATCGACGTAAGTTCTGTAATAAGCCCCTTACACTCTCTAACGGTCATATCGCATTTAAACGCTTTGCCTTTATTTTTGATAAACACCGTTATATCCCCTGGATATGCTGAAAGTATTTCTTCAAGTTCAGACAAAACTGAATTAACGTCCATTTCATCTGGAAGTTTTATACCCAAACATTGTTTTTTAACTTTAACTTCGCTAGTTTCAACCGAAGTTACGTTTTCAGTCTTTTCGGCAAGCGGTTCAATATGCTCAACCATAATGCTAGGTTCACGCCCGTCTCTTATTTGAAGTTTTCCCTTTAATTCAACGATATTATCTTGTTCAATCTTATTTCTATATTTTTCGTGAACTTTCGGGAACATTACGCACTCAATAGGACCGTACAAATCTTCAACGGTTAATACGCTCATAAATTGACCAGATTTCGTTGCTACTTTCTTAACTCCCGTGAGTATTCCACACATAGTAACGAGCGTACCGTCGCTAACGTCGGTGTAAACGACTTCACCGTCTTCATTTTCTTCTTTTGACAAAAGAAGTTGCGTTGAGAAGGAATACTTCTTTAATAAGTCTTTATACTCTTCAAGCGGGTGACCTGAAACGTAAACGCCTAAAACGCTCTTTTCATATACAAGTTTCGTCTTTTGATCGTATTCTGATACGTTAGGATAGATAACTTCTATCTTCTCTGGCTCTCCGAGTAATTCAAAGAAGGACATTTGGTCGCTTTCTCTTTCCTTAGTTATTGCTTGCGCTTTATCAAGAACGTCTTCGTAAACGCCTATAAGCCTACTTCTATATATACCAAAGCAATCAAACGCGCCCCCATAAATAAGGTTTTCAACTAAACGCTTATTAACGTGATGAATACATCTCATTGCAAAATCTTCAAAAGAAGTGAATTTGCCGTTAGTTTCTCTCTCTTTAATAATTTCGTCAATAACCGATATGCCTACGCCCTTAACCGCCGCTAAGCCAAACCTAATAACGCCGTTTTTAACGGAGAAGTAAGTTTTACTTTCGTTTATATCAGGTGGAAGAACTGGAACTCTTTCTTCTTTAGCGTACGATACGTAGTTTGTTATTTCTTCAATGTTAGTTATACGGTTATTAAGTACCGCAGTTAAAAATTCCGGCTCGTAGTAGCATTTTAAGTATGCCGTTTGATAAGTAACTAAAGAATAAGCTGCTGCGTGTGATTTATTGAAAGCGTATTTAGCAAAGTCTTTCATTTCGTTCCAAATTTGTTTAGCAACGTCTTCCGGAACTCCACGCTTTAAGCAACCGTCAATAGCCCTTTGAACTTTACCGTTTTCGTCAACGCTTTCAGGTTTACCGTAAATGAAAACTACTTCTTCTTTTTCCATATCGGCAACTTTTTTCTTACCCATCATACGTCTTACGTTATCGGCTTGACCAAGAGTATAACCAGCCAAGTCTTGAACGATTTTCATAACTTGTTCTTGGTATACTATACAACCGTACGTTTGCTTGAGTATCGGCTCTAAAAGTGGGTGCGCAAACTTAATAGTTTCAGGGTTATGCTTTGACTTTATAAACTTACCGATAGAGTCCATAGGACCTGGACGATATAAAGACACCGCCGCAACGATATCTTCCAAGCAACTCGGTTTAAGCCTTGATAAGAAATCTTTAAACCCACTAGATTCTATTTGGAATATGGCGGTAGTATTACCAGAAGATATAAGCTCGTAAACCTTAGGATCATCGTAACCGTTTCTATCGAAAACTACGTCTACTCCGTGGTTTTCCTTAACGTATTCTATCGCCATCTTAATATCACTTAAGTTTCGAAGACCTAAAAAGTCCATCTTTAAAAAGCCTAAGTGTTCAAGTTCTACGCCAGTATACTGCGTAGTTATATCTTCGCCGTTTCTCGATAACGGCATATGCCTATCCAAAATATCCGCGCCGATAATAACACCGCATGCGTGAGTACTTGACTGACGGGGCGCGTCTTCAAGTTTCATAGCGATATCGGCTACCCTTTTAATTTCAGGGCTTTCGTTATACATTTCAACGAGTTCGGGAACTGAATAGTCCGTTCCGTCGTTATAAAAACCAAATACTTTCTCTAAAATATTAGGTCTTTTAATTTCAATAGTTTTACCGTTTTTAACTATCTTATTTGGAATTGCTTTAGTTACCCTATCCATTTCGTTATAAGGAACGTTTAAAACTCTACCAACGTCCTTTATAGCGTTCTTTGCCGCCATCGTACCAAAGGTAACGATTTTAGCAACGGTGTTTTCGCCGTATTTACCCCTAACGTAATCAATAACTTCTTGACGACGTGAATCTTCAAAGTCAACGTCAAAGTCGGGCGCGGAAACACGCTCTGAGTTTAAGAAACGCTCAAAATATAAGCCGTATTTAAGGGGATCAATATCCGTAATATCAATTAAGTAAGCAACGATAGAGCCTGCGCCAGAACCACGGCCTGGACCTACGGATATTCCCATTTTTCTAGCGTTATAAATATAATCCCACACGATAAGATAGTATTCAATGAAACCTTGCTTTTCAATAACGCCAAGTTCCATTTCAATACGTTCTCTAATTTCAGGGGTTTCTTCTCCATACTTTTTCTTAATTCCTTCGTTTATTAAATCTCTAATAAACTCAATAGGAGTTTTCCCATTTTCTGGAATATAATGCGGGAATTTATACTGACCATAGGTAAATGAGAAATTACATTTATTTGCAATTTCGATAGTCGTGTCAAGCGCGTCGAGATCGTTTGGGAAAACTTGAGCAAGTTCGTCGTAACTTTTAAGATAGAACTCGTCGCAAGGCATTTTCATACGATTTGGAGTGTCAATTTTAACACCTGTTTGAACGCACATTAAAACGTCTTGAGTAACGGCATCTTCTTTATTTATATAGTGAACGTCGTTAGTGATAACCGTCTTAACGCCGTGTTTTTTAGCGAGAGCTCGAAGAGCGGCGTTAACGTAGGCTTGTTCTTCAAGCCCTTGATTTTGAAGTTCTAAGTAAAAATCATCTCCAAACGTTTCTTTGAAGAAGATTACTAAATCGTCTGCTAATTTATCGTCGTGGCGAAGTATCGCTTGCGGAATATCACCACCGATACAAGCCGATAAACAAATAAGCCCTTCGTGATGTTCTTTTAAGAGTTTAAGGTCTATTCTCGGCTTATAATAATAACCGTCACGGAAAGCAATAGCGTTGAGTAACGATAAAGTTTTATATCCCGTTTCATCTTTTGCAAGTAAAACTAAATGCCTTCTATCCTTATAACCGTCAACGTCGTCAGTTTTGATTTTACCCTTTTGAAGATGATCGTCACATACGTAAAATTCCGTACCAAAAATAGGCTTAACGCCTTGTTTTTTGCACTCGTCGTTAAACTGAACTGCGCCGTACATATTGCCGTGATCGGTCATAGCAATTGCAGGCATTTCAAGTTCCTTGGCGCGTTTAACAACCTTTTTAATGGTTGCCATACCGTCAAGCAAGGAATATTCAGTATGTAAATGTAAATGAACGAACTCTTTCATTGTTTCTCCGAAATAAAATCAACTAAAATTGTGTTTTGAACGTATAAATACTCACTCTTTATTTTTAAACCTTTATCGGTAATATCGAGATATTTACCGTTATTTTTAATGGAACTTATAAAATCTTCCTTAAAATCACTTCCGAAAGATTTTTTATAATCTTCAAAATTAACGCCAGCGCTCGTTCTCAAAGCGAGCATAGCGTATTCTGCTTTAGCATCGTCGCCAACCACTTCTTCAGAAAAAACTTCCGCTACTTTATTGTTCAAGATTGCGTGAACGTACTCATCGATACTTTCGGTATTTGTAAAACGCCTGTTATCAATAAAGGAAGACGCGCCGACTCCAACGCCTATATATTCTCCCCTTTCCCAGTAATTTTTATTGTGTTTTGACTCGTAACCAACCTTACTAAAATTTGAAACTTCGTAGCGTTTATAACCCTTTTTATCAAGATAATCAACTACGAAATCGTAAATATCGGCAACCTCGTCGTCACTAGGAAGTTCGCCGTTTAAATATCTTGTGAACATAGGCGTTCCTTCTTCGGCTTTTAAAGCGTAAACTGAAATATGTTTTACGCTATCGTAAGAAGTTGCTAAATCTAACGTATTTTTAACGTCGGTTATATCTTCATCGGGAAGACCAATCATAACGTCAACCGATAAGTTATAATCTTTTAAAAGTTCTACCGCGTTTTTAAAATCTTTAACGTCGTGAATTCTATTTATTTTATAAAGCGTGTTCTCGTTTGCCGTTTGAAGACCTATGCTAAAACGAGTAATTCCAGCGTTTTTATAAACTTTTAACTTGTTTTCATCAATCGTTCCGGGGTTTACTTCTAAAGTAATTTCTGCGTTTTTATCAACGTTAAAACAAGTGAAAATTTGTTTAAGCGCCCCATAGATGTATTTTTGCTCAACGAAACTAGGAGTTCCACCGCCAAAATAGATAGTATTAAAGGTTTTATCTTTAAGCGCTAAACTTCTTGACTTTAATTCTTTATAAAGGCACGCAAAATAAGCTTCCGCTTTTCCAATTTCTTTGGGAAAGGAAGCAAAATCGCAATAACTGCACTTTTGTTTACAAAATGGAACGTGAACGTATATACCTGCCATAATTATTTATCACTTGAATCAATTTTAAGTATTGACATGAACGCTTCGGACGGTATTTCTACGCTACCGAGCTTTCTCATCTTCTTCTTACCTTCTTTTTGCTTTTCAAGAAGTTTCTTCTTTCTGGTTATATCACCGCCGTAACATTTAGCAAGAACGTCTTTTCTAAGCGCTTTAACCGTCTCTCTTGCGATAATCTTACCGCCAACCGCCGCTTGAACGGGGATTTCAAACATTTGTCTTGGAATAACGTCTTTTAACTTTTCGGCTATTGCTCTACCACGCGCGTACGCCTTGTCCTTATGAACGATAAGTGAAAGAGCGTCGCAAATATCTCCGTTTAAAAGCATATCGAGTTTTACAAGTTCAGAGCGTTTATAACCTGAAACTTCATAGTCGAAAGACGCATAGCCCCTTGTTCTTGACTTTAATCCGTCAAAGAAATCGAAAACTATCTCGTTAAGCGGAAGTTCATAGTTAAGTTTAACGCGCTTACTATCAATGTAAACCATATCTTCAAAAACGCAACGCTTTTCTTGGCAAAGCTCCATAATTGCGCCAACGTAATCGGGCGGAGTGTAAATACTTGCCTTGATAACAGGCTCTTCCATATACTCTATTTCAACTGCCGGCGGAAGTTTAGTTGGGTTTTCAACCGTGAAAATTTCTCCGTCAGTTTTATGAACGATATATGAAACCGACGGCGCAGTCGTTATAATATCAAGACCAAACTCACGCTCTAACCTTTCTTGAATAATTTCCATGTGAAGTAAACCTAAAAATCCACATCTAAAACCAAAACCTAACGCAGTTGAGTGGTCGGGCTCAAAAGTTAACGATGCGTCGTTAAGTTTAAGTTTTAAAAGCGCTTCTTTAAGGTCGTTAAACTTAGAGCCGTCAAGCGGATAAATACCACTAAACACAACGGGCTGAGCCTTTTTATAACCTGGGAGAGGTTCGCTCGTTGGGTTATTTACGTCAAATACCGTATCGCCAACTTCAATATCGGAAATTGACTTTATCGACGCTGCAATATAGCCAACTTCACCACTATCAAGCGATTGTTTTGGGCGAAGTTCAGGGTTGAACGTTCCAACTTCAACAACGTCAAACTCCTTGTCCGACATAAAGGTTTTAATTTTAGTTCCGGGCTTTACGACGCCGTCAACTATTCTAACGAATAATATAACGCCCTTAAAGTTATCGTAATAACTATCGAAAATGAGCGCTTTAAGCGGAGCGTTATCGTCACCTTTTGGCGCGGGGATATCGGTAACTATTCTCTCTAAAACTTCTTCGATATTAACGCCTGTTTTAGCGGAGATTTTAGGAGCGTTAGTTCCGTCAAGCCCGATAACGTCTTCAATCTCTTTTGCCGAACTTTCAATATCCGCCGACGGAAGATCGATTTTGTTAATAACGGGCATAATTTCAAGGTTGCTATCGAGCGCTAAATAAACGTTTGCAAGCGTTTGCGCTTGAATACCTTGCGATGCGTCAACTATAAGAATTGCTCCTTCGCACGCCTTTAATGAACGAGAAACTTCGTAGGTAAAGTCAACGTGACCGGGGGTATCGATAAGGTTAAAAATATATTCTTTTCCGTCTTTTGCCTTATAGAGCATTCTAACTGGAGTAAGCTTGATAGTTATACCCCTTTCACGCTCTAAGTCCATAGAATCGAGAAGTTGTTGCTCCATATCACGCTCGGCAACTTGACCAGTCATTTCAATAAGACGGTCAGCAAGCGTTGACTTTCCATGGTCAATATGCGCTATAATGCAAAAGTTTCTAATATTGTCTTTAATAATTTCAGCCATAAAATCCTTTTATTTAACTATTTACAAACTGTTGTTATTTAATAGTCTTCTTAATAAAAATGTCGAAATATTACCATTATAATAATTTTATATTATTATACACTAAAAAATCTTTATTTTCAAGAGAACGCTTGCATATTTTTTAAATTATGTTAAAATATTAAAGACGGAGATGTTTATGAAGAAATTTGACGATGCTTTTTTATACAAAACACCTATAACCCACCGCGGTTTATTTGATGAAAATTATCCCGAAAACACTCAACCTGCTTTCGAGCGCGCAATTGAACTTGGTTACGGAATTGAAATGGACGTCCAAATGACAATTGACAACGTTTTAGTAGTTTATCACGACGATAACTTAAAGCGTGTTTGCGGTGTTGATAGAGATATTAGAGAGTTAACTTACGAAGAAGTTAAAGCTCTTCGCCCAATGGGTAAAGAGTACCCTATTATGACGTTTAGAGAGTTTTTAGACTTCGTTGACGGAAGAACTCCAATACTCGTTGAAGTTAAACATCAAAAGAGAAAGGGAATTGAAAAACTCGTAGTTAATGAGCTTAGAAATTATAAAGGTCAATTTGCCGTTCAAAGTTTTAACCCAAATATAGTTTATCGTATGACCAAGCTTGCGCCTGAATTCGTTGCAGGTGTTCTCGTTACTAGAGAGCCTAGCAAACTTGCGCCGTGGATAATCAATAAATTAATTCACGCGTTCGCGTTTAAACTTTATATAAAGTTTAACTTTTTAAGTTTAAGAGCAAAAGATCTTCCCGTGTCTTATAAGAGAACTGGCAAATACAAGGTTATCGCTTGGACGATTCAAACGGAAGAGGACATTAAAAATGCAGAAAAATATGCCGACAATATTATATTTGAAAAGTGCGTTCCTACCCTTTCAAAATTCGGCGAAAAGAAATTTTAAAACATTAAAAAAGTTCGGAAAATTCCGAACTTTTTTGTTAATTTTTAGTTTCTTTCAGTTTTATAAAATACCTTTTTATTCTACTGTACCAGCGGTCTTCTTTTTTAAGGGCAAACTGCTCGTATAGGGCGGTTACTAAGAAAATTAACGCTACTGCCATTAAACCTATCGTTACAACGTTTAACCAAGCAATATTTTCAAAAGGACGCTCTAAAAGATACATTGAGTTGGGCGGTTCTAAGCCGAATATCACGTGAAGTAGAATAACTATTCCACCGTCAACGAGCAATAAAATCAAGCCTAAAACTACGTTAATTAAATTATCTACTCTAACCTTAAAATATCCACCGGTTAACAGATAAATGCAACCAAACATCATTGTTGAGTGGCTTAAAAGACCGTTTAAAACGTCCCAATCGGCAAGGTTTGGATTAGAAATGTAAATTTCGTTAAGAAGAATTCCTATAATTCCACCGATTATACCTAAATAAAAAGTTATAACGGATAAGAATTTGAAAGCCTTCCCTTCTTTATTTTTAAGAAAAGCAACGATTAATAAAAGCCACATAGCAACGTTACACGGATGCGCGGGAAGAAGCATCGCTTGAACTACTTCAGGCTCGTTACCCGAAAAATAATCCGTCCAAAGCGTGCTATAGTGAATTATAACCGTTAAAACTGCCGAGATTTTAAGAACTAAATCTTTCTTCTTTTGATCTTTTAAAAAGATATTGAGCAAAATTAAACCAACTATTGTTAACGCAAATGATATAGTCGTATATAAAATATGATTTAAGTCTGACATAGTAAAATGGTTAAAAAGCAACGAGAACGTTGCTTTTTATCTTATCCTTTATTATTTATTTGCAAATTGTTCTTTGTAAGCATCACGGATCTTTTGATCGATTTCCGCCATGATTTCAGGGTTGTTTGTTAAATATTCTTTGGCCTTTTCTCTACCTTGAGCAATCTTTTCGCCGTTATAGCTAAACCAAGCGCCTGATTTTTCCATAATACCGTATTGAACGCCAAGGTCAACTAAACAACCTTCTTGTGATACGCCGTGACCGTAGATAATATCAAATTCAGCAGTCTTAAACGGAGGAGCAAGTTTGTTTTTAACGATTTTAGCCTTAGTTCTATTACCG
>JAZSBA010000002.1:0-2991 GCA_045602125.1 Christensenellaceae bacterium | reverse complement strand
ATTACCAAACAAAAATTCGACGCTCTTACCGAAGACTTAGTTAAAGCAACCATCACTCCCTTACAAAATGCTATGAAAGACGCAGGTCTATGTTAGACACAAATCCATAAGGTTATTTTAGTTGGTGGTTCAACCCGTATCCCCGCAGTTATCGACGAAGTTAGAAAGGTTACAGGTAAAGAACCCTTCAAGGGCATTAACCCCGACGAATGCGTTGCTATCGGTGCTGCTATTCAAGGTGGCGTTTTATCTGGCGAAGTTAAAGACGTTCTTTTATTAGACGTTACCCCCCTATCACTTGGTATTGAAACTTTAGGTGGCGTTTGCACTCCGCTTATCGAAAGAAATACTACTATTCCTGCTAAAAAATCACAAGTGTTCTCAACTGCAGCGGATAATCAACCTGAAGTTACTATTCACGTTCTTCAAGGCGAAAGAAAGTTCGCTAAAGACAATAAGACTTTAGGTCAATTTAACCTTACTGGTATTGCTCCCGCTCCGCGTGGAATTCCTCAAATCGAAGTTACTTTCGATATTGACGCTAACGGTATCGTTCACGTAACGGCAAAAGACCTTGGCACTCAAAAGACTGCAGATATTACTATCACTTCTTCAACAAACCTTTCTGAAGACGAAATCAATAAAGCCGTTAAAGAAGCAGAACAATACGAAGAAGAAGATAAGAAGAGAAAAGAAGCCGTTGACAATAGAAACGCTCTTGACGGTATGATTTTCCAAATGGAAAAGGCTTTAAAAGAAAACGGAGATAAGCTCCCTGAAGAAGACAAGGCTAAACTTGAAGACCTTCTTAAAGAAGCAAAAACCGAACTTGAATCTAACGACAACGATAGAATTAAAGCGGCTACTGAAAAGCTTTCTAACGAAGCGCAAGCAATCTTTGCAAAACTCTATCAACAAGCTGGCGGTCCTCAACCTGAAGGCAACGATAGTGCCGACGGCGATACCGAGTTCCACCAAAACTAAGGGGTAGGTAAATTACAACAAGCGATAGGTATCAAAACCGTGAAACCCTACGCAATGGAAAAATTTTAATATAATTAAAATCATCGTAGGCAAACTTGCCTACGATGATTGTGGTATATAAATATGGCTAATTATTACGAAATTTTAGGTGTTGACAAAAACGCCACGCAAGATCAAATTAAAACTCAATATAGAAAACTAGCGCGTCAATACCATCCGGATCTTCATCCGGGCGATGAAAAAGCCGCGCAAAAATTTAAGGAAATCAACGAAGCAAACGAAACGCTTTCCGATCCCGAAAAGAGAAAGAAATACGACTTTGAGCTTGAAAACCCCGGCATGGGTGGTTTTGGCGGATTCGGTGGATTCGGTGGAGACGGCGGATTTGGTGGTTTCGGCGATATATTCGGAGATATATTCTCGTCTTTTACAGGTGGTGGCTCTGGCGCAAGAACCGAGCAAAACCGAAAAGGGCAAGATATAACTTTAGAAGTAGAACTTTCCTTCCTTGACGGTGCTAAAGGTTGCACTCGTGAGATAAAATACAATAGAAACGAGCCTTGTAAAACTTGTAAGGGCACGGGTGCTAAAAACGGAACTGCTTACGAAACTTGTAAAACTTGTAAAGGTTCAGGTCAAGTTCAATACGTTAGTGGCGGTGGATTTTTCCGTTCAATCAGCGTAAAGCCTTGTTCCGGCTGTAACGGAACGGGTAGAAAAATTACCGATAAGTGTCCAGATTGCGGTGGAAAGGGTTATAACAAAACTCAAACTGTGGTTACCCTTGATATTCCTGCGGGAGCGGATAATAACTCGTATATGAAAAAACGCGGGTATGGTAACGCTTCAACGGTTGGGGGAGAGCCGGGCGATTTAATCGTCGTTTTCAAACTTTTACCGCACAAACTCTTCAAGCGTAAAAACTTTGACCTTTACGTTGAAGTTCCTATTTCTTATACAACCGCTTGTTTAGGCGGAAAGGTAAAAATTCCCACGCTTGACGATGCTTACGAATTAACTATTCCAGACGGCGTTCAAAGTGGAAAAACTATGATAGTTCGCGGAAAGGGTATCAAGACTAGAAACGGCGTTGGCGACCTTTACGTGACCATTTTAGTAGAAGTTCCAAACAAGGTTTCAAGATCGGCTAAAAAAGCCTTAGAAACGCTTGAAAAAGAGCTTGACGTAAAGAGTTACGATAAGATTAAAAAGTATAAGGATGCGATGGATTCTTTGTACGGCGATTAATTTTAATCCGTTATAAACGGCGCTATGCTTTGTTACTGCCGTCAAGTTACGATTACAATGACCAAAAAGGTCAATTGTACCCGATAACTTGCCGTCGAGCCTCGCCTAGCTTGTTTCTAACGGCTTAAAATAAGAGCATTGAATATACTTTGAGTTTGTCGAGCCTTGAAATACTTGTTTCTAACGGCTTAAAATACGTGTTCAACTAGGCTTTGAGTTCGCCTAACTTGCAACAAACGACTTAAAATAAGAGCATTGAATAAACTTTAATCGTAAATAAAAAAAATGCACGCATCGAGCGTGCATTTTTTATTGCTTATTGCCGTCTTCTTTATCAAATAAAAGTTTCTTTTCTATAAACAACGCTACTAGCGTTATAGTAAGCGCTATAACTCCTATCATTAAAACGTTGTTAAAGTGTTTCTTGCCGTCGCTTGTAACTACGCTTTCGCTACCCGTTGAAAGGGTTAGGTTAGAGGTAATCCCACTACCAAGATATCCCGATAAAACGTAACCTACGGGTTTTCCGTCTTCGGTGAGAGAGACTAACGTCATTGACTTATCGTTAAACGTTATGGTTTTTATAGCGTATAACTTTTGACCTTTTACAACTTCTTCTAACGCGTAAGCGTTATCGAAAATAGGTCTAGAAAATACCGTCGTTGCGTTCGTGAGTTTCAATTCTTTTTTGCCGTCGTCAACTATCTTTATATTGAACTGATCGTAATAACTTTCTCCAATGATTGCTAAATTGTATTT
>JAZSBA010000001.1:0-5309 GCA_045602125.1 Christensenellaceae bacterium | reverse complement strand
GCCGATGATAGCGTCCAGCTTGAAAAGATAATTGGAAACCGTACCGCTTCCATCGCTCTCCACTTCAATGACAATTACCGGGTGATTCACCGTGGTATCCGTAACGGCATCATACCAGCTGTCGTTTTCGACACTGACGCTGGCGATATCAAGAAAATTGAATGGGCTACGCCCATTCCGATGGCAGATAACGCAAGCGTAGGAACGATTTGTGATAGAATTGGTTCTAATTATATTCGCGAGTGGTTCCCACATGAAGATAAGGCTATTCGTTCACAAGAAATGTTTAGAGGTGCTTCTCAATGGAGAAAGAAATCTTACCTTGCTTTCTTAAACACGATGAACAAGCCTAAATTTAGATCTTCTTTCATCAACGTATTAGAAAAAATGACGTTAAATCCTAACGATCCTTGCGAAGTATACGTAATTACTTCAGTTGCCGGTGGTACTGGTTCCGGTTCGTTTATCCCCATCGCATTATTCGCTAAGAAATATCTTAGAAAGAATTTAGGTAAGAGCCCGATAATCAACGCAATGATTGCTCTTCCTGATATTTATGCGGACGGTCAAACTCCTGAAAACACCACTAAAATTTACGCTAACGCATACGCAATTTTCCGTGAACTTAACGCAATTAACTTAGTTTCTCGCGGATACAACAAAGGCGATCAATTAAAGAAGAAAGCGCCGGTTAGATTTAAAATCGGTCATGCTGAAGAACCAAGCGTAGGTTTATTATTTGATTCTATGGATCAATCTTTCTGGTCTCCAGACGCTGCTCCGTTCAACCAAGTGTTCGTTTTAGATAAGATTCCTAACGTAACTAGCGTTACTGCTCACAACATCGTACTTGCAAATTCACTTTACAGTTTAATTTGTACTGAAATCGGCGATAGATTTGATAGTGAAATTTCTAACCACGAACTCGTTCACTCTCAAAACAACGGTAGCGGTGCAATGTACGCAGGTATTTCAACTTCTGAAATTCGTTTCCCAAGAGAAACAATCTTAGATTACGTTGCTCACGAAAAAACTATCGCGGCTTGTGAAGGCGATATGTTAACCTTACATAAAGCAGTAGAGGCTAAAATTAAGGAAAACGAAAGACAATGTAAAGAAATGGGTAGAGCTTACACCATGGGCGAAACCGGTTATGCTGACATTGTAATGGATGAACTCATCAACGACGCTGAAAATAACGATTCAAAGATTAACGATATCGTTGATAGAGGCACTTGCGTTTACGATAAGGAAGGAAACAAAGAAGCCGGCACTAACACCGCAGAAAAGTACTTTACTTATTTAGAATCTGAAATTATCAAGAAGATTCCTAATTTTACTGATTACGAAGATACTATCGACGGAATCGTTAAAGCTGATTTAGAATCCGCTGCAGATATTAAAGAATGCGCAAATAAAGCTCACTCTGAAATATTAAACTACTTCATTTCTTGCGCAGAAAGCATTAAGAGAACTAAAACTTCTTTCAGTAACGCAATTCTTTGTCTTGACGAAAAGAACGAAGTTGCTCCTAACAACAATCTTTCTTTAATCAATAGAGTATTAAAGGATAAAGACGGCAATTTCTTACATCCTGTTGCTGCCCTCGTTCAACTTTGCAGATTTAAGAAAAAACTCGTTAGCGCAATGAGAACTGAAAACCCTGCATATGCTGACGCAATTAAACGTAGAGAAATTTACGAACTTCCCGATGAATTCGTAGTACTTGGAGAAATTAACGGTTCTGAAGATACAACTGTTAAATTAAGACCTAAAAAGAGTAAGTATTACAAATTAGAAAATCGTTTCTTAGCAATTAGAAGCGACGATGATTTCGATGAAGATTTAAAATCTGATTTAAAGACTGACGCATACTTAGTTGGTGTTGACGCTAAGGCTACTCTTGGCGAAGTAAGTTCTCAATCTGTTGCTGAACTTAAAGCGCTCGTTTACGCTAACGTTAACAAAGCGTTAAATATCTTAATTGCTAAGTATCGTTCGTTCTTCGTTAGATTTGAAAAGGAAAAAGAAAACCTTATCGAACTTGCTAAAGACGTTCGTAGAAAAGACGCAGGCGTTCAAGATAGCGTTATCAACGTTTACTCTGAAGCTAAAGAAAAAGACGATATCTTAAAACAAGTATTAGACAACGCTGGTCCTGCAAGCGCTCAAGAAGTTGCTGAAACTGACAATATTGTTGGTCAAGGCGTATTCACCGCTGCATTTACCGCAGCTTGCGCAGAAGTAAGTCAATCTTCTTCTTATAACGATAAAGACGCTAGCGCAATCAACTCTTTATTCAGCGCAATGATCGACGCTTACAAGAAATCTATCAAAAAGAGCGATGCTTTTGCTGAAATCTACAACGCAAACGTTGTTGAAGCAGTTAAGATGGCTTGTGGCGAAGATAAGGGAAGAGCTAAAGAAAAGATTAAAGCTTACTTTGCAACTGCAAGCGAAGCCGCTAAACCTTCTATCAAGATTGATATGAGAGATAATATCGGCGATATCGTTAAACCTGCTAACTGCACGGTATTCATGATGAGTACAAATACCGCTAGATTTATCAAGAAGAACGCTGAATATTTTGAATTAAGCGTTCCTACTGATCAAAATAAAGAAAGCAAAGTATTAGAAGCTTGCGCAGAACAATTCGTTAGAAGTTTCTCTGGTGACGAAAGCGCTAGAGTAGCAGTTGTAAACACGATGCTTGATAACGTATTATATTGCACGGGCGAAGTTATGGACGTTTCTCCGCTTAGAATTACTAAGTTCAACGAACTCGGTGAAGACAACCTTTACTTCAAGCAATATCAAAGAGCAATCCGCAACTGCAAGTACTACGAAACTGAAATGTGGAACCCACACCTTGGCAATAACTTACACAAACGTGGATACCTTCCATACATGAACGAAAAGATGGAAAAAATCTACGACGATAAGATGGTTAAAGCGTTATTCTACGGTTTCTACATGGAAAACATCGTTTACGCTCCTCGCGCAACAAAGGGTAGTGAAAGAAACTTAATGTTCTACGAAGTAACTGCATCTGGCAAGAAAGCAATTAGAACTCCTGACGGTAACGAAATCAATCTTGAAAACGCAGCTCAATTAGTTAAATGGTTTAGAAACCAAGACGAATATATTGAAGATTGGTCAGCTAAGTTTGATGAAGAAATAATTAGGATTAAAAACTCTCTTCCTAACATTTCAAGCGATACTCAATATCATGAACTTGAACGCAAGATCACAGGCTGCGAATTTATGAAGATTCTCAATAATTCTTTATTCAAAGTTCCGGGTTACGTTGACGATCTTAAAGCTAAATGCAAGATTGTTGAACCGCTTGCTAATAAAGAAGGTCCAAGCATTATTGAACTTGCATATCTCGTAAAAACTAGCGAAGAATCTATTAGAGACTGTGACGATGCTGAAAGAATTATCAACGTTGCATACGACATCTTCTTAGATATTTGTAAGTTCCGTGCAAATCCTGATTTAACTCTTGATAGATTCATGAGAATCTACGATTGGGAACTTCGTAAAGTATTCGAAGGTATCCTTAGCACTAGAATGGTATTAAGAGAAGAAAAATACTGCAAAGAATACGTAGAACAAATTGCATCTTGGTTCAACAATATTGGTGTATTCCAAGCGCTTTCTGAAGCAAGACCGTTCAATGAACTTAATGAATTAAATATTTCTGATAAGTTCGATTACACTACTTCAGACGTTATCAATAAAGCTATCAACAAAGCAATGACTGCTAAAAGACAAGATAAGGTTGAAACTGTTAATGGAATCGTTGTAGACGCAACTCCCGTAGTTGAAGAAACAACAGAAGAAATCGCTCTAGAAGAAGCTTCCGTAGTTGAAGAAACTAATCAAGAAGCAGCTCCTAAAAAAAGAGGTAGACCTGCAGGTAGCACTAACAAAGCTTAAAAATTTATAATTTAACCCGTCGGCGATAAAACGCCGACGGGGAAAATAAAGGTTATGGAAAAGAAATATTACGTAATTGGTTTAGGTGGATATGGTTCGAAATTAGCTGAAGAACTCAGTCTTAAAATGAAAAAAGACGGGTCTTCAGTAGTTTCGATTGCTTTCGATACCGATAATTACGAAATAGGGGACAATGGGTGTGACGTTAAGTTTGACTTGTCAGCACAAGGAAACTTTGATTCAGTCGTTACAAATTTATTAAAAAAGAATAAAATTAAACTTTTTCCTGATTTTGAGAGTATTGAACTCAATTATGCCAAATGCTTGCATATGAGCAGGGGTTCATCACTTTGGAGAATGAAAGCGTATATTTGCTTTATAAACTTTATGTGTGATGAAAACAATAAAAAAGTTTTAGACTCTCTCATTGAAAAAATTGCGTTTAATCCAAGCGTTGAAAGCGAGATATATTTCGTTGGCTCGCTTGCGGGTGGAACGTCAACCGCATTGACCCTTCCCATAGCTTTATATCTTAAAAAATCATTTAGAGAACTAAATTACAAAAATTACAAAACTATATATTTTGCGTCGACTCCCGATATATTCGGCGTGTCGTTAAACGCAGAATTAAAAACGAAAGCGTTTGCAAACGCTTACGCAACACTTTTAGAAATCAACACCGTAAACTCCGTTGCTTTTAAGCGTGAAAACCATAAAATTATTATCGGTAATGAAAAGATGCCGTTTGGTGAACTTTTCAATGGAACGAGCGGTGAATTTAGTTATAAAGCGTGCGCTCCGTTTAACGATATAGTCTTATTTGATAGAACGGCAGGCGTTACGTCGGTTGACAATTTTAGATTAACGGTTGGTTCTTATATCTATTATTATCACAAAGGACTTGTTAATTTAGAGAAAAATAAATCGTTTGACGATATGGGAATATACAGTAGTTACTGTGTTTCCGAACTTAACTATAACTTAGAAAATAACGTTAATTACGTTTCCAAATACATAACTAATAAAAAAATACACGAAGAATTTAATAAAGCGTATAGCTTATTTATAAAAACTCAAAAGGGCGACTATTTAGTAGGTAGTTCTAAAGAAAAAGTTGGTGAAACGGAAGAGTTTACTCGAGCAGTTGGAAAATGCGTTCAAAGCTTATACGACGAAAAATTATATAAACCGTCAATTTTATTAAATCGCAATGAAAATTATGATTTTGGCGAAGATATTGCCTGTAACGACGGTGAAATTAAATATTACAATTTAATAAGAGTGTATTTTAACGAATTAATTAAAGAAAACGTTGAATTTTCTGAAATTAATAATAAATTAAATAAATCTTATTTTGCAAAAAAAGA